>JBCDLR010000204.1:0-7429 GCA_038745205.1 Verrucomicrobiota bacterium
AATTCAATCAGATATTGCTTATGAGTGCCTATTCAGAACTCAAGGAACAGCTCCGTAAGTCGCCGCGGCGATGGCTGGTGACGGGAGCCGCGGGATTCATCGGATCGAACCTGGTGGAGGCGTTGTTGAAACTGGACCAGGAAGTACTCGGACTCGACAACTTTTCCACCGGCTATCGACGGAATTTGGATCATATCCGGGATTGCGTGGGGCGTGCCGGATGGAGTCGCTTCAGCTTCATCGAAGGGGATATCCGGTCGATGGAGGACTGTGAGTCCGCCTCCCATGAGGCGGATTACGTGCTTCACCAAGCGGCCCTGGGATCGGTGCCGCGTTCGGTGGCTGACCCGGCGACGACGAATGATTCCAACGTGAATGGTTTCCTGAACATGATGGTTGCAGCGCGGGATGCGGGCGTGAAGGGAATGGTCTATGCCTCTTCCAGTTCCGTCTACGGTGATCATCCAGACCTCCCCAAGGTGGAGGAGGTGACTGGAAAAGTGCTCTCTCCCTACGCTGGGACGAAGCAGTTCAACGAGATCTACGCGGATGTATTTGCGAAGACCTACGGTTTCTCCGCGACAGGGCTCCGCTACTTCAACGTATTCGGTCCCCGGCAGGATCCTGACGGGGCCTATGCCGCGGTGATCCCCAAGTGGGTGGCTGCGATCCTGCGGAACGAAACCGTGTTCATCAATGGAGACGGGGAAACGAGCCGCGACTTCTGTTTCATCGAGAATGTCGTCCAGGCGAACCTGCTCGCGGCGACCGCCTCGAGCGATGAAGCGAGGAATCAGATTTACAATGTGGCGGTGGGCCAGAGAACGACCTTAAATGAGTTGTATCACGCAATCCTGAGTGGATTGCGTGAATTGGATCATTCCATTCCCGGCCAGGACCCTGAGTTTAGGGACTTTCGTGTCGGCGACGTGCGTCACTCGCTCGCGAGCATTGAAAAGGCCCGCGAGTTGCTTGGCTATGAACCGGAATTTGTGATCCAACAGGGTCTGGAACTGGCGCTTGGGTGGTACTGCGAAGATGTGCGACGACAAACAGGGGAGTCGAAAGAAGTTTCAATGCGAGAGGCAAGCAAAGAATGTGTGGAATTACGGGCATAACCCACCGGGATAGTTCTCGATCCGTCGAACCGGAACAGTTGCGCCGGATGACGGACGTGCTCGTCCACCGTGGCCCGGACGCGGCGGGATACTGGTCCAAGGGAAACACCGGTCTCGGGCACCGCAGGCTCTCGATCATCGATCTGCACACCGGCGACCAGCCGATGCGTGATGACTTCGGCAACGTGATCGCCTTCAATGGCGAGATCTATAATTACGTGGAATTGCGCGCGGAGCTGAAGGGGAAGGGGCACGAATTCAAGACTTCCAGCGATACCGAAGTCATCCTCGCAGCCTACCGTGAATGGGGGACGGCCGCCCAGTGCCGACTGAACGGTATGTGGGCCTTCGCCATCTGGGACTCGAATGCGCAAAGACTGTTTCTCTCGCGGGACCGCATTGGAGAAAAGCCGCTTTATTATGCCGACTGGGGCGGATCTCTCATCTTTGGATCTGAGATCAAGGCCGTGCTTGAAGCCGGGGTTCCAAGGGAACCGGATTACTCGATGATGGAGGTGTACCTCTGTCTCAGCTATGTCCCGGCTCCGCATACCTTTTTCAGGCACGTCAGGTCCCTGCCGCCAGGCCATTTCGTGGTCTTTGAGCGGGATGTTCTGCTGGAGCAGCAATACTGGGATCTTCCCGCAGTCGAAGATGGGGATATGATTCGCGACCGGGTAGAGGTTCATGAAAACTTTGAAGCGCTCCTGCAGGACTCCGTGAGGATTCGAATGCGGAGTGACGTTCCCTTCGGTGCCTTCCTCAGCGGTGGGCTCGACTCTTCCTCAGTGGTGGCCTTGATGTCGGAGGTTTCGAGTCACCCTGTCGGGACATTCACCATCGGTTTCGATGAGAAGGCCTTTGATGAAAGGCCGCTGGCGCAGATGGTGGCCGATCGATTCGAAACAAGGCACCACGAGCAAACGGTCGATCCCGATGCCTTCGACCTTGCACTGGAACGAGTCCATCACCACTAAGATGATCCATTTGGGGATTCCTCCGCCATACCGACCGGCTATGTGGCGGAGTATGCTGTGCGAAACGTCAAGATGGTGCTGACTGGTGACGGCGGGGACGAGGTTCTTTCCGGATACACCATGTATCAGGGCGAGAAATTCGCCGGAGCCTACCAAAGACTTCCCCGGCTTGTGCAAAAGGGCCTCGCGAGCGCGGGTAGCGTGGTAGCTTCGATGACCCGTGGCGGATTGAGATACAAAGTCAACCGGGGGGCAAAGGTCGCGAAGGCGTCGGCAATGGACTTCGAGTCGCGGCTCATCGCAAAAATTGCCTGGGGGAACGAGAAGATGGTAAAGGAGATGCTGGTCGGGGCGCCCTTCGAGACCGTTCCCATTGAAGACTTCATAGGCGACCTGATGAGGAAGTGTCCCTATCGCGATCCATTTTATCGCTTGATGTATTATCACCTGAAGAATTCCCTGCCGAACGACATGCTGGTGAAAGTCGACCGGATGTCGATGGCGCACTCCCTTGAAACGCGTGTTCCGTTTCTCGATCACCGCCTTGTCGAATACATGGCTGCCGTGCACAAGGATGTGAAGATGAGTGGCTATGAGCGGAAGTCGGTCCTTCGGGAAACCGTGGGCCGCCGTCTTCCGGAAGGACTGCTGAAAGCGCCCAAGAAGGGTTTTGGCGTTCCTCTTCGCGAGTGGTTCAAGGGGCGCGACTTTGAGCGACGGTTGGAAATGCTTCGAAACCTCGACATTGGCTTGAACCGACGAGTGCTCGGAGAGGTGGTCAATGACACCGTCAGTGGCCGACAGGATTACGGAAACTTCCTTTGGATGCTCTTCGTGGCCCGCCGCTGGTTTGAGGGAAGAACGGCCTCAAGCTGAGAACCTGAACCCAAAGTATCATGAATCAGAAACTCCGTGTGCTCCATGTTACTCCCATGTATCCGACTCCGCAGAGGCCCGCCCGTGGTACGTTCGTGAAGTCCCAGATCGATTCATTGAAGGGCATTGTCGACGCCGAGGTTCACGTCATCGCCGGGGGGCAGGGGCCGCTGCCATACTTGAAAAACCTCGGGGAACTCCGCGCAAGACTGAAGGAGGACTTCGATGTGATTCACGTCCACTATGGGAACCTTGCGAGCATGGTGAAGATTCTTGGGACAGGAGGCAAGCCGGTCGTGACTTCGTATTGTGGAACGGATCTGCTGGGCGATCGGCCGACGACGGGAAGGCCGCGCCTTCGTGATCGATTCTACGCGCCGCTCAATCGTTGTCTAGCCCGGCAAGACGCCCAAGCCATCGTGAAATCGGCGGTCCTTGCGCGTCAGGTCGAGTCGATTGTCGAATCGCTCTCCATCGTGCCGAATGGAGTGGATATCTCCAAGTTTCGCCCCATGGACAGAACCGAATGTCGTGAGCGGATCGGATTGGCGGAAGAGAAGCGCCCGGTGATTCTCTTTGGAGCGGACCCCGCGAACAAGATCAAGAATTTTGCCCTCTTGGAAGACGCTCTTTCCAAATTTCTGGCCGATACCTTCCGGGTGCTGACCTTTGCCGGAGGCATAATCAAGCACGATGAGATACCGCTATACATGAATGCTGCCGACCTGGTCGTCTTGACCTCGCATCATGAAGGATCTCCGAACGTGGTGAAGGAGGCGACGGCCTGTGGGCGCCCGGTTTTCGGGACGCCTTGCGGGGATGTGGAATTCATGCTGGATGGTGTCGAAGGCTCCCGCGTCATTGGCTACAATCCCATGAAGTGGGCTCGGGCATTCCAGCATCTCCTTGATGGTGACCTGCCCGCTCGGAATAACGGCCACGATAAACTAATCGAAAAAGGTATCGACATGGAGAGTATCGCAAGAAGGCTGGAAGGAATCTATCTCGAGGCGGCAGGTTGGCCGGTATCGAGCAAGCGGGATGAGGAGCCATTGCCAGTGGCGGCCTGAGAGTCCTGGGGTGGCGGGTGTTGAGTTCCACGTTTCCTCTTCAGGGACTTGCACGAATGCGGGTCACACGGGAACTGATCTCAAGCGTGTTTTGCCAGCGGTCCTCGCGATCAATGGCGATGGCTCCGCGGATGACCTCATCAAATCGCTCGTCAACCTCGACGATCTCGTGAACAGGGCGATAGGTGCCGCGGGGCGGATGGCCGGTGAGCAGTTCATAGAGAACAATGCCGAGGGAGTAGATGTCTGCACGGAAGTCGATGGGAAAGAGCCGTTGATAGCACTCCGGTGCGGCATACTCACTTAGACGGCCATGACCGGTTGTTGATTGTCCGGCAAGCCGGGAGAGTCCGAAGTTGGCGATCTTTATTTCGCCATGTGATGTGACGAGGATGTTGGGCGGGGAGATGTCGCAGTGAACGACGTCTTGTTCGTGCGCGTAGTGCAAAGCGGCACAGATCGGGGTGATCCATCCGAAGAGGTGGTCCATCGTTAGTTGGCCATGGTCGAGCATGCGGCGGAAGACGGATCCCTCGACGTATTCCATGACGAAGTAGTTCAGGCCTGCCCCGGTCTGCCCAAAGTCGTAGACCTTGACGATATTCGAGTGGGTCAACTTTGCCATCGTCCGGGCTTCGTGGCGAAACGATTTGAAATACCTTTCGCGGTTTTCCTCGTCGACCGGGGGAAGAACCTTGATGCAGACATCCCGATCGAGGGTGTCATGCCGGGCCCGGTAGAGGGCGCCATTCTGATCGGAGGCAAAAAGGTTCAGGATATCGTAGTCGCGGATGACCGCATTCAGGTCGCCAACACCGGGGGGCGTGAACGAAGGGTATTCAGAGGGGTGCGGGGTCATGATGGACTTCGTCGACAGGTTATTCTCCGGGTTCGAAGGGGGGATGTGTCGCAATCATTTGACGACTCATGAAGAAGATTCCAACACTTTGTCAGCATGGAATCCAGCGCAAAGGTAGAAGCGAAGGCGGATGGCGTGATTGACCGGGGAGGGTTGGCATATGCGGTTTTGACCGTTCTGCTTGGTGTCCTCGCCCTGGCCATCGTCGCCGGGGCGTGGATGTCGAGGAAGAAGGTTCACCAGTTGGTTCTCTATTCCGGGCAGAAGGGAGGGATATACCTTGAGGTTGCCGATGAGATCGCAAGGCAGTTGAGCGAAGGGAATCGAGGGATTGAAGTGGAGGTCAGGACGACGGCAGGGTCCGTGGAGAACCTTCGTGCGGTGGCGTCTGACGCGAACGGCAGGAGTCTCGCCATCGTGCAGAACGATGTTTTCCTCGAGGGACTGGCGGCGAACGGGGTAAGAAGTGTCTTGCCGCTTCACGAGGGGATACTGCACTTTATCGTGCCTGCTTCTTCCGAGGTATATTCCGTTTCCGACCTGCGGGGAACGACGATCGCTGGCGGCCGAAAGGGAAGTGGAACGCCCAGATTGCTCGCCTCACTCCTCGACCACTATGGCCTTTCCGGGGAAATCGAGGTTCATGAACTTGGCGTGTCGGAGGCCTGTGAAGCGCTACAGTCAGGGGAAGTCGATGCCTTTGTCATGGCCATGGGACTCAAGTCACCGGCGTTGGAAACGCTCTTGGAAAAAGGAGACTACCGTTTTGTGGGTATTGGTGCGTCGATTGGTCCCGGGAGTGAGATCGAAGGCTTTCGTCTGACTTATCCCTTTGTCGGTTCGACCATGATTCCTCGTTTCACCTATCAGGCTCCTGGCGAAGAAACGAAGGGAATTCCCCGGGAGTCGAAACCAGCAATCTCCATTCGCGCTATTCTCGTCGCGAATGAGTCTCTTCGCGACGAGCATGGTCGATTGATCGCGGAGGTGTTGATCGAGAACCGTTCCGCGCTTGCCCAGGGACATCCGAGCACGGCCCAGATCACGGAAGACTTCGATCCCGGCCAACTCCAGTTCCCGATCCATCGAGGTTCCTACCGTTACCTTCATCGTCACGATCCGGGCTTTCTTCGGCAGAACGCAGAACTGTTCGGCTTCCTGCTGTCGCTGGTCCTGGCCCTCACGGGGTTCACCATTTCGATGAGGAAGTGGGTGAACCACCGGAAGAAGGACCGAATCGACGGCTTTTACATTCAGTTGGACAACCTTCTTGCCGACCTCCGTGGAAGTGACCATACGATGAAGGAACTGGAGGAAATGGACGAGGACTTGTGGCGGATGAACCGGGAAGCCGTGCGGCAGTTGGCGGCCGAAAAGCTCATTGCCAACGATTCCTTCCGGATATTCCAGTCTTCACTCTCCGAGGGGAGGAATGAACTGCGGCGGAGAATGGAGAAGTGTGAGCGATTGGGGGAGGAAACGGGGTAATTGATAATTGATTGAGAATTCCGTGGTTGGGGTTGTATTTCGATGTGATTGCCTTTATCCCCCGACCTTTTCTCGTGGCGCTCATGGGTGCCTTCTTCTTTCCGAGTTTTGCCTCCGCCGACCGACCGAATGTGATCGTCATCATGGCTGACGACATTGGGTGGGAGTGCTTCTCCTGCTACGGAGGCCAGAACAACAAGACTCCCCACGTGGACGCGCTGGCGGCGAGTGGTATGCGGTTTGAGAATGCGCATTCCCAGCCCATCTGCACCCCGTCCCGGGTCCAAATCATGACCGGGATCTATAACAACCGGAACTACGTCAAGTTCGGCCTGCTGGATCCCGAGGCCACGACGTTTGGTCATCTCATGAAGGAGACTGGATACCGCACCCTTGTCGCCGGGAAGTGGCAGCTGGAAGGTGGCTTCGAGGGGCCGAATAATTTTGGCTTTGACGAGTATTGCCTTTGGCAACTGACCCGCCGCCCGAGTCGCTACCCGAATCCCGGACTCGAAATCAATGGCGAGGAAAAGGACTTCAAGAATGGCGAGTTTGGTCCTGATCTCGTGACCGACTACATCTGTGAGTTCATTGAAAAGAACAAGGGGGAGCCCTTCTTCGTTTACTACCCGATGATCGCGCCTCACTGGCCATTCCTTCCGACGCCGGACAGTGACGAGTGGGATCCCACGATGTGGAAAGACGCGAAGGGGGAGCCGGGAGGATTCAAGGGGCCGGAATACTGGGACGACATGGTGCTCTACACCGACAAGATGGTTGGAAAGGTCATGATGAAGCTCGAGGAAACGGGACTACGCGAGAATACACTGGTGATATTTACGGGTGACAACGGCACCTACGAGTCCGTGACGTCGGATTTCCGCGGCCAGAAGTATGTCGGTGGAAAGGGGAAATCGAAGGACAACGGAACCCATGTGCCTTTTGTCGTGAGTTGGCCGGCGGTCATCAAGCCGACATACTTCTGGCCGCGGAAATCCGACGTCACTGACTCGTAGGTGCCGTTGTCACCCGTAAATATCA
>JBCDLR010000205.1:0-7354 GCA_038745205.1 Verrucomicrobiota bacterium
CCCCGGAAGACGTCGGCCGCCGACAAGTTCCCTCCCGCTTCAATGATGCGCTTCGTCACCGGGTGCACCGCCTCCGGATTCGCGGCAATGAAATCCCCGACCGCCGCGTATCGCTCCGCCACCCATGGAGCGTCGTAGAGAAGCTTCGCCGCCTCGAGGAACGGCGTGAAGTCTGTTTCCTTCAGTTGCCAGCCCAGCGATTGAAGCCTCTCAACCACTCCGAAGAAGAGCCCCTCCGACTCAGCATCCCCGAAAAACTCCAGCTGGTCGCTCGGTGGAACGCCGAGCACTTTCCCGGACGGCTGGTAGGCGCTCCCTCCCGAACTTTCCGCCGCCACGGAAAGTACGGACTGCGCTTCGGCGGCGCTGTGCGCAAAAACGGAAACGCAATCGAGTGACCGGCAAGCGGGAACGACGCCGGCCGTGCTCAATCTTCCAATCGTCGGCTTCAATCCGAAGAGATTGTTGAACGCAGCGGGAACCCTCCCCGATCCCGCCGTGTCGGTCCCGAGCGCGAAACTGGCAAGTCCCCGCGCCACCGCCACTGCCGAGCCCGAACTCGACCCACCGGGAACGAAATCCTCGTCGAAAGGATTCGCGGGCGTCCCGTGGGGAGACCTCACGCCAACAAGGCCCGTGGCGAATTGATCAAGATTTGTCTTTCCCAGCGGAATCGCCCCCGCCTCGATCAATCTCTCTACAACACTCGCGGATTTTTCCGGGACATAGGAATAACCCGGACAGGCCGCGGTCGTTGGAACGCCCGCCAGATCGATGTTGTCCTTAATGGCGAACGGAATCCCGTAAAGCGGCAAATCTTCCTTTCCCTTGAGGGACCTCGCGATCTCAAGAAGTTGCTCGTCCGGGACGCGTTGAATCCAAATGCGCGAATCGGACGCCGCCAGTTCCGGAATCAACTCCGCGATCACGTCCACGGGTGTCCTCGTGCCTTCCCGGTAGCTCTTCCGCAAGTGATGTATCCGCAGGTTCACCTCAGGCCCCTCCCTCTGGTTCGATGATGGCAAGAACCTGGCCGGGCTGTACGCTCATGCCTTCCTCGCAACAGACTCGTGTTACCTTTCCGGAATCACCGGCAAGGACGTCCATTTCCATTTTCATGGCCTCAAGAACAACGACGGTTTCGCCTGCCTGCGCGGTATCGCCTTCGGAGACCGCGAGTTTCCAAACAACTCCCGTCATCTCGGCGACGACGGGGAACGCGCCTTCAGGAATCTCGATCTCGTCGGCGGATGCCTTTCCGCCTTCATCCTGCTGGACGAGGTCAGGGGGCCCTGCCTCCTCCCAGCGGCGGCGCTCGTCCTCAAACGCCTTCTGCTGGATGCGCTTGAACTCGGCAATTTCCTCTCCTTTCTTTTCCAGGAACTTCTGATACCCCTCCAGGGAAAACGCCGTCTCCTCGACCTTTTATCGACACCGGCCAAGCACAACGTCCCGGCGCAGCTCCGTGAGTTCATCCTCGCTCACCGGATAGAAGCGAATCTGGTCGAAATGCCGCAAGAGCCACGGCTTCTCCTCTTCAAAGTCGGCCGTCGAACGGTAAGGATTCCACATTTGAATGGTCCGGCCCACGAACTGGTAGCCGCCCGGTCCCTCCATGCCGTAGACGCAAAGATAGGCGCCGCCGATCCCGACCGAGTTCTCGGCCGTCCACGTTCTCGCCGGATTGTACTTCGTCGTAACCAGCCGGTGACAGGGGTCGACAGGAGTCGCCACCGGCGCGCCGAGATAGACATCCCCCAGTCCGAGCACGAGGTAGCTCGCATCGAACACAATCCGTTTCACCTCATCGATGGATTGGAGACCGTTGATCCTCCGGATGAACTCGATGTTGCTCGGATGCCACGGAGCATTCCTCCGCACCGACTTGTCATACTTTTCGATCGCTTCCCGCGTCGCCGGGTCGTCCCACGAGAGCGGCAACCAGACGATCCTCGAGGGCAACCTCGCTTCCTCAAGGGGCGGCAAATCAGCCTCGAATCCTCCCAGAGTTTCCAGCAGTGTTTCCCGAGACAGTTTCAGCGGGTCATAGTGCACCTGCAGCGACCGAATGCCCGGGGTGATGTCGACGATGCCCGGAACACTCATCGTCTCGAATTTCGCGTAGTAGAGTTGCGCCAGGAACCTCAGCTCCAGATCCAGCAGGTTCGGCCCGAATTCGACAAGCAGGTAGGAATCCCCCGCCGGTCGCACCACGACCTTCTTCTGGCCATCGCCCGATGTGGAAATGACCGGGGAGGCTTCAATCTCCGGCAAGCTGAGCGAATGCCGCCGGCGGGACGGCACCTCCCGCAGCGAAGCGATGGCTTCGTCCATCAACTCGCGTGCAATGACCGCTTCTTCGTGGGATACCGGATGAAAGCGAACGATGTCGCCTGCCTTCAATTGACCGAGTTTCCACAAGTCCGCGTGAATCACCGTCGCAGGACAAACAAACCCCCCAAGGCTCGGACCATCCGGACCAAGAATCACCGGCATGTCCCCCGTGAAGTCGACGGCCCCGATGGCATAAGCATTGTCGTGAATATTCGAGGGGTGAAGCCCGGCTTCGCCTCCATCTTCCCGGGCCCATTCGGGTTTGGGACCGACCAACCGGATTCCCGTTCGGTCTGAATTGTAGTGAACCGTCCAGTCGCTGGAGAAAAACGTCTCTATATAGCCCGGCGTAAAAAAGTCCGGAGCGCCATGGGGACCGTAAATCACCCCGAGTTCACACCTGCTCGCGAACTGCCCGCGAAGATCGGCGTCCGTCTGAGGCGGAGGGACGGCTTTCTCCCGCGCGGGTCGCAGAAGGTCTCCTTGTCGCAGCACCCTGCCGCTATGCCCGCCGAACTTGCCGAGGACAAAAGTGGACCGGCTTCCCAGAATCAGCGGAAGGTCGAGGCCACCTTCCATGGCAATATAGGTCCGGCATCCGCCCCCGGCCACATTGCCCACCTTCAGTCGCTGTCCCGCACGAATCTCAAGCGGCTTCCAAAGCTCAACCTCCACCCCGTCGACTGACAGCTCGACTTCCGCTCCGCATACGGCGATGCGCAGGTCAGTGTTAAAGAGCAACTCCGGACCAGTCATCGTGACCTCAAGGCCCGCAGCCCGTTCCGGATTTCCGAGGAGGGAATTCGCGCACCGGAATGAATAGCTATCCATCGGCCCCGAAGGCGGAACACCAACCTCCCAGAACCCCTCGCGCCCGGGAAAATCCTGCACCGAGGTCATCGCCCCCGGCTTGAGCACTTCCACCGTGTCCGCAGGAGCTTCGAAGACGGACAGAAACTTCGTCGTAACCGCGGATTCGCGAAACGTTTCATCCCTTGCGATTGCTTCGAGATAGTCGCCATTGGTTTCAACGCCGTAAATGCGCGTTTCTTCGAGCGCCCTGACCAACTTGTCCATCGCCTCCCGGCGGTTCTCACCCTTCACGATGATCTTGGCGAGCAGCGGATCATAGAAGGGAGGAACCTCGACACCCGACTCGATCCAGCCGTCAATCCGGACATCCGTCGGGAATTCCGCCTGGGTGACGAGACCCGGCGAGGGTCGGAAATCCTGAGCCGGATTTTCCGCATACAGGCGCGCTTCGATGGCATGGCCGCTGGGGACGATCTTCGTCTCCAGATCAGCGAGGTCCAGTTCGCCCGCTGCACAGCGAATCATCCATTCCACCAAATCCACCCCCCAGACTTCCTCGGTCACCCCGTGCTCGACCTGGAGTCTCGTGTTGACCTCTAGAAAATAGAATTCTTCGGCGGTCGCATCGTAGAGGAATTCCACCGTTCCCGCCGAGCGATAGCGCACGGACTCGCCAAGGCGTACCGCCGCCGAAAGCATTTCCTCTCGAACGCTCTCCGGCAGATCGATGGCAGGAGACTCTTCGATGACTTTCTGGTTCCGCCTCTGCACCGAACAATCCCGTTCACCAAGCGCCACGACTTTCCCCTGCCCGTCTCCAAACAACTGCACCTCGACGTGACGCGCCTGGACCACCAGCTTTTCGAGAAAGAGTGAGGCATTCCCGAAGTTCGACTCCGCAAGGCGCCGCGTCTTTTCGTAGGCTTGGATCAATTCATCAGCCGTGTGACAGGCCTGCATACCAATACCACCGCCACCTGCCGTGCTCTTCAGCATGACTGGAAATCCAATCTTCTCGGCGGCGCCCAGGGCTTCGTCCGCACTTTCCAAAATCCCCGTTCCACCGAGCAAAGGCACTCCCGCCTGCACCGCCAGTTCTCTCGCACGGTGCTTCAACCCGAATTCACCGATCTGTTGCGCAGTCGGCCCGATGAAGACGATCCCAGCCTCTTCGCATGCCCCTGAAAATTCGACGCTCTCGCTCAGGAATCCGTATCCTGGATGAACCGCGTTGACTCCATTATCACGGATGACCTCCATGATGCGCGGGATGTTCAGGTAACTTTCGCGGACCGGACCCGGCCCGAGAAGAAACGCCTCATCAGCCGCCGCTACATGCGAAGATGGATAGTCCGGCTCCGAATAGACCGCGACCGAGCCGATTCCCATTCGCCGCACTGTCCTGATGACCCGGGAAGCAATTTCCCCGCGATTCGCTACAAGAATCTTTTCAAACATCAGCTACCCCGTTCATGGTTGATCCCACCTGAACCCGCACTGGCGTGGGATTGTAGGCATTGCATGGATTGTTCAGCTGGGGGCAATTCGAAATCAGGCAGACGACGTCCATCTCCGCTTTTAATTCGACAAACCGTCCTGGACCGGAAATGCCGTCCGCAAAGTTAAGCTCTCCTTCGGGTGTCACCGGCACATTCATGAAGAAATTGATGTTGCAGGTGATGTCGCGCTTCCCGAGGCCTTCGCCCCAGGCGTGAAGGCCTGCGAGAAAAATGTCGCGGCACGCGTGCATCGGTTCCGTGTGAAGACCGTATCGCATCGTGTTGCTCTCGCGTGAGCAGGCACCGCCGATCGTGTCATGTCGCCCGCAGGTGTCCCCGGTGATCTTCAACATGGCGTTACCTCCCGAGGACACGAGGGTCGAACCTTCCGCAAGATAGAGTGACTGTTGAGCCGCGATCGTGTCCGCCGCACTGTACCTGTCAGCAAAATCCCGGGCGTTGTAGAAGAGCGTGTCCGCGGCCTGGTTGCCTTCCAGATCCGTGATGCAGAGATACTCATCCTTACGGATCAGTTTCATCCACCAATCGCCGGCCAAGACGGTGTCATCTATTCGAGAAGTGCTCATGCTGTAGAAAATCGAAGACGATTGTAATCATCAGTGTTTGTGAAGGCCCACTGATTTTCGGGCTTGGAATTCCTGCAGGCGTCGCCGTCCGCATCGGCCGGATCCGGAACAAAGACAGACAAGGAGAAAGGTTTGGGCGCATAGGACTCACCAGGATCGAGTGGGTGTTGCGTGGAAACGAGGACCACCAGCGTGTTCATTTCAAACCGCAATTCCACGTAATCGCCTGCCACGGAGTTTCCCGGCATATACGTCAACTCCCCCTCATCGGCCGCGACCACCTTGCTGAAGAAATTCACGTTAGGCACGACGTCCCTTCTTCCAAGACCCCACTTCGAAAGTTCGGTCATGAAACCATCCTGGCCATTCCTGTAGAAGTCATTGCGGGCATCCTGGTAGGTTTTTTCCCCGTACTTCTCCTGAATCATTTCCGCCGTCGTCGTTCCACAGACAGTCTCGTGCCAGCCGCAGGTATCTGTCACCATGGAAGCGATGATTCTCCCCATGTCGGTGTGGAGGCAAAAGGGGTGAGTGAGGAAAAAGATCTGCTGCCCTTTCAGGGTGTCCGGCATGTTGTAACGCTCGGTTCGATCGTCTGCATTATAGAAGAGGGCGGAGAGGTTGAGACCGCCTTCTACGTCAGTGATACGCAAAACCTTCCCCCGTGAGATAACCTTCGACCACATACCCCCTGCGGGACAGTTGACTTCATAGATGGGTTCTTGTGACATGATTTCCAAATCCGCGAAATTCAGGAATTCGAATCCCGGGCGATTGCATCTCGTTTATTATGGGAGTGCAGCGGCGGCATGATTTCCGAACTGAGGGAAAGCTTCCCCCCACGCACGCCTTTGCAGGTGATGAACTCGTTGCAGATGTCACGCAGCCTGTCGCCCGGCCCCTGCACGAGAATGATCTCCATCATATGATTGTTTTGAAGCAGCACATGCTGCGAACTGATGATTTCAGCAATGTTCTTCTGCTGAACGCGTGCCAATTCCCCCTGCACCCTTCCCTGGCGATTCTCGTAAAAAAGGGTGATGGTCCCCACCATCACTCTATCTCCCACCTCTTCTTGAAACTGGGCGAAACTCTCATCAATGATGGAAGCAATCGCCTGAGAACGGGTTTCGAACCCCCTATCGGCAACAAGCTTGCTGAGATTGTGATAGACCGGCTCCGGAAGGGAGATGCTCAGACGCTTCACCGGGGCACGGTTCGACGTCGGAAGAGATGGGAAATCGTCATCCATGGTGCGGAGGAATAATAAATTTGAGAGCAAAAGTAGTACCAATCCCGGCGACAACCTGCCCCGAAAGAAAAAAAGCCTTCCCCAAATGGGGAAGGCTCCGAGAAACCTGCTCTCACAAGAGAGCTTGTAGTAGTGTCTATGAAAAGCGTTTCGCTTAGAAGCTGACGGAAAGAGAAGCTCCGCCGACCACGTGGTCAGGCTCACCGAGGTCGTCGAGACCGTCGATGGCGAAAGTTCCAAGGATGTGGGGAACAAAGGAAACGGTTTCGCTCAAGGCAATGGGAAGAGCCAAGTCAACGAAGACATGGTTTCCGCCGTCAACACCGTAGTAGTCGTCGCCGACGGAGATGCCTGTGGAGAACTCAGCGGAGATCATGTCCGTGAGAGCGAGAGAGTATCCACCGCTCCACTCGAGGTAGGAACCTTCGGTCTCGAAGTCGTAGTAGTAGGTGAAACCAAGGCCAAGATTATCGGACACGGAATACCCGATGTTCAGTCCGAGCTCTTGGGCGGTCGCATCGGCTTCGGTGAAGAAGAAGGCCGTGCCTCCGACGTTGATGTCCCAGTTTCCGAAGGTCTTGCCAACGAAAGCGTAGAGATCGAGTTCGTCATTGGCATCGGAACCAAAGGACTCTGCTGTCGGGTTGATATACCAGACACCGAAGTTGAAATAGACGCTGTCGGAGATGTCGTAGTTGAGATCAACTCCGAGCCAAGGTGCGTGTTCGCCGAAGTCGACGCCTCGGAAATTGTATTGGCTCTCATATCCCGCCGTGATTGAACCGGTGAGGAGAGGGCTGGGTTCTTCGTAAACAGGCGCCTTGCTGGGCACGTAGAGTTCTCCTCCAATCGCGCAGGAAACGGCGGCC
>JBCDLR010000206.1:0-7309 GCA_038745205.1 Verrucomicrobiota bacterium
AACCTCGCCAATCCACTTTAACGGCAACAAGTGTTCCTCTCCGTCTCGTGAGGTGATCAATATTCTCGGCACTCCCACGTGCACCACTTCTCGTGGAAGCCCCTTGCTTCCATCCAAGCAGTTTGACATTACTCTGTTCAGACGCATCGGCATACCCGCTAAAACCGACTCCATATAACTCGGTAGCTTCATATGGTTTTTCCAGATGCGGCTCAAACTCAATTACGTTCATCTGCTGAACCTGGGACCTTCCCTTGCAGGAATGCAGAATTAGCCCAAGAGCGACGGCGAACAGTTTCGAATTTTTCATCCCAGACTAAAGAATTGATGGGATTGAAATGGGCTCAGTCAATGCTTGTTAAAGGAGGGATGCCTCGTTCTTTCAGATCGCTCTGAATTTCCTTCTTCCCGCTAGCGGCGCGAACCCTGATCAATGTCGGCCGGCTCGTCGACCATGATGTCATCCCCGGTTCCGAATTGCTGGTCTTCCCCCGCGGAGAGGATGTCCATGCGGTCCTTGGAAATGGGGTGAAAGCGGTAGGGCACCTTCCAGCGGTCGCGGAGTTCGCCATTCTCGTCGATGGCGGGGTGCGTGGGTTCGATAAAGACCATGCGGTATTTGTTCCTGCCGGTGAGCGCTTCGACCACTTCCCAGTTCTCTCCCGCGATGGGGTTTTCACGGAAAATCTCGCGGTAGGCACCAACGAGAGACTTGAGGATCTGGACGTCTTCGACGGGATCCTGCTCCGGATCGTGGAGATCACGCGCCATGGCCACGACGTCTTTTTTCAGAACCCGGTCGTCGCCGAGACGCTCGAAGGCGGGGCCGTCCAAATTGAGGGGAATCGGCTCCGGTGCGAGAGGATTGCCTCGCCCGCTCCCTGCCTCCGGTTCGGAATCAGGACCGGTTTCCCGGCCCGTCGACGGTGAAGACGCACCGGGATTGACGGACTCGGCCGTCGGCGGACTCGCCTGCGAAGGAAATCCCCCCGTCGCAATCGCCTCGGAGTTCGGCGACTTTTCCGAGGTGATATTCAGGTAAAGAAACGCACCCAAAACCGCCATCACCGCAAGACCGGCGGTGATCAGCAATGCTCTGACAAGAGGAGACAAGACCGATTAGATACCGCTGATGTAATCCAGGTTGGCGTTGGCGAGGATGGAATCGAAGTCGGTCGGGTCGTAGCCGGCAGTGAACGGATCGCCGAAGCGCTCGAGGTTCGGGAAGATCGTGGCGATCTCGGAGTTGCCGATGCCCAACCATTTGGCGAGCGGCGCGGAGAACTGCTCGACCGCGGCGGTGGGAACCCAGCGTCCGCGGCTGCTGCCGGGGGTGGTCCAGTTTCCGGTCGGGTCGAGGTCGGGGTAGTAGCCGAAGACGTTCTTCCCTTTCACGTCGCCGCCCATCATGTAGACGTTCGTCCCCCATGCGTGGTCGGATCCGGATGGACCGGCAACCGTTCCGTTCGGGGTGAAGGTTCGGTTGAAGTCGGAGTGCGAAACGAGCATGAAGTCGTCGTAGTTGAAGGCCTCGCCCGAGGGCAGGCTGAGCGATGCCTCGTAGGTCTCGAGCTCGTGCATGACGTCGTTGAACGCCTTGAGGGCGTTGTTCAGTGTGGTCATGTTGGTGTCGAGGTCACCAGGCACATAGACGCCACCGCCGAATCCGCCCTGGTCCTGGTGGGTATCGTGCCCGCCATAGGAACAGAAGAAGAGCTGGCGGCTGTTGCCGAGGCAGCGACGGCCGGCGATCATCTTGGAAATGGAGATGAGCTGGCGCGAGAGTCCCGGGAGGTTGTTGAGGGCGTTGTTGGACGCCGGGTTGATCCCGCTTTGCAGGAGAAACGTCCCTTCGATGTAGCCCCAGGGATTGCCATTGTTGTCGACAGCGGTGGGGTGGGTCCAGTTGTCGGCCTCGGCGAAGGCGCTGCCCACGAAGCCCTCGTTCTCACGGGCTCGACGCACGACGACGTTGTATCCCTCTTCGAAGAGGTGGTCGTGCGTGTAGTTCATGATGTCCTGGAAGGCCTTGAGACGCCGCCCGTTCCCGTTGCCCGTGTAACTGGTCGCGTCGCCGGAATCGGTGAGGGCGTTGGCGTAGTTGGTGCCGTAGCCGTTCAAGCTGATCGCGCCGTTGTCGGTCACCGAATACTGGGTGACGTCACCGAGGAGACCGAGTTGCAGGTCATTGATCCCGGAGAGCGAAACCGACATGGAGATCTTGCTGTCGGGCTCGTTGAAGGACGGATTCAGGAGGTCGGCGATGCGGCCGCCCCATCCGCTTTGGTAGGGCTTGTCGGGGATGGAGCTTTGCCACTGGTTCTGCTGGTCGCTGTGGGAGAAGAGCTGCGGCGGGAGCGGAACCTGCCCGTAGGTGGCGGCCGTCGTCGGCACCACAAGCGTCCCGATGTTCGAGGCGAAGGCGAGTTCCTGCGCGTCGAAAAGCGTCTTCATGTCCGGCAGGCGCGGATGCAGGACGAAGTTCTCGGCCCCGACCGGAGCCGAAGCGTGCGCGGCGAGGTTGTCGGCAACGATCGGATGGGGATCATCGGTGCCGCCCGGGGAAGTTAAGGGCAGCGCGAGGACGCCCCGGTGGGCATCGTAGTTGGCCCGGCTCGGATGACCGGATCCCGGCATCAACATGTTGTTCCCGTCCGTGGCGCCGAAGTGGAAGAGGACGATCCCCGCCTTGTAGTCCGTGATCCCGCCGACGGTATTCGCCAGAGCGCCTTCCATCAGCCGCATGTGGGCAAGGGTGCTGACCACGCCCGTCAGCCCCATCGAGGAACAGGCCGAGCGGGCAAGAAAGCCGCGACGGCTCAGGGGGATTTTCTTGTTGGAATTTCTCATGGCGATTTCCTGGTTACCGGTTTTGCAAAATTGGGGGTGGCGGATTGGAAACTATTTTTGAATGAGGAACTCAGGGCTCGTCGTCATCATGTAGAGCGCGGCACGTACCTTGTTCCATTGGCCAGTCTTGTTGGCCGTATCATCATAAGTATCCGCGATGTAGTGGAGGAGCGTCTCACGAGGGTTTCGATTCGGGAAATGCGTCAGGTTCCCCTGCTGCACTGAAGTCCCGTCGTCGATGGCCTTGATCGGGTAGAGCAGCTTGTAGCGTCCGGCGAAAAGAAGGGTGTCAAAGTCGTCGATGAGTTGCAGAACCTTGTCTTGTTCATCATTGAGATCATTGCCCGGAATAACCGGATAGTTGTCGTAGCGGTAGATCCAGGCCCAGTAGTTCACGATGACATTGTCATCGGTGTGGCCCGTGCCGGTGGTTCCAGAGAGTGTCGTGTAACCCGCGGCGTCGGAATTGGCATCACTGCCTCCCACCGAGGTCGCGCCAAATCCCTGGGTTCCCCAATGGGACGCCCAGAAGACGTTGATGTTCTGGAAGGCCGAACTCTCCGTGGTGAGCTGGAATTCCGGCGCAAATAGCCCGAAGCTGGCGATGAGACCGCCGGGCTGGTAGTCGGGAAGGAACCAGTTGAAGACGGTTGGCGCCTTGAGCGGCGTCTGGCCCAGCGCACTCGTTCCACCTCCATCCATGGCGTTGACACGCATCGTGGTCGCAGAAAGCCGCTGATAAGTTCCCGTCCCGCTGGAGATCAATTCGCCCGTGTTGTCGTAGGCGACGGCACCGGCGAACTTCGCAATCTCGGTCTGAGGGTAGTCGAAATTGCGGAGATCCCCGTCAGCCGTCGGACTCAACGGGAAGCGGTGCGTCTGGTTCGGGAAATCCACGGGATCACCTGTGATGACCGTTCCGTCGAAGGTAACGCGTGATCGACCGGCGGCGGCACGAACACCTTGAATCCAGGCGATGATCGGTTCCTTCTTTTTGCCGAATTCGGGATTCAGCTCAGAAGTGGAGAGATTCCGTGCTTCGGGATCGAGGAGAATTGCGCGAACAACCTCATCGAGCTGGCCGTTGGTGCTGCGCCAAACTTGCGCGACACGATAAATGTAAGGGCCCGACGGGTTGCTCGTCACCAATCGCTGGATGAGACGGCGCGAAATGAAAGCCGGGGTGTTCTGGTGATTGACCATCGGGTCAGTCGACCACGAAGAGGCGAAGGTCTTTGGACTCAGCTGACTCGTTTGCGTACCCGCGAAGTAGTTGTGCACGTCGCGCAGATCCTTGTCGCCCTCACTCGTGTAGCGTCCGTCAGCGTTTCCATTGTTGTTGATGACTTTCCCACCGGCAATGGTCTTGGAACCATTGTCATGCTGGTTGTTGTAGAAAGCCATGGGGTAATTGTAACGCGAGGAATACCAGAGGTTGCCGTCCCCATCATCGTACCATCCGCTACTCGGGTTGGTGCGATCGAGGTTCGGATTGTCCCAATTGGTCGGCGACGCGCTATCGGTCGACCAACTCATGCCGGTCATGACCCGGGCCAGTTCCTTGATGTCGTCGTTGGTGTAGGTTGGCAGTAAGTTGAACTGTGAGGGGTCAAGCTTCACAAATCCGTCGTCCCAGAGTTGCAGGAGCCCGATGGTGAAGAGCTGCATAATCTCGCGGGCGTAGTTCTCATCCGGCGGAACTCCGGATGCCGCCTCACTGCTGTTCTGCAGGTGACTGAGATATTTGCCCATGAGGGGGCTGTACGTAACATCCTCAAGTAATTCGCGGAAATGGTCGTCCGCGTTCTCGGCAAGCATGTCGATCCAGCGTGCCGCACCGATGTGATGCTGCCGAATGATGTTCAGTTCCTCGGAAATGACCATAATTTCAGAAAGAGCGAAACCGACCCGTTGCCGTAGTTGGTCCTTGGCGTGAGTCATGATCGTCCACTGGGCCCGGCGGCGGTTATTGTGGTTGGGCGAACCAAGGACGTCACCGTCCAGTGCGTTCTCCTGAGCCGCCGTGAGGGGGAAATCCGCGTCGGGGGATTGCCAAGTGCTGAGGTTGAGAGAATCAAAGCTGGAAATGTCCTGCGAAGTCCAGCTTGGCCAATTACTCGGAGCCGTCGGAGCCGGGGAAGCGGCACCGTTGCGCGCTGAATCAAAATACCCGCGCAAGGTAAACTCCTGCATGTCCATGGCATGCGTAAGATCGCGAACGAGCGTCTGCGGAAGCGCCCATTGTGCGGTAAGCCAAGCATCGTAAGCAGCAATGCGATCGCCGCTGTGAGTGTTTACGATCTGATAGACGAGTTCCTCGATATCAGCCTCGGTCGGACCGAAGGTAGCCTGGGTGAGGAAACGGGCCACGTCGCGACGGAGTTTGTCCGGTTCGTTGGCTGGATCGATGGGTTCGATGGGCGGAGTGGCCGTAATTCGATTGTCATCTTCGGGAGAAAGCTCGGAGGCCGATTGACGACGGTAGATCGCCCAGATCTCCCCGTTGCCGTTCATCATCGTGTGCTTGTTGTTATAGAGCGGCGTCGTGCCGGCCGGACTTCCTTGCTTGGGGTTATCAAACTCGAGGGAATTGATCAGGTCCTGCTGCGTGAAGCCGGCACGCGGTTCAATGGTGTAAGTGTAGTTGGACACCGGACCGACGATGGCTGTCCCCGTCTCCGTGCCGTCATCGGTAATCGATTCGACCACCGGGCCGGAGTCGAAGGTGATCCCATCCGGCTTCAAGGTGGCGCGATGAATGTGCGTATTCGTTTGCGTTGAAGTCAGGTTCTCGAAAAAGTCGTCGACGGTTGCGACCCTGTTGCTGCCATTCAGAACTAGGACTGTCGCCCCGGAAGCGGAAGTGCTGGTGACCGCGGCGGCATCTTTAGAAAAAGTGGCAATATAAAACTTGTTAAATTCCGGATCATCCCTCGCGTCATGGATGTTCGCGGTGGCCATCATCTGGGCTCCCACCTGGTAATCCGGGGTATCCTGCACCGTTACGGTAAGTTGCTCCGGAAATTCGACAATTTCGTCGAGCGCGGATCGCACCTCGAAGATAAACTCCTTGGCTCCAAAAGGCAGGTTCACAGCGTAGATCCCCCCGCTTTCCGGAATCGAATCCTCCAAGGGAGTCTCCACTATAAAATCGGTGTCGGAAGCGCTAACGGCCTCGTTGGGATCTGACGTTCCCCCGATCGTGAAATACGCAGTTACCGGAACCAGTGAACCTGTCCGCCGGATACTAAATCGCGCCACATCCTTCAAGCGCGGCGAACCGCTTCCGGTGAGACCATTGTTTTCCCGCGCGAGGCCATCCGTAGTTACTGCGGTGATCATGTCATCGGCGGGATCCGCAGCGACGGAGTCTGTCAGGCTGAGAGCATCCGGTTCACCTCCAATGGCGCTTTGATCAATGTATGGGCTGTATCCATCGAGACTTTCTTCGGTAGCGTCGTCCACCCCGTCGCCATCAGTATCGATCGGACCTTCCGTACTGCTCGAATCGCCCAGTGCACCATAGGTGATGACACGCGCAAAACACTGAGACTGGGTCAGGAACGGAGCGACGTTGTTGTCGGAATAGTCCGTGTTGGGCGAAAGGCAATCCCGGGGGACCACCTCGATGCTACCGATCCCGTCCAACTCCCAACCCACGGCAAGGTGGTCCCATTGACCCCAGTGAGTATGCCACATCTCAAAGAAATATTTCTGGCCAGCGGTCAAGGCGATCGTCCTCGACTTCTGGGTATCGCTCAGACCCAGAGCAGCGAGGTAATCCCAGTCTTCCTCTTCGGTGACGTTGGTGTTGTTGAGGAAAGACTCGCGCGCAAGGCCTACCCCGTCCGTTGTATCCCCTGTGGTATCGAGCCAAAAATCACACTGGTGTCTGCCTGCGATGTAAAAGTTGTAGTTGCCGGTTGTCTTCGGCATAATGAAACCACGATAACGATCGCCGAAGTTGCTCCCATACTCTGAAGGCGCTTTCAGGTTGGAACGCCATTCCACACCGTCCGGGGCCAAGGGCGAACCGCTGTTGGCCACATAGGCTTTAAAGTCATCGAGGTTTGAAAGAATCGCTGAATCGAACCAGATCTCACGGGTGGCCGCTCCAGATATCTTTGGATTCGCCGGATCGGCGAAATTCGCGGTGATGATATCTCCGGTCCCCAAAAAGTCGTGGGGAGTCGTCCCGGCGCTGGTGCTGATTTTTGTCCAAGTTAGGAGATCCTTAGAAACCTCTATATGATATTTTTTCCCTCGAACGCTCGGCCATTGAAACTCAAAGGTGGAAGGGTCGAAATTCGAGTTCACCATGATCAAACAGGAACCCGCGTCGAGCGGATCCGTGTTCGAGTTACACTCAAAGAGATTGTCCTTGCCATCCCCATCCGGGTCGTCATTTGGGTCGCCATCCGGATCATCCAAAGCTCCGAAATGCTCGATCTCCCAGGCG
>JBCDLR010000207.1:0-7307 GCA_038745205.1 Verrucomicrobiota bacterium
CCCGGCGAAGCGCCGGAGCGGGGCCGGCAGGCGGTATTTGCTGCGCTTCCAATGGGAGTTTTCATCGGTGAAGGCATCAATCGCGCGATGCCCCCGAATGCTGGAAAGGACGGCCGGCGTGAACTGCTCCTGCAGCAAGGGGTCGTCAAGACGGCCCCGCACAAAATCTCCTAACAAACTACCAAGCATCCCCTCCGGCGTATGCGGGCCAAGGTGCAGATGGGCGAGGAAGTTCATACGTGGCGTTTCTCCCATTGGTCTCGCACGGAGGAACGGAGGGCACAAAGGAATTCTAAAGGCGTTCCGAGACGGAGGGATTGCTCGAAGCCGTGGAGGTTCTCTTCCTCGAACCCGAAGGGAGAAGGATCTTGCAATCCCCATGCACTTCTGTCGATTCGTATCCGGAAACGCCTTCTATGCCTCCTTTGATTTTGTGCGAGAAAAGCTTGGGCTACGCGTCGGCCATTTCTTCTCGCCGACGTTTCTCCAGCCAGATCGAAAGCACGGAGATATCCGCAGGCGTGACGCCGCTGATGCGCGAGGCCTGGCCGAGGGTCGACGGCCGGATCTGATCCAACTTCGCCTGCGCTTCTTTCTTCAAACTGGGGACAGAGAAGAAGTCGAGATCGGCAGGGATAGGACGCGACTCCATTTTTGCCGCGCGAGCAATCTGTTCTTCCTGGCGGGAAATGTAGCCTTCGTATTTCAGCTCCGTCTCCGCCAGCGACCAGACTTCATCGGAAAACTTCGCTCGATGATCTTCGGGCAAGTCTCGCCAGGTCGACTCTCGGGCGGCGCGCCGGAACCACTTGTCGATCTTGTCTCCGTCGAACACAGCGTTGCGGCAGTAGACAATGGCTCTCTCCAGTTCCGCCTTTTTCGCCAGCGCCCGCTCGCCTCGCTCAATGCCGACGATCCCCAGTTCGTACGCGCGCGGCGTGAGGCGGAGATCGGAATTGTCCTGTCGAAGGAGCAAGCGGTATTCGGCACGGCTCGTGAACATGCGGTAGGGCTCCGTCGTTCCCTTCGTCACGAGATCGTCGATGAGGACACCGACATAGGAATCGGAACGAGAGAGGATAAAGGGATCTTTGCCGTCGATTTTGAAGGCGGCGTTGATGCCCGCGATCATCCCCTGCCCCGCCGCTTCCTCGTAACCGGACGTCCCGTTGATCTGACCGGCGAAATAGAGGCCACCAACCTCTTTGGTCTCGAGCGTGTTCTTCAGTTGGGTCGGCGGACAGTAGTCGTACTCGACGGCATACCCCGGACGAATGATCTCGGCGTTCTCCAATCCCGGGACCGAGCGAATAAATTCGTACTGCACCGAGAACGGGAGGCTTGTGCTGACACCGTTCACATAGAGTTCACTCGTTTGGCGGCCCTCCGGTTCGAGAAAAACCTGGTGCCTTTCGCGCTCCGCGAAGCGCACGACCTTGTCCTCAATCGACGGACAATACCGAGGCCCTACACCCTCGATCTCGCCAACGAACATGGGCGACTGGTCGAGATTCGCGCGAATGATTTCATGCGTCCCGGGATTCGTGTAGGTCATCCAACAAGGCAATTGTTCCACGTGGAACGTGGGGTCCCCCCAACGATTCAAGGTGTGAACCTCTTCAGCGCCCCCGCCGATGGTGTCGGCCATGAAGCTGAAAAGCGGGGGCGGATCGTCCCCGCCCTGCGCCTCGCATTTTGAAAAGTCGACGGACCGCCCATTGATACGGCACGGAGTCCCGGTCTTGAATCGCTCAATCTCAAATCCCAGATTGACGAGGCTCTGACTCACCGTCGACGTCGCGTCCCCCATCCTTCCTCCCTTTTGATTCTGCAATCCGACGTGCATGAGTCCACGCATAAAAGTCCCGGCACTGAGGATAACTGCCTTGGCGCGGATTTCCAATTCGAGCGCCGTGAGCACCCCGCAGACCTCCTCGTTCTCGACCAACAGCTCGGCCACGTTCCCTTGGTGAAGTTCGATCCGCTCCGCATTTTCCAAGATCCACTTCATGCGAAACTGGTAGGCCTTCTTGTCGCATTGGGCGCGGGGTGCCCGCACGCTGGGTCCCTTTTTCGCGTTGAGCATGCGAAACTGAAGGGCTGTCGCATCCGTGTTCTTCCCCATCTCGCCCCCAAGCGCATCGATCTCCCGCACCATGTGTCCCTTCGCCAGCCCTCCGATCGCCGGGTTGCACGACATCTGCCCGATCGTGTCGAGGTTCTGCGTCAAGACCGCGACCTCTGCCCCCACCCGCGCCGCCGCGAGAGCCGCCTCGACCCCGGCATGGCCGGCACCGATGACAAGCACATCATAGCTTTTCGGGTAGACGAACATCGGGGTGATTTTCGCCCCGTCTGCCCTCGGCTTCAACTCTGCCTCTCGCCACGTCGGATTCCCCTTGTCCGTTCCATCCATTCGTGATCCCATCGAAACCATGACAAGCCCCTCCGCCCCCATCTTCCTCGCGCTCGCCATCACTATGACCCATCTTTCCACGTCCGCCGCGGAGGAGCACCTCGACCTCATCTTCGCCGAAGTCGACGGGCACGAACTCAAACTTGATCTCACCATTCCCGAGGACGTCGAGAACCCTCCGCTCGTCGTCTTCATCCATGGCGGTGGATGGAAGAACGGGAGCTACAAACGGAATCGGATGTCCATGCTCCCCGATTCCGGTTTTGCGGTGGCGAGCATCGGATACCGACTTACCGATGTTGCGAGCTTTCCCGCCCAAATCCACGACTGCAAAGGGGCCGTGCGCTGGCTGCGGGCCAACGCGGAGAGGTTCGGTTACAGCGCAGAGAAGATCGGCGTCTGCGGCACCTCCGCCGGAGGACACTTGGCGCTCCTGCTCGGGACGTCCGGCGATCTCGAAATGCTGGAAGGCGTGGTCGGAGGAAACCTCGACCAGAGTTCACGCGTGCAAGCCATCGTCAATTACTACGGCCCTTCGGACTTCATCTTCCGGTCGAAAACCAACCCGAAAAAGACGGAGCACCCGGACGGCTCCGTCTACCTGCTGCTCGACGGAAAAGTCTCTGAGCAACCCGCCAAAGCCAAGCTCGCCTCCGGCGCTTGGCACGTGACTGGGGACGATCCTCCACTCCTGAACATTCACGGGAAGAAAGACAAGACGGTCCTCTTCAGCCAGGCCGAGCGAATCCAGGAAGTGTACGAGCCGGCGAAACTTCCCCTCGAATTCATCGCTCTCGAAGACAGCGGTCACGGTGGAAATGAATTCTTCACGGGGGACGTCCTGAGGACGGTTGTCACGTTCCTTCGGAAAAACTTGAAGTAAGGATATGTTCCACGTGGAACATGGAACCCAATCTGGCTCCGTTAGAGGGCATGCTTCTCGATACAAGCTTTGAGTTTTTCGAGACTGCTCGTTTTGCTCACGAATGTGAGCCCGCCACGCACGGTTTCGCCTGTCGGGCTGTCCGGATTTTCTTCGACGAGCGCCGTCAACATCACGATGGGAGTCTTGCTCAGCTCGGGGTCCGCTGCGAACTCGCTGGCCAAGTCGCCACCGTCCTGCCCCGGCATGACGACGTCGAGGAAAATCAGATGCGGCTCAAATTCACGCGCCTTCATGGCTGCGTGGCAGGAGGCATTGACCATCGTGATCGAGTATTCGTCGCCGGCGCCCTGAAGGGAATCTTTGAGCAGGGCGGTAAAATCGGGTTCGTCGTCGATAAGGAGAATTCGTTTCATGGTGGATGGGGGTTAGGATGGATAAGGTCAGGGATGCATTGCTCTCGTTAAGTCGCAGCGGGTTCTGCTTTCAGAATAATCGTCGCGCAGGCGCCCCCCTCCTCGTGGTTCTCAAGGGTGAAGACCCCGTCGTGCAGATCGATGATTTTCCGGGCGACCGAGAGACCAAGACCCGTTCCAACGCCAGTCGGCTTGGTCGTGAAAAACGGGTCAAAGATCTTCCCCAGCTTGTCCTCCGGAATCCCCGGCCCTGAGTCGATCACCTCAATGACCACGACCGGATCCCCGTCCCGCAGGTGCCCTTGCGTGCGCACTCCCTCGTCCCGGACAACCCCGCGGAGCTTTTCAAATCGCGTCCGAATCCGCAGCGTCCCACCACCCTCCATGGCGTGGGTCGCGTTGATATAAAGGTTCACGAGGACTTGCTCGATCTTCGTCGCGTCGACCCGCACCCGCGGAAGATCCTCCGCGTAATCCCGCAACACCTTGATCTTCCCCTTGCGAAATTCGTAGTCTGTCAGGGTCAGGGACTCGTCCACGAACTTATGGACATCGTGGACGTCTCGCTGCAGTTGATGGGCGGACGAGAAATCGACCATGCCCCGAATGATTTCCTTCGCCCGCTCCACTGCGCGCCGCATGCGCTCAATCGCGCTCTTCCCCTTCTCGCTCTCCCCTGGAATCTCCTGGTCCAAGATCTCGAGTCCCATTCCCAGCATGGCGAGAGGGTTCTTGACCTCATGGGCAACCCCCGCCGCGAGACGACCCACCGATTCCATTTTCTCCGCCTGGATCAATTGTTCCTGAGCAGAGCGCAGATGCTGGTTCGCTTCGACGAGGTCGTTGTTCAATTTCATCATCTCCTCCTCGTCTCGCTTCCGCTCGGTGATGTCGGTGGAAATTCCACCGACCGCATACACACCACCGCTCCAATCCCGCACGGGAAACTTCACCGAGAGGTAAATCCGATTCGTGTCCCCCACCGGCACTTCCTCTTCGACCTGGAGCGGTTCGCCGTTCTCGACCACCGATAAATCGTTCGTCCGGAATGCGTCAGCCACCTCCTTGTCAAACAACTGGTGGTCGGTTTTTCCCTTCACTTCCTTGCGCTCCACATTGAATAGAGATTCGTATTTCTTATTGACCATCAGATACTTACCGTCATTCGCCTTCAAGTAGACGACCGCCGGTGAGTTGTCCAGAATCGACTCCATGACCCGCTCGCTCCGCCGCAAGGCCTCACTGGCCCGCCGACTCTCCGTCACGTCCCGGTTCATGCCGACGATCCCGTAGGCCCGACCATTTTCATCGCGCAGCGGCACCTTTGTCGTGATGACAACGCGCGTTCCCTCGGTCGGCGACTGCCGAAATCCCTCGCGGTTGGTCAGGGGCTCTCCCGAATCGATCACTTTCCGGTCCTCGACCTGAAACTCCTCCGCGGTCTCCTCGGAGAAGTAGTCGTAATCGGATTTACCAAGCATCTCTTCCGGATGACCCTCGGCGACGAAGTCCGCGAAGGCCCGGTTCACGACAAGGAATTGCCCCGATTCGTCCTTGATATAGATGTGGTCGGGAACGCTGTCGATGAGCGCACGGAGGATATTCCGTTCCCGCTCCAGTGAGTTCTGTGTCTTCACCAGTTCACTAACATTGTTAGAAATTCCAAAGGTGCCGATGATCTTCCCCGCCTTGTCGCGGAAGGGCATCTTGGTCGTCAGGACCCAGCTCTCTTCCCCGTCCGGAAGCATCTCCTGCTCGACGTAGCCGACGATTGGTTGGCCCGTCGCGATGATTCTCCGCTCGTCGGCCAAGGCCCGGTCCGCGTGAACCTTCTCGAAATAGTCATGATCCGTCTTCCCTTCCATATCGGAGGGATGACCGATGCAGAGCCACTCTGCCTGTGAACGGTTCACGCGGAGAAAGCGCGACTTTAAATCCTTGAAATACACGTTGGCCGGCATGTTCTCCATGAGAGCCTCGATGTAGTGCTCGGTCTCCTCGTGCTCGCGCTTCAAGGATTCGAGCTTCGATTTCAATTGCTCATTGTCGCCAAGCACCCGCTCCGCCAGCGCCGCTCCATCGTCGCCTGCAAACGAATTCCCAATCCGCAGGAAAAACAGCGCGACCATCGCGGCCGCCCCCCCCACCCCAGCCACGACCTTCCCCGCCACGGCGGACTCGGGAATAAACGCAAGTCCCGCAAGGGCGGCCAGCGACACCAGCAGCAGTCCAATCTGGAGCGGCGTATGGTTCATGGTTCGGGGGAATCTCCATCTTGTCAGGAACTTGCGAACGTGAACAGAACAATCTCAGGCCATGCCAAGCCGACGCTATCCAAGAAAAATCCCGGCAATTTGGCGGGACCGAGCGATGGTTTTTCCCGCCGATCGAACCCTTCCGGCCGACGATGATTTACCTCGACAACAACGCCACCACGCCCATTGCTCCGGAAGTCCGGGAGACAATGCTGCCGTGGTTAGGCCACGACGACGGCTTTGGAAATCCCTCTTCGCTCTGCACGAATGGTAAAAGAGCGCGGGCGGCGATCGACGAAGCCCGGTCGCAGGTCGCGAAACTTGTCGGCGCTACCCGGGAAGAAATTGTCTTCACTAGCGGCGGCACGGAATCGAACAACACCGCCATTCATTCCGCCCTCGCCACCCAGCCCGGCAAAAACCACATCGTCGCGAGTGCGGTCGAACATTCGGCCGTTCTCGATTTTCTCAGACTGCTCGAGCGCCGCGGACTCGCTACCTTCACGCTGGTCGACGTCGACGTCGATGGCCAACTCGACCTTGACGCCGTCAGCGCCGCCATCCGGCCGGAGACCGCCCTCGTCTCCATCATGACCGCCAACAACGAGACAGGCGTCGTGTTCCCGGTTGATCAAATCGCCAAAGTCGTTGCCGACAAGGGAGTTCCATTCCATACCGACGCCGTCAATGCCGCGGGAAAGATTGCTATCGACGCGACCGCGTTTCCCATCCATTTCCTGAGCCTCAGCGGCCATAAGTTCCACGGCATCAAAGGGATTGGGATCCTGTTCGTCCGTTCCGGCCTCCAGTTTGAGCCTTTCCTCGTCGGCGGTGGCCAGGAGGGCGGCCGCCGTTCCGGCACTGAGTCCGTCCCCTTGATCGCCGGCCTCGGAGAAGCCGCCCGCCTCGCCCGCGAATTTGTCGACGCCGACGGTTCCGCCCGGCTCTCCGCCCTCCGCGACGACCTTCAATCGCGCCTCCTCGAATCCATCGACGACCTCCTCATTACCACCTCCGGCGCCCGCCTTCCCAACACCCTGCACCTTTCCGTCGAAGGAGTCCGCGCCGATGAATTGTTGCTTTTGTTAGACGACCGTGGTCTCTGCGCCAGCGCCGGCTCCGCTTGCAGCACCGGCCAGAAGGAACCCTCCCACGTCCTCACCGCCATGGGCATCGATGCGGCCCGGGCACGCTCGTCAATTCGACTCAGCCTGAGCCGCTACACGACGGAAGAAGAAATCGATCGAGCGGCCACGGTAATGAAGAAATGCATCAAGCGCCTGCGTGGCCTCCAATTTGAAAGCTCTCCCGGAACCCAAAACTGAAAAGTCTTTCGC
>JBCDLR010000208.1:0-7286 GCA_038745205.1 Verrucomicrobiota bacterium
CCGATTCTTCCGCCGAGGTTTCGGCGGGCCCCCCGCAGGATGCGAGGGAACCCGCCACCACCATCAGCGCGGCCGCTGTTGCGGCGCTACGTTGAAGACTTACGCGGCACAAAGGCGTTTTCATTCCGGCTCCTCAGGCCTTGGGAATACGGATCACGATGCCCCCCATGACGTCGTTCTTCTTGAACTCCGGGTACTCGTCCTTGCGGTTGTCGTGATCGTTATGGCATTCCCAGCATGCGGGGGCCACGGCGCGGTCCGGGTAAATTCCGACGAAGTATTTCTTCCCGCCAAGTTCTTCTTCACCGACCCACTTCTTTCCGTAGAACTCACTCGATTCGTTGGAGACCGCGGCAAGCCCTTCCATGACGGCGGGCGTCCGCTTCTTCGCGTTCTCGTAGTTCAGCGGCCACAGGGACTGGAGGGAATAGGAGAACTCGAAGGGCTTTTCCGCGCCGTCGACTTCCTCCGCTCCTTCGCGGAAGAACTGGGCGGGGAGGAGAAGGGCCTTGTTTTCCTGCCACTCCTCGTGCGCCCCGATGACGCCTTCCTCCTTCACCAGGCGGTTGACGATCTTGCTTGCATAGACCTTGCGGTCGGATTTGAGGACCGTGTAGAGTGCTTCTGCAACCTGTTCAGCATCATAGCCCCCGGAAGCGGCTTCCGCCGGCCCTCCACAGGATGTAAGATTTGCCACGGTCGCCATCGCAATCGCAGCGGTCGATAGGATGAACCATTTTTTCATTGTCTTATTGTGTTATTGTTTTGTTAGTTTCGTTGGTGTTTGGCGTCTGGGATGACGAGGTGGAATCGGTCGGAATGAATCCTTCCGAGGTTTCGTCAACGGCGGCTTCGAGGTACTTGCGGATGGCCGCAAGTTCCTCGTTGCCCTTGGCGATGGCGGTGTCCACGGCCCAACCCATGCCGGGATGGCGTTTGGTGGGAGGACCGGAGAAATTGGTATGGATGAGGGCGCGATCGGAGAGCGCATCCATCGCGAATTGCATGCCGTGGCATTCCATGCAGGTGTTGCGGAGCATCTTTTCGTTCGGGGTGAGGTTGTCGTTCTGGTTGTGATTGACGATGATCTCGCCGTTGCGCTCGACGCGTGGCAGGTGGCAGGTGGCGCAGGAGACGCCGGTGCCCTTCACCCCGCCGGCCAGCTCCGCGGTCCAGAGCGCGTAGTGCTTTGAGTTCGTGTAGTTGAGCGTGTGGGAATCGGCGTGGCACTGCATGCAGGCTTCCTGGGCGGCAAACTGACGGTCAACGGTATGTGGGTCGTGACATGAGTTGCAGGAGAGCTCCGCGTGGGCGGCGATTTCATGCATCGGCTGGCGCGCCATGGACGGCTTCATGGGCGAGAGGCCGGCGTGTGCAAGCCGCATGCCGTGCTTCCCTTTCTGGAAGTCGAGGGACTCCGTCTCGTGACAGGTCATGCAGAAGGACATGCCTGGCTGTTCGATCCAGGCTCCCGTTTTCGGATCGTCGTGGCAGTCCGAGCAGTTGACGCCGGCTCTCGCGTGCGCAGAGTTCTCCCAGTCGTGAAGGGCGGTGCCGGCCTCGAGTTTTCCGGCTGGCGCATCCGCATTCTCGGCGGTGACGGGCTCCCTTTCCTTGTTACCTTCGGCAAGCCAGCGTTGAAGCGCATTGGTGGCGGGAACAACCGGAGCCTCGAGAATGTCCCTCTCGCCGTAGTGCTTCGTGAGGAAGCTTGGGGCGAGGGCCATGTTGTCGTGGAAGTTATGGCAGCCCGCGGTGGCACAGGAAAGGAACGAGAGCTCCTTGTGGGAATCGAGTGATTCAAGCGTGACCTCGTGGCAGTGGGCGCAGTAGTCGTTGGGAATCGTCACCCCCATCTCCTGTGTGATCTTCTGATTATGCTCCTCGTGGCACGCGACGCAGGACATGGCGTCGATTTTCTCGAGGAAGATGGCGTTCTCCGGATTTCGGAACTTGCGCACGGGATGGGAGTCGGAGAAGGCAGTCAAGTCCTCCCCGTGGCACTGGTTGCAGGCCGCGTTGGAGACTCCGGAGGACGTGAAGACGTTCTCTTTTTCCTCATTCACATGGCAGGCGGAGCATTCCATCTCAATTTGGTAGTGGCCGTGGGTCGTGACTCCCGGAAGGAGGGGAGTTTTGTCCTTGGCGCTGGTCTGGATGTATGTGAGGTAGCCACCGATGACGGCCGTCAGGGCCAGCCAAAGCAGCGTGTTTTTCTTTCGCTGAAGCCAATGGGCCACGGGGTTCTAGTCTTGTTGGGTTAGTAGAGGTAAACGGACAGGATGTGGAAAGTAAGCAGGACGGGCAGCGGCCAGAAAAGAACGAGGTGCGCGTAGGTCAGCACCGGGCGAAAGCGTCGGGCGGTGAGGGCGGCAACGGACGTTCCCGATGATTCCACCGCCGCAACCATCCCGGAGACGGCGCCCAGAAGATTGAGACCGACGAAGGTGAACATGAGCCAGAAGTTCAGGTTGTGGCCGAAGCGGAACCCCGTGTGCACGAAGAGCGCGACAAGGGCGGTGAGACCGAAGGCGGCGTGGAAGAATCTCCAACGCGCAAAGTGTCCGAGACGGAACCAGCGGAACCGCTTGCGAAGTGAGAGGAGGAGACCGAGCAAAACGAGCCCGAGGAGCGAGTAGCCGGTGATTTGCTTGATCACGCTGTCCCGCCAGAACTGGTCGACAGAATACCACCAGGATTCGACGGACTGGGCCATGGCTACGGGAGGCGCAAGGATGGTCGCGATCACAGCGACAACGGCGAGGGTCGAGGCGGCGAAGAGCGAGCGCACAGCGATCGGTTTTTCGTGGACGGCCGCGCTGCCGGCGAGCTGGTCAACGAGGGGTTTGCAGGAGCCGCAAACGGTCGTGGCGCCGGTCTTCGCAACGACTTCTTCGGGACCGGTCTTCAGGCAGGCGACAATCTCTTTCTTGCACACGCTCATGCAGTTGCAAATAATGCGATCGTCCGGGAGCTGGGCAACACTCGTGGCCGATTCCTGATCCTTGAGGCGACCCTCTTCCTTGAATCGGGCTATTTCCGGGTCCCGCAAGATCGCGCCTTCGAGGAAGAGCGATTGGACCTTTCCCGCCTCGTCCCAACTGCCCACGGCAAGGCCACCTTTCAGTTCATGACGCGGGCTCACGGTGAGCATGCGGTAGATGCCCTCGTCTTGAAACTCGATCACTCTTCCCTTCTCCAGCGGATCGCCAATCGTGACGACGTCGACGCCCAGCATTTTCAGCCTTGTGGACAGGTCGGGTTTCAGGAAGGAAGGCGTCTTCTTCCCGGCAATACGGTTTGCCACATGGCGCGCCATGGCATAGCCGGGTGCAGCGAGGCCGTAAACACGTCCACCATGGAGGGCGCACTCACCGATGGCAAAGATGCGGTCATCCATCGTTTCGAGCTGGTCGTCAACCACGACTCCCCCGCGCGCCCCGACAGGAAGATCTGCTTCATCGGCAAGTTCGCTGTTGGGAACAATGCCGGCGGAAACGATAATCATATCTGTCTCAACCGTTTCACCGTCGTCGAAATTCAAGGTGAGTTTGCCGGAGTTCTCCGTGATTGAATCGGTGTTCCTGCCGGTCAGGACCTCGATGTCCTGGGCTTCGATCTCCCTGAGAAGAATTCCTGACGCGGCCTCATTCAGTTGCTGGGGCATCAAGAATTGCGCCCGCTCCACCACCGTTGCCTGAAGACCGAGCTTCTGCACCGCTTGGGCAGCTTCCAGACCGAGAAGCCCGCCGCCGATGACAACAGCGGAGGATTTGCCTTTCGCCGCTGCGATAATGGTCTCCAGATCTTCGATGGTCCGGTAGACGAAAACCGAAGGATGCCCAATCCCGGGAATGGGCGGAACAAACGGCCGCGACCCCGTCGCGAGAATGAGAGCATCGTAGTTAAGGGACTGACCGTCACTGAGTCGGAGAGCCGACAAATCCCGGTCAATGGATTCAACTCGTGTCGAGACCAGTAACTTTAACTGGTTTTCTTCATACCAGGATGCCGGCTTCAAGGTGAGCTGGTCCGCGTCCTCGTGATCCACATACGTGGATAGGCGGATTCGATCATAGGCCGGTCTCGGTTCCTCGCCAATGACCGTGACTTCGAGCTTCTGGTGCAGTCCCTTCTCGACGAGCGACTCACAAAACTTCTGCCCCACCATGCCGTTGCCGATGACGACAAGTCGGCTTCCTTTCGGAAACTTGCGACCCCGACTGTAAGTCTGACGCTTCGGAGCCGATGTGATTGCGAGGGACATCGACCTTCCTTTTGAGCATCATAGAGACCACGCCGACATAGCGCCGGACGAATCGCGATGAGAAATAAGCACTAACACCTTGAATCCCGTTCATCTTGAGACTGAGTCTCAATGCTTTCATTCGATGGGACTCCAGGGAATCGGCGAAGTGTTCACCCGCGCAATCCCCTAGCATTGAAACAACAAGTCCCTCTCCTCGTGAGAGAGAATCGTCCATTTGCCGGGCGGGAGGTCTCCGAGTGGAAAACGCCCAACCCCGACGCGCACCAGTCGGAGGGTCGGGTATCCGATCGCTGCGGTCATACGCCGCACCTGTCGGTTTTTTCCTTCGCGTAGTTCCAGGGTCAGCCACGTTGCCGGAATGTCGGCGCGTTCGCGGATGGGCGGATGGCGGGGTGGAAGTGTAGGTTCGCCTTGGTGCACTTTCGCGCGGCAGGGCAGGGTTTTGTAACCCTTGATCTCAAGGCCGCCCCGGCGAAGCCGCTCCAGGTCGGATTCTCCTGGCGCGCCTTCGACTTGCACGAGGTAGCGGCGCCGATGCTTGAACTTCGGGTGCAGCAAGCGGTGCACGATCTCATTTTCGTCGGTCAAGAGCAGCAACCCTTCCGAATCCATGTCGAGCCTGCCGAGCGGAAAGACTTCCTTCGGCAAATCAAATTCGGCCAGTGTCCGCTGCTCCGGTTCGTCCGGGTTCTGGTTGAACTGGCTGAGTACGCCGTAGGGCTTGTGAAAGGCGAGAAGCACTTGTGGAGCATAGACATGTTTCGCGGTCTTTCGCGGATTTCGTCGTTTTCCAAATTGCCGAAGCACGCAATCGGCTCTCGTATGGGCGAGTGCGCTACTTACCCGGACAACGTTTTGCCAGCACTTCGCAACCCGAGCTTGGTCTCGGCATGGTTCTAGACGCCGATGCCGATTCGGTGGAGATCGAGTTTGCCGCGACGGGTGAAAAGCTCCGTTATGCCGCCTCGGCCGCGCCGCTGCGGCGAGTGAGGTTCGGGCTCGGTGACGAAATCGAGTCGTGGGACGGTTGTGCGGGGACGGTTGAGGAGGTGCGGGAGACGCCCGATGGATTGCTGGATTACCGGATCGACAGCGGTTCGTGGATCGAGGAGGCCGACCTCGCCGCGCATCTCTCGGAGGAGCGTCACGACGATGCCCTCTTTGCCGGCCGCTGCGGAACAACGCGGGAATTCGCGCTGCGGCGACGGGTGCTGCGGGCTTGCGAGAAGAGAAGGTCGAGTGAAGTCCGGGGCCTTCTAGGCGCGAAGGTGGATTTGATTCCCCACCAGCTCTTCATCGCCAAGACCGTGGCCGGCCGCTCGGCGACGCGTGTCCTTCTTGCCGATGAAGTCGGACTCGGAAAAACGATCGAAGCCTGTCTCATCATGCACCGACGGATGATTGCGGGCCGTGTCAGTCGTGTGTTGGTGTTAGTGCCGGAGGCGCTGGTGCACCAGTGGTTCGTGGAATTGCTTCGGCGCTTCAACCTCCAGTTTTCCATTTTTGACGAAGACCGCTGCCGCGCGATCGAGAGCGGCGGCGAAGGGACGGACAATCCCTTTCTCGAAGAACAGATCGTCCTCGCGAGCACGCCGTGGCTCGCAACTGCGAAAGGGCGACCCGAGCAGGCCGCAGCGGCGAACTGGGACATGGTGGTCGTCGATGAAGCGCATCACCTGCAGTGGTCGCCGGACGAGGAGAGCGCGGAATACCGGCTCGTTCGCCAGCTTGCGGAGTCGACGCGGGACGTCCTTTTGCTGACGGCAACACCGGAGCAGCTGGGGCGGGAGGGGCATTTCGCCCGGCTTCAGTTGCTCGATCCCCAGCGGTTTTCCAATCTCGAGGACTATCTGAAGGAGCGCGACGGCTATGCGGAAGTCGCCGATCTCGCGGCAGAGGTCATCGCCGCGAAGAAGATGGACGAGGACCTGACCCGGCGCGTGAAGAAGGTTCTCGGTGACGCTGCGCCGAAGCGGCGGGAGACCGTCGTGGAACGCTTGATCGACATGCACGGCACTGGTCGGGTCATGTTTCGCAACGTGCGGAGCAACCTCGGCGGATTTCCGGCGCGGAAGGCACACTTGATCCCGTTGCCTGATGGCGACGCCAATCCGGGGTTCGGTGAAGAGCTGGCTGAGGAGGATCCCCGGGTGGACTGGCTGGCGGGATTCCTTAAAGACCATCCGAAGAAAAAGGTGCTTGTCATCGGATCGACCCGCGAGTTGGCGGAAGGCTTCATTGAGGCGATTCAGGCAAAGGTTCTGATCAAGTGCGCGATCTTTCACGAAGGATTGACCCTGTTGCAACGTGACCGGAATGCCGCGTGGTTTGCGGAAGACGACGGCGCGCGCGTCTTGGTGTGTTCGGAGATTGGAAGCGAAGGACGAAACTTCCACTTTGCCCACGACATCGTGTTGCTCGACCTCCCGACGCGGCCCGGTCTCGTCGAACAACGCATTGGTCGCCTCGACCGCATCGGGCAAACGGAGACCATTCAGATTCACCTGCCGTTTTCCGGGGGGAGCGCGCACGAGGGTGTCGCCCGCTGGTACCAGGACGGTTGCAATGCCTTTGAACAATCGCTGCGCGGTGGCTCGAATGTGCGCGAGCAGTTCGAGGCGAAGATTATCGGGATGCGGGAAAGACCGGCTGCCGAATGGACTGAAATCATCGAAGAGACGCGGGAATTTGTCGATGTCCTCGACGAGAAGCTCGAGGAGGGGCGGGACCGCTTGCTGGAAATGGCGTCGTTCCGTCGGGCGGAGGCGGAAGCGGTGACCGACAAGATTCGCGGGGAAGACGAAGAGAGTGCGCTGGACAAGCTTTTCGTCGACCTCTGCGATCAACTCGGCGTCGCCGTAGAGCCGCTTGACGCCACCTCCATCACGATGAAGGCGGACACGGTCTTTTCCGGCGAGGCCTTTCCGGGCATGCGCGACGGACCAACGCCGGGAACCTTCTCCCGGGCGCAGGCGTTGGAGCGGGAGGAGATGAGTTTTCTCACCTGGGATCATCC
>JBCDLR010000209.1:0-7283 GCA_038745205.1 Verrucomicrobiota bacterium
CCGGTGGTGAGGATGAAGCCCTCGCGGAGTCGAAGACGTTCTGGGAGTTGATCGACGAAGGGCGCAAGGCGGGAGCGGCCTGAAGGGCGGGTGCTCGCACGGAAGGAAGTTGCAAAGCGCGCGGGGTTTTTCCCTGCCGGAGGGCGAGGCTTCGTGCGTTTCGGCGGGAACTCGGTTTGATGATGGAGGCGTCGCCGAACGGTCAGAGTTTTCGGGATTCGTAGAGGAAGGAATCCGGAGCCTTCTCCTCGTACTGCCGTCCGTCCGTGAGGAAAGACGGGGGGAAGGCAAAAATCACGATGGAAGAAGCATGGTAAATATCGTGGTTGCGGCGGAGGTTCTGAAAAACCTGTTTCGTTCCCCCGTAGACAATAACCCAATGGACTCGCCGACCCAGTTCCCAGGAAAGGTGGTCGAGGAAGTTCGCGTGTTGGGCACCGTAGGATTTCGGGACATTGCAAAACGAATCGCCGACGACCACGATTCCGGGTTCCGCGGGATAGGTGTGCGTGCCCCCTTCGATGGCGAGAGCCTTGTAGGAAGAATCCTTCGGGAAGAGAGTGCGATGTTCGGGAACGTTGAAGGTGACAAGGGAGCGATTGGCCGAATGGGCCTCGCGAGGAATCCCGTAACTCTCAAGAACATCAGCCATGACCTTGGCGGCGCTGACAATTGTGCCATTGGCCGGGTGGGGATCGGGGCAATCATAGAAGGGTAGTTCCTCAAGAGGAAGATCCAGGAGGACAGGCAGGATATCGACAACATCGATGCCCGCTTTTAGGAGTGTGTCGAGGATACGAAGCCGGCTTGGGTAGACCATCCCGCCCGGGGGTGGTGTGTCGGCCGCGACCGAGGCATATTTCCAACTCACCTCCTCCGGCATCGGGAATGGAAGCACGATCAGATGGCGGCCGTCCGCGGCGAGTTCCTCGTGGAGGGCGATGAGGGTCTTGATCGATGGAGCTTCCGCCCCCATCCCGGCATTCCTCGCGTAGCCGGCCGCCAGTTTGGGCTCGAAATAGTATCTCGTGGGTCCTCGTTCGAAACCTCCCGTCTCCTTGAGTCGATCGGTCCAAACCTGTCTCTGAGTCCTGGAAGTTTCTTCCCAGGAGGCCCAGTCCCCGCCGTTCTCGGACAGCAGGGAGGCGATCTCTTCACGGGTTGCGGAAATCCTCTTCGTGATCGCACTCCGGGAAACTTTGAGTTCTCTTCGAGCCGATGATCGTTCATGAGCGGAAGGCAGTTCGTCCGCCAATACCCCGCGATCGGCACTGAGAAGTTTCTCGGGACTTTCAACTTCTGTCCACTGCCGACAGTAATAGAGGGGCAAACTGAAGGCTCCGATCTCGTCGCTTCGTTGCATGGTCTGAATGATCGGAGGGACCTGGGTCCATGGCACAAGATGGTCTGCCTGAAGGGTGTCACCCGCTTGAAGATAGATGATCTGCGTCCACATGCGGCTGAGAAACGCGGGGATGACGAGCAGTATTTCCTCTTCCCGCCCATCTCCGGCGACGAAGTTCGCATGGCAGACGGACAGGCAATCCGCGTAGGGCGCGTTCTTTGGATTCGGAACCGGAGAGACTTTGTTGATCTCGACCAAATACAGTCTTTGCGGCTTAGTTGGCTCTCCCGGTGACCCCTCCCGACCGAAGTCGACCCCATCAGTCTTTCCACCATCGCATCCGGAGAAGGCGAGCGCGATGATGAGGGCACCAACGGGCGCAAGGAGGATTCCTGGAGAAAGACGGCGGCAAACCTGGATCATGGAGAGCAGTATTCCGGATGACGATCCTAGTTCTCACCGGAGATACCGTCAATCGCGCGGAATCGGACCCATGCCGCGGGCGCGGATGGGCTCTCCCGGTGCTCCGTCTTGAAGAGACTGGTGCCATGGACTATGGGACTTGAGATCATGGAAGCATCCATCGACATCAAGCGACTCGACTCCGACGAGGGCTACCGCCGCGAGCAGTTCCCGATCACCGTGAAGAAAGTTTTCTTCGGGCATGCCGCCATCACGGCGCTCCCGCGTTGCACCGTCTCGGCGATGAACGCCTACCTGGAGCGTTCAGCGACGGACTTTGCGGGATTCGAAGTCGAGTTGGAAGAGTACAAGCAGGCACGGAAAGCGTGCGCGGAGCTGATCGGTGGTAAACCGCAGGAGATCGCCTTGCTGGGACCGACGACTCTGGGGATCAACCTCGTGGCGAATGGTATCGACTGGCAGCCGGGCGACGAGATCGTGTGCTATGACGCGGACTACCCGGCGAATGTCTATCCGTGGATGGAGCAGGAGCGGCGCGGGGCCAAAGTGGTGCGTCTCCAGCCGGAGCGACCGGGTGAGATTACGCCGGAGCTGGTCGAAGCTGCCTTGACCGGGAAAACGCGATTGGTGGCGCTCGCCTCGGTGCATTTTTTCACGGGATATGCCATCGACGTGGAAGCCATTGGTCGACTTCTGAAAGAGCGAGGCGTGCTGTTCAGTCTCGATGCCATTCAATCGGTTGGAGCTCTTCCAACGAGTGTCGAGAATGTGGATTTCCTCTCTGCCGATGCCCACAAGTGGATGCTCGGGCCGATGTCGGCGGGGATTTTTTACGTGAAGGAAAGCCGCTTCGAGGAATTGAGACCGACACTGCTCGGTGCCTGGAACGTCAGTTGCCCGGATTTTGTTGTGCAGGACGCGATTAGGTTCCACCCGACAGCCCAGCGTTACGAACCCGGGGTGCTCAACGTTGTGGGGATTCACGGAATGGTGGCCGGGATTCGGATGTTGCGAAGTGTTGGGATCGACTTTGTGAAAGCGCGTTGCCTGCGGATGAAGCATTTGGCGGTGGAGATGTTGGAATCGAAGGGATTCGAGATCTTTGGACCCAAAGAGGGGCCGTCTGCGACTTCCATCACCACGTTTACACACCCTTCGAAAGACGTGTCCGCTCTCTGGAAAGCACTCGACGACACGGGTATCGTGACTTCCCTCCGCATGGATCGCGAGAAGCGCGCCTACATCCGGATCAGCCCCCACTTCTACAACACGGAAGCGGAGGTCGAGCGATTGTCGGAGCTATTGCAGTAGTTTCCGACGTAGCACAGACACTCTTGTCTGTGCCGGGTTGATCGGTGAGGGTTTTCTCGAGTGATACGAGGCATCGGAATGGGCCTTCCAGGCGGTGAGAAATAAGGAAGACCAACGATAGTGGAGTCGCGCTCGAAACGGAAAGGAGCGGCCAGCATACCAACGTTCACGGACAGGAGTATCCGCGCTACGGTCAGACACACCTATCCGAGAGGCGTGTCAGAGTGGGCTGCGTTGGAGTTCGACCTGATTTTGGTCCCCAAGCCTCCCGTATTGCGTCAATCCGCCGCGTTCAACCCGCTGCCCGGAAGGCGAGTCGGCTGCTTCAACTCGATGCGTCCGGATTTCTTCTCGGCGTCGACTTGTTCTTTCACCTTGGCTTGCGCGGCCTCGATCTTTTCATCCGAAACGCGGCGAAGTTTACTGGTGAGGCCGAATTTGCTCAAAGTCCAGATGAGCCACTTGGTGGGATCAAACTGCCACTTCTTCACGCCATTCCGGTAGTCGTGCTGGAACTCGTGATGGAAGTTGTGGTAGCCCTCGCCGAAGGTGAAGAGAGCCATAATCCAGCTGTCGCGGGCGCTGCATTTGCGGGAATACGGGCGATTTCCGACGGTGTGGCAAAGGGAGTTGATGAAGAACGTGCAGTGCTGGACGGCGGTGATGCGGGCGACGCCTCCAATGAGGAAGCCACCAAGAAATCCGACCCAGAATCCACCTTCCGCGCCGAAGAGGGCGGCGGCGGTTCCACCGATGAGGCCCGGAACGATGAATCCAACGAGGGCTCCCACCCAGACCCAGTTCTTGTGCTGCCACATGACGAGTTTGTCCTTTCGAAGGTCGGCGACGTTGTCCATCGGCGGCTTGGGTTTCAGTTTGAAGAGCATCCAGCCGATGTGGGCCCACCAGAATCCCTTGGAAATATCGTAGGGGTCGTCGTCATGATCGACGTGCTTGTGATGACGACGGTGGTCCGAACACCAGTCGAGCGCGCTTTGCTCGAAGGAGGCGGCACCAAAGACGAGACAGGTGGCCTTGACCGACTTTTTGGCATCAAACGCCTTGTGGGAGAACAGGCGATGGTAGCCGAAGGTGATGCTCAGGCCGGTGAAAATGAAAAAGCCGAGAAACAGCACTACTTGATACCATGGCAATCCAAAGAACCAAATGTAGGCGGGAACGGCAGTGAGAGTGAGTGTGAGCGTGCCAATCAGGAAGGTACTGGGGACCCAATTGACGCGATCGAATGGAATGCGCAGCATAGGAGTGATCGACAATACGCTGGAATCCCTGTTCCGCCCCGATTTTCTCGGGAAAAAACCGGAGCTTTATAATTAACTCAAGATGAGCCGGATACGCCGGATTTCTGACCCTCGCTGAGAGACTGCGAAATCATGATTTTTTGCCAGATTTTGCGTGAAAGGCCAGTCGTGAGGTCTTCGATTTCGTTCACGGTGGCGACTGCCGCCTGGTCGTCCGTGCGGTTGAGGTAGAGGCAAGCGATCTTGCCCGTGAGCGAAAGCATCTCGGAACAGTAGTCGAGGTAACGGCGCAGTTGGAAGGCCGTGAGATTGGTTCGCGGACTCGTCACCGTGTTCTCATCTCTCTTCCGAAGGATCCGGTCGGGATCTTTCGTCAACTGGTGCATGTCGATCACGTGCGCGATCGCACGCAACTCCCGCAGCGCGGCCAGTGCGCGTCGTCGTTTGACACGGGCCTCGATCGTGAAGAGAAAGAAGATCGCCGCCGTGATGAGAATGATGTCATTCAAGGCGGCCTCAAGAGTCGAGACGAAAGCTGCCTGGTCGAGGTTCCCCGTATCGAGGGGCTTCAAGAAAAAGAACGGCGTTACCGAGAGCGTGATTAGGATGGCGACAACGGTGAAAACTGCGATGCGCAGCTTCCAAATCGGTCGTCCAATCCACTCGCTGCGCTCCTGCGCGTTCTTCCCAATCTCCACCAGCTCCGCACAGACGCCAGCGAGGCTCGATTCAGGAAATCGCTCAACAATGCGCTGCCGCAGATGCTTCACCGTTACCAGCAGCTTCTCGGGATCGAGTTCGTAATACTTCGCGTGCTTCATCGGGAATTTCGACGGCATCTTGCCCGCGATGTCCGAGAGCTGCACCTACAAGAAACGGCGAATTTTGGAATGACCCTCGCCGACATGCGGGTCAACCACGAAAGGCCACGAAATCTCGCGAAAAGGGTTGAGGGTTTCTCCACGGATCAAAACTTTCGCGCCTATTCGCGTTTCGCCGCGGCGGATTAGTGGTTCCCAAAACCACTTGCGAATCCGCGGGAATTCGCGCAGTTTTCCGGCCCGGCGAAATCCGGGAACTTTTGAAAACGGGGCGTAGCACAGCCTGGTAGTGCGCTGCAATGGGGTTGCAGAGGTCGTGAGTTCGAATCTCGCCGCCCCGATTTTTCAAAGACGGAAATGAAAGCAGTCTAGTGAGGCCAAGACGGTTCCGGGAAATGAGCGGCAGCTATTACTGTGTCATCGAAAGTTTGCCGGCATGAAATCAGCCGCCGACACCAACCCGACTCCCGGAGCTTCGGCTGGGGTTACCGGCAGTTTTTTCTCCGACGGCCCATGGCGAGTGTGACGGCACCTACAAGCAAAGTGAGGGCCGCCGTCGGCTCCGGAATCAGGACGGAGGCATCGTCGGTTTCGAAAACGGAGTAGTTGTCGAAGTAGGCAGTGCCAGTCGCCGCCTGGGAGTTGGCGTCGCCGCTCGCCCCGATGGCCGCGATGTCGGCGTCAATGAAACTCGACGACGGACCGAACTCGAAAGCGGTGACGAAGAGCAGGCTGCCATTGAGAAAGCCGCGATATTCATTGTTGGGGAAATCGAAGACGAGACGGAAGTTGTTCCACTCGCCGAAATTCACCGTCTCGCCGCCCGCCGTCGGAACCAGTCCAAAAGCCGCGTTGGTGAAGAGTAGTTCCTGCGTGTTGGCATCCACACCAAGACTTCCGTGCCGGATAATGCCCCCGGTGTTTCCGTAGGCCTCGATCCCGAAGAAGGGGCCAAAGCCACTCCCCCCGCTGAGCGAAGAACTCTCGACGCGCATGGCCCAGTCGATCACAACAAACGGAAGCGTGGGAACCCCGGCCAGCGGCACGGCCCAGCGCTCGTCGGCGTTGGCGTCGCGATTGACCTCTAGGGCCTGACTGCCGGAAAAGACGACTGAGGACTGCACGTTCGCCGTCCCTCCCGTTCCGACCCGCGCCCACGCGGTGGAACCTAAACCGCCGAACGTGCTCGCAAACTGACCCTCCAGCTGCCCGGTTCCGGAAAAGGCGGAGGAGTAAGACGGCGATTCAAAACCCTCACCATCGACGAGAATGAGCGTTGTTGCGTATGCTGACGGCGAAAGAAGAAGCGCGGTCAACGCGAAAAGGGAAACGGAACGAATGTAGGATGTCATGAGTCTTGGTCTGGAAAACCCGGAAAACTCAGATGGTCTCCGATTTCTGGCAAGCGGTTTTGCCTTGAATCCTCGGAGGGCAGCGCTGCATTGGCCTTGTTGAAAAATCTGGCCGTCATCGGATCCGTTCTGCTTGTCCTGGTAGCCGTGGTCGTCGTGCTTCCGAAGCGCGGTCCGGTCAATCGAAAATTTTCCGACTTCGGAAAGATCATCCACGAAGTCGACTCCGAATACTCCCGCATCCGCGTCCGCGAAACCGACGACGGCATCCGCACACTCATCTTTGTCGATGAAGATGGGCGCGAGTCCCGGCAATCGGCGCTCGATATCCATCGACCCCACGAACTCCAGCTCGAATACACGAAGAACATCTTCGCCTCCTTTCTCTTCCAACCCCGACAGGGAAAGGTCCTTATCGTCGGGCTTGGCGGTGGAGGCATGGTTCGCTTTCTGCATCATGTCTCACCCGAAACCGAGATCGAGGCCGTGGAGATCGATCCCGTGGTCGTCGATGTCGCCGGGAAATTCTTCGGAACCGGGGAGAACGATCGCCTCACGATCCACGTCGAAGACGCCTTCCGGTTCTTTGGGGATGCAAGCCACGGTCCCTACGACGTGATCTACATGGACGCGTTTCTGAAACCCACCGTCAACGCCGATGCCCCGCAACTCGCCCAACGCCTGAAAACCGCCGACTTCCTCCGCGAGATCCGCGCTCGCCTCGAACCTGACGGCATCCTCGCCTTAAACCTCATCGAATCCGACGAAA
>JBCDLR010000210.1:0-7254 GCA_038745205.1 Verrucomicrobiota bacterium
CTCGCGGACGAAATCAACCGGGCACCCGCGAAAACCCAGGCGGCCTTGCTTGAGGTCATGCAGGAAGCGCAGGTCACCATCGATGGCGAGACGCACCGTTTGGCACCACCCTTCATGGCGCTCGCCACGCAAAACCCGATCGAGCAGGACGGGACCTATCCCCTGCCTGAAGCGCAGTTGGACCGGTTTCTCATGAAGCTGTTGATCGACTATCCGGAGAAGGCGGACGAAGTCGCGATCGTTGGCGGGGCCGCCGCCGGCGCGGGAGGGCGAGGGCTTGACCCGCGTGCGGTGGAAACCGTTTGTTCGACGGCACAGATTATCGAGGCACAGACGGCGTGTGCGGCAGTGGCTTGCGTGGATTCCGTGGTCCAGTATGCCGTCGACCTCGTGCGGGCAACCCGTGAGGCGAGCGGCGTCTCGGTGGGAGCGGGCACGCGAGGGGCCATCGGTCTCGTGCGCGCGGGCAAGGCTTACGCGCTTCTTGCCGGTCGTGGATTTGTCACTCCCGACGACATCAAGCGCGCCGCGCTTCCCGTCCTTCGTCACCGGATTACTCTCTCTGCTGAACTCGCAATTGCTGGTCAGACTCCCGATTCTGCTCTCCGTCTCATCATTGATTCGGTGGACGCGCCCCGGCAGTAGACAGAACGGCTGATGACACCCACGGCGCGCCTCGTCTTCCTGCTCTTGCTCCACGCGGCCTTCGGGTTCGCCGCGTCGGTTTGGGATGGCCTTGCCCCGGCATGGCGCTGGGCGGGTATTGGGGGCGTGATACTCCTGCTCTTTGATCTGGTCATTCTTTTTCGAATCAAGCGGCCTTTCGTCGACCGCAAGGTGCCCGGCAGGTTTGCGCTCGGCATGGAAGAGGAAGTGCAGCTTTCCGTGGTAAACCCCAACCGCTTCCCGCTTCGCTTGGCACTCTTTGACGGGATTCCGCCGGAGTCGTTTTCGCGGCACATGCCCTGGAAAGGGACGTTACCGCCCCGGCGCGAACTGATGGTCCGATATGCGTTGCGCCTCGTGAAGCGTGGAGTCCGGACGTTTTCGCCGGCACACCTCCGGCTTCTCTCTCCCCTTGGATTCTGGCGACGGGGCGTCAAGTGCGGAGAGGAACAGTCCGTCCGTGTCTATCCCAATTTCGAGCCCATCCTCCGGCTCGTCATTCTTGCCATGCAGCACCGCGAAAGCCAGATGGGCATCGTGAAGAAAAACCTCGCGGGCGTCAGCCGGGAATTTCACCAACTCCGTGACTACCACGAGGGCGACAGCCTGAATCAAATCGATTGGAAAGCGACCTCGAAGATGTTCTCCCTCGTCAGCCGGGAATACGAGGAGCAGCGCGATCAGACGATCATCTTTCTCCTCGACTGCGGTCGTCGCATGCGGGCCATGGATGGCGAGCTTCCGCAGTTCGACCATTGCCTGAACTCGATGCTCCTCCTTTCGTTCATTGCCCTTCGCCAGGGGGACCAGGTCGGGGTTCTGGGATTCGGCGAGTCCACGAGATGGTTGCCGCCGGTCAAGGGACAGCATTCGATGAATTCCATCCTCAACTTCCTCTACGATTTCGAGACCGAGCCGGTCCCGAGCGACTTCGCGGAAGCCGTTGGCAAGTGTCTTGCCCACCAGCAGAGGAGGGCACTGGTCGTGGTCCTGTCCAATTTGCGGAGCGAGGACGCGGGAGAACTCGAGCCCGCCTTGCGAAGCCTGCGCTCGAGGCACCTTGTCATGCTTGCGAGTTTGCGGGAAAGAGAAGTCGATCAAAAGAAGGAAGCCGAGATTCAATCCCTCGACGACGCCCTGTCCTATCATTCGGCCCACTTGTATGCCGAATCCCGTGAGCAGGTTCTCTTCCGTCTGCGCAACTTCGGGATACTGACGCTCGATGAAACGGCGCAGTCCATGCCGGTGGCCCTCGCGAACAGCTATCTCGAAATCAAGCAGCAGGGGATGATTTAGGGCGTTTTTGTCACACTTGAACCATGGAAGGATAAAGTGTCCGACTTATTGATTATAACTAACGATTCCATCGGAAGGAATCAGTAGAAACTATCCTTATGAACGACGAAGCCAACCCTTACCAAACCCCAGTCTCGCCTCCCTCGGGGATTCCCGATGCGGGAACTTACAAGCCCACGCTCAAGCAGATCCTCTTCAGCTTTCAGGGGAGAATCAAGCGGTCACAATGGTGGCTCACCGTCGGGATCTCATTGCTTTTTGTCTTAGTGATGTCCGTTCCTTTGGGGTTGATGGGGGATTCCAGCGTGGAGGCATTGGAGGGGGATGGCGAAATGAGTCCGCTCATGATGATCTGGATGCTTATTCTCTACGTCTTCCTGGTTTGGGTGGGTCTCGCTGCGGCCGTCAAGCGATGGCATGACAGAAACAAGAGCGGCTGGTGGGTTCTCATTTCCTTCGTTCCCCTCATCGGAGGTATCTGGGCGCTTATCGAAAACGGATGTCTTGCGGGACGGGACGAAGGCAACCGCTATGGTCCTCGCCCGGAGTGAGTGGTTGCGTGGCGCGACCTAGCACGACCGCCCACCTTCCACCTTTGGCTCCGGGCTGGAAACTGGTAGCGGCGCCAGTGATTCCTCGATAATTCCGCGGGCTTTGGGCCAGGCGGCGATGGCTTCACCGATCATCCAGATTTCCAAAGCGAGGGTCGCAAAGCCGAAGAAGACGAGATGCCAGCTGCCCGAGCCGAGCCATCCGCCTTCCTTGAAGAGTTCGATGGACATGGCGATGCCCGGGAGGAAGAGCATGAAGGTCGCGGGGAGGACCACGAACCAGACAGGGAGTTGCCGTCGCCACATCCAGAACGAAATGACGAGAAAGGCGAGTCCGCCGAGGAGTTGGTTGGTTGCGCCAAAGAGCGGCCAAAGGATGAGGCCGCCGGTCCCCGCGGTCTCCATCGTCCACTCCGCGCCCGGTTTGGGGAGGGCGGCGAGGGCCAGCGCAATCAACACGGCGAAGATGGTGGCTCCATGCTTGTTCGTCAGGATGCCGAGGGGATTGGACCCCGTCTTGTCCCTCGGTTGGAAGGTGGATGCCAGTTCCTGCACGACGTAGCGCTGCAGGCGGCAGGCCGTGTCGAGGGTGGTCGCGGCGAACGAGGCGACGAAGACCCCCATGAGCGCGACGGCGAACCCTCCGGAGAGCCCTAACGCTTTCAGAAAGTTGGCGGAACCGTCGACGAAGGCACCGACCTTCGCGGCGAGACCCTTGGCGCTGTCCCACGCGGCGTATCTCGCGAGGTAGGCGTCCTCCCCGGTCACGACGGCGGAGTCCAGATTGCCGGTGACGGCATTTGTGCCCAGGCCCAGCCCCGCGACGCACGCGAGAATGACAAGCGTGGCGAGAAACCCCTCGGCGAGCATGGATCCGTAGCCGATGAAGCGGGCGTCGGATTCGCACTTGATCTGTTTCGAGGAAGTTCCCGAGGAGACGAGGCAGTGAAAGCCGCTGATCGCGCCGCAGGCGATGGTGACGAAGAGGAAAGGGAAAATGAGCGGCGCGCCCTCGGGAGCGGGGCGGAAGGCAGGGGCGGCGATTTCAAGGGCGGCGCGTTGACCGTCGGGATCGGGGGCGCCTCCGAGAAACGCCGCGGCCACGATGCCAAGGATGACCAGGGCGACGGCGCTGAGAAGCTGCAGGCTGTTGATGAAGTCGCGCGGCTGGAGCAGAGTCCAGACCGGAAGGACGGAGGCGATGTAGGAGTAGATGAGAAGGACGATGACCCACGTAATGGTCGACCAGTCCGCCATCGCTTCGTTCCATTGCCCCAGCAGGCCGACGTTTCCGTAGGCGACGCTTAAGTACATGAGGACGAGGGCAATGAGCGAAGGGAAGAGGAGATTGATTCCCTTTCGGTGAAGCCAGGTGCCAATGAGAAAGGCGAGCGGGATTTGCAGGAGGCAGGGGAAAATGGACTCGGGGTAGGACCTGAAAACAGCGGAGATGACGAGGCCGAAAATCGCGAGGACAATCGTCAAGGCGAGAAAGAGGATGGAAAGGAAGAGGAGGCGGGTGCGCGGAGCGAGGACACGACCGGCGATGTCGCCGACTGTCTGGCCGCGATTGCGCATGGAGACGACCAGCGCGCCAAAATCGTGCACGGCACCGATGAAGATGGACCCGAAGAGGACCCAGAGCAGGGCCGGCACCCATCCCCAGATGACGGCAAGAGCGGGACCGACGATGGGACCCGTGCCGGCAATGGAGGTGAAATGGTGCCCGAAGACGACCCCCTTCGAAGTCGGGACAAAATCCTTGTTGTCGTTCAGGGCAACGCTCGGAACCGCGGCGCCGGCGTCCAGCTTGAAGATCTTTTGTCCCAGCCACCGACCGTAGGTATGGTAAGCGAGGAGGTAGAGGACAAATGCGCCGAGCGCGATGAGTAGCGTGGACATGGAGGGGGGATTTTAGATTTAAGATTGGCGATTTTCGATTTGTAAATCTCCTGACGCGCCGGAACGAGTGGGGAGGTTGAAGTGTGCCCGCCTTTCAATCTGAAATCGGAAACAAAAAAATCCAACTCCCTTGCCTTTGGACCAAATCATCGTCGCCGTTGTCGTCATCGGCGTTTTCATCGCTTTCGTTCGCGAGTGGTTTTCGCCGGAAATGGTCGCGATGGGCGGATTTGTCGTACTCATGCTCACCGGTATTCTCGACGTCGACACGGGATTCGGGGTCTTTGCGAGCAAGGCGCCGATCGTCATCGGGTGCATGTTCATCCTCAGCGCGGCCCTCGAGAGAACGGGGGCGATCGAAGCGCTGGGCAACCGGTTTGAAAAACTGGCGGGGAAGGAGGAAGGCAGGGTTCTTCTAGTTCTGCTCCTGATTTCAGCGCCCCTCTCGGCCTTCGTCACGAACACGCCGGTAGTCGTGGTTTTCATGCCGATCATTCTCGCCATCGCCCGCAAGCATAATCTCGTGGCGACAAAGTTCCTCATTCCGCTGTCCTATGCGACCATCGTGGGCGGCACATGCACAATCATCGGGACATCGACGAACCTCATTGCCGCGGACATCGCGGAGAGGAGCGAGTTGGTGGAGATTGAGAAGTTCGGCATGTTTGAGATCACGCCTCTGGGCGTTGTTTTCGTCGGGGTGACCGTCGCCTACCTGCTCATCTTCGGGCGTCGCCTTCTTCCGGAGCGGACCACGCTTTCGACCCTCTTCGAGTCGGAAGAGGGAAAGGAGTTTTTAACCCAGGCATTGGTGCAGGTCGATTCGCCGCTCATTGGCATGACGGTGGCGGAAACGCCGTTGGCCAAGTCGCGGCACGTGCGGGTCATGGAGGTGTCTCGTGGGGGGAGGGCGATCCGGCGGGACCTGAAGGACATCGTCATTGAGGAGGGCGATTCCCTCGTCCTGAAGTCCCACGCCGGCGGCATGATCGATGTCAAGGAGTCCGAAGGACTCGCGATCAGCGGGAGCGAGGACCTTGGACTGCAGAATATCCGGACCGAGTCCACGGTCCTCATGGAAGGGATCGTCGGCGCGCAATCGCGATTGGCGGGAGTGTCCCTGAAGGAATTGAACCTCCGTCAGCAGTTTGGCGTTGTCGTGCTCGCGGTCCACCGGCGCGGGGAGAACCTGCGCGAACGGTTCGAGGAGGTGAAACTCGATGTGGGGGACACCCTTCTCGTCGAGGGACCGGTCGAGCGCATGAACGCGCTTTTTGCGGAACGGGATTTCATCAACCTGAGCAAGCCCTCGCAGCGGCCCTACCGCCGGAACAAGGCGCCGATCGCGGTGGCCGCGATTCTGTCGTTCGCGGCCTTCGGTATTGCGCCGGACATGTTCGGCTTGTTGCCCTTTGAGCTGGACAAGGAAATCATCGCCATCGCCGCGGTGCTTGTTGTCATGTTCAGTGGATGCATTGATCGCCGCGAGGCCTATGCCGCCATAGATTGGAAGATTGTCTTCATGATTTTCGGGATGCTGGGAATCGGTCTGGCGGTGACGAAGACGGAGCTCGCGGCCAGTATCGCCAATTCCCTCGTGGGGGTTGTCGGTGGGTTGGGGCCGGTGGCGGTTCTTGCCCTCGTCTATCTCCTCGCTGCCATCTTGACGGAACTGATCAGCAATCACGCGGTGGCGGCCATTCTCACCCCGTTGGCTATTGGCATTGCCGTGGCCATGCCAAATGGAGGAGTGGATCCTCGACCGTTTGTCATCGCGGTGATGTTCGGAGCAAGCGCCAGTTTCTCAACGCCAATCGGGTATCAGACCAATACCTACGTCTATGGCGCGGGTGGCTACCGGTTCACGGACTTTGCGCGAGTGGGCGTTCCACTGGCTGTCGCGCTGTGGATCATCGCCGTATTCTTGATCCCGATCATCTGGCCGTTTTAGGTGTAATCGGGTGATTTTCAGGGTTTTGACTTGGTATTTACGGGGTTGAATGAAAGGAAAAATCCGTTTGCGGAGAAGGGCTTTCGGGATTACTGCTCCCGCCAGTTTTTTCCCGGACTAGTCCGACCCGCTGGACGACGCGGTCACCCACCAAAATTTCCCCAAGAACATCCATGGCAAAGAAGGCTGCAAAAAAGAAGACGGCGAAAAAAGTCGTAAAGAAAAAGGCTCCGGCCAAAAAGAAGGTGCCCGCGAAAAAGAAAGCAACGGTGAAGAAAAAGGCACCCGCAAAGAAGGCACCCGCAAAAGCCCCTGCGAAGAAGAAGGTAGCAAATAAAAAAGCGCCCGCGAAAAAGGGAGCGGTGAAGAAAAAGGCGCCGGCGAAAAAGAAAGCGCCCGCTAAGAAGAAGTCCGTTGCAAAGAAGGTTTCTGCACCCAAGAAAAAGGCGGTCGCGAAGAAAGCGGCCGGGAAAAAAGTCAGCGTAAAGTCGGCGAAGTTGAAGAAGCCCTCGTCGAGGAAGCAAGTCGTCGCCAAGGCTCGCGAAGAGGAGCCGGAAGAGGACATTCCGCCGCCGCCGCGCCGTCCGGTGAAAAAGAAGGTTGTTCTCGATGCCTTCATGAAGAAGCAGAAGCAGAAGCTCCTCGATCTTCGGGATTCACTGCTTGATGCCATGGGGACGGTCACGAAAGACAATCTGCGCGCCGGATCCGATTCCGGGGACTCGTCTGCCTTTGGCATGCATCAGGCCGATGCTGGAAGTGACGCCTACGACCGCGATTTCGCTCTCAGCCTGCTTTCGAAGGAGCAGGACGCCCTCTATGAAATCGATGAGGCGCTGGAGAGAATGGAACTCGGAGCCTACGGAGTCTGCGAAATTTCCGGGAAAA
>JBCDLR010000211.1:0-7224 GCA_038745205.1 Verrucomicrobiota bacterium
CAGAGGTATCAGTTGGATTTCGATCATGGAGTCGCGTCCCGGGGAGGGACGCGACTCGGTGAAGCAGGAGAGGGGCTGCACGATTCGCGAGACGGAGGGGTCGGAGTCGGCATTGGATGTGTGTTGTGAGACGCGGGGGAGGGCAATTCTCCCGGAATCGGCTAGATGCCCCCGTCACGCCGTTATTAATTTCAAAAATTCAGAAATTTATAAAAAAATTATTGAAAAGAATTATAAAAACCATAAATTACATAGTCACAATTCCGTGACCTATAAAATAAAGCATCATTAATCAAACAACACTGCAATCAAAAATGAACACTAAACTGAACAAGAAGTCTGGCTTCAGCCTTGTGGAAATGCTCGTCGTGATCGCCGTTATCGGAATCATCGCTGCAATCGCCGTCCCCATGATCGGGAACGTCACAGCACAAGCTGCCAACAACGCCGTCAGCCGTAACGCACAGAACATCGCTTCCGTCTACTCCGCTGCTCTTGCTGCTGGATACGCCGGAACAACAACCGTTGATCTTGCTTACGCTGCCATGCGCACCGGTGTCACCGGTACTGGTGAATTCGCTTCAACGCGTTTCCAAGTTCCGAATCTTCCTGATCCGGACGCCACTCCTTCTACCGATGCGGACGCCATCAAGGCCAAGCTTGGCATGACCAACTCTCCTATTCTTGAGTACACGAAGTAATTTCTGACTCTCTTCAAGGAGCCTCCTCCAGTCGTGAAGAATTGGAGGAGGCTTTTTTTCGAGTAGAATCCTAACAAAACTTTATAACTAACCACTTCGCCATGAAATCCAACAAGCAACGGAACGGATTCACGCTCATCGAGATGCTTTTGGTGCTCGCGATCATCGCGGTCATGGCAGGACTTGTCATCAATGCTTTCTCGAATGCCACGAATGATTCGAGGAACACCATCGCGCGGCAGCAACAGGCGACGCTGCAGTCCGCGCTCAACAACTGGATTTCCCAGGAAGTGCGCGGGACGACGACACTGGCGGACGCGCGCAATACCTACAACTACGTCGGAGGAAATCCGGCGAACGCCAAGCTCACCTCTATCCAGCGCCTGGCCCTGATTCAAGACTACCTCGACTCCGACGCCTACGCTCATCTCATCGCCAATTCCACGGGGACGCAGATTCGCAGTTCCGCCATGAGCAAGACCAGCCAATGGGTGGTCTTCGGCGACTGGGCCACCACCGGGGCTTCTTATCCCAAGATCGAGAAGCAGCCCTGACCATCGAACGACTTTCCCGCCTAACTCCAATGAATACGCCAAAGAATCAAGCACGGGCCTTCTCCCTCGTTGAGGTGCTGGCCGCCGTTTCCATCATCGGTGTCATCGCTTTCATCTTCATTCCGAACATCGTGAAGGTGAAGGCGGACAGTGAGGAGAACGTGGCGATCAGCCGCGCCGAGGCCATCAACATGGCGATTGCTTCCTACGTCCAGGCAAGCGGGCGTCTCGCCGCGAACTCAAACTGGTCAAGCCAGCCGAACGACTCCGCGCGCTATGTCCTCGCGGCGCCGTTCCTTGCCTACGCCCCCTCCGTATTGGCGGACTACATGCCGAACGGATATTCCATCGATTTACCCGACGACATCGCGACTCTCTCAAAAGTCAGTCTAACCGGACCGAGCGGTACCATTACTTACTAGGAAATCGCTTCCAGTCCGGTCCCTCGATTGACGGAGACTCCAGCATGAAAATCCAAGCGCCAGACCATCGCCGTAACCACGGATTGAGCCTCATGGAGGCCCTCCTCGTCGTGTCGATCCTCGGGATCCTCGTAGGGATCTCAATTTACAGCGTTTCCAATTCGTTGAGTGGTTCAGAGAGTGCGGTCGCTTCGGATTTGGAAGGGAAGCTGAACGTGGCCCTCAAGGCTCACGGCCAGGTGAACTATGAGTTTAACCTGGCTGGAGACGATAACGCGACCACGGACGAGTTTGCCATTCTGCGCTCTTTGCAATGGCGGGATGAAACGGTTCCAGGCAGTCCGTTCTTCACGCCTTTCTATAACCCGACGGCCTCCAATGACTCCGACGACTACCGCCTTCGCTGGAACGGCTCAAACTTCATCCTCGTGGCGCCGGGTGAAGCCGGCAGCGGGCTCAAGGTCGATCTCACCGGTTCCGACCAGGGAACCGAATACGCATTTCCAGGAGGATACTCACCAGTTCCAGGCTCATGAGAGCATTCCAGATCTCCAGCATAGATGAATCCACAAGAAACCTCTCTCAACCAGCTGGCTGAGGCCGGCGAACGGACCCCGGCGGCCTCGATTGCTTCCGAGAACGGTCTGGAGGCCGGGGGGCGCGTCGCGTCTCCGGCACCGGCGGCCGTGGAGTTCTCCCCAGGAGCCCCCGTCGGTCAGGTGGACGCGACAGGAGTTGTCCTCCCGCCCGCTTCCGATCACTCGGTGGCCGGGGCCGAGCCGACGCTTCCTGTCTCCAGCGAGCAGGTCGATGACGGCTTGGAACGCGCAACGCTTCAATCAAAGCTGCTACCGATCCGGCTCCCAAGAACCTCCTGTTCCGCGGAAGCGGAATCCCTCCTGCGGAAACTGGGGCGCATGTGCACGGAGGCGGAGCCATGGTTGCCTGTCGGCGCCGTTGGTCCCCTCATCGTCTTTGGGCATCATCGCCCTGAAGCACAGGATGTTTGGGGAGTGCCTCCTTTCCTGAGCGTTCGCGTGCAGGTCGGAGCGGAGCAGTACGAGAAGCTCCGAGAGGATTTCTTCCGGCGACTGCAGTACAAACCCCTCGAGCCCGCGAATCCGGTGGCGGCCGCGATCGAAAACCCTCCTCCGTCCGCTGATCTCCACGACGCCTTTCAGTGGTTCATCGAAAGCTACCCGCTGGATGCAGAGGAGAAGGAGAATTTCGAGAAGATTGCGAAAGAGAATGCCTCGGTCGATCTGGAGTCGTTCAACGATTTCAAGAACATGCCCCGGCACTATGGCGCGGCCATGCACTACTTCGTTTCCGGCGAAGCGATCTATAATCCGGAAGAGGCACCAGCCCAGGAAAGGTTTCCGGATCAATTGCTTGAGAAGCACTGCGTCTACCCAATGTTTGTGGGGGAAAAGCGCATCTATCTCCTGTCGCCGACGAAGTCGGTCTACGGTTTTGAAGACGAATGGGTGGCTTCGGGGAATGATCCCTTCGAATTCATTCCGGTCATCGCCGACTCAGATGCGATCCGGTCGGCGATTGGACGGAATCGCGGCCGGAACACTAGTTTTGCGGATGTCGAGGTAGGGGATCTCTACTACTCGGACAACACCAATCTCGTGGAGATCGATCCCCTCGAGATGGGGCAAATCAATCCCGCCAATCCCAACAACACTCCGGAGCAGATGATTCACTGGGTCCTCTATACCGCGCTCAGCATGCGGGGGAGTGACCTTCACGTTGAAAAGTACTACAACACGGCGCGTTTTCGTGCACGGATTGATGGGTCCGCCCGCATTATCTACTCGGCGCCGGAGGAGATGCTCCCGCGTTTCATCGCCCTCATCAAGAATTACTCGAACATGGGGCACCAGCACCAGGACTTGCAGGACGCGCGCTTCGCGATGTCGATCGGCAAGCGCCGGGTCGATGTCCGTGTCTCTGCCGTTCCCTGCCGGAAGCAGAACCAGAAGCTCACGATGCGTTTCCTCGACAAGCAGGACGGCATCAAGCAGTTGAGCGAGCTGCACATGTCCTCCAGGCAGCTCGACATCGTGAACAGCACGATGCAGCGGGACCAGGGCCTCGTGCTCGTGACGGGTCCGACCGGGTCCGGTAAGACGACGACCCTCTACGCCTTCATCAACTCGATCAACGAGGACTCGATCAACATCCACACGATTGAGGACCCCATCGAGTATGAAATCGAGGGGATCAACCAGACGCAGATCGACGAATTCAACGGGATTAACTTCGCCACAGGTCTCCGCGCCCTTCTCCGTGCTGACCCCGATGTCATCCTCGTGGGTGAGTCGCGGGACGAAGAGAGGGCGACGGCTTCCATCAACGCGGCCCTTACCGGTCACCTCGTTTTGACCACGCTCCACGCGAACGACTCCCTCCGGGCGGTTTCACGTCTGATCTCGATGGGAGTTGAGCCCTATCTCCTCTCTGATGCCCTTGCCCTGAGCCAGGCCCAGCGTCTTGCGAAGCGGCTTTGCACCTACTGTAAACGCCCTGTTCCTGCCCCGCGGGAGCTGCAGGAATTCTTCTACCAGAACAAGGTCATTACCGAGCCGATGAAGGATCCGATCTTTGTCGCCGAAGGGTGTGATGAGTGCCACAACAGCGGCTATTCAGGCCGGGTCGCTCTCATGGAAATGTGCCCGGTGAGCGGCGAGTTGTCGGAGATGATTTCCGAGGGTGCGGCCATGTCGGACATGCGCAAGGCGGCCGCGCGCGTCGGGGTGCTCTCTCTCTACCAGGAAGGAATGGTGCAGGTGGTCAATGGCAACACAACCATGGACCAAATCAACAAGCTCGCGCATATGGGCGCCATGGTTTGAACAGGCCCCGTTTCCCCGTTTTCGCCACCCCGTATCCCCGGGGATGCACCGCGAGCCCCGGGTTGGGTCCCCGGGGTTTTTCGCGTCGGATCGGGAAGGGGTGACAAGCGGGAGGGCACGGTGCTATAGTCCCGTTCGTCGTTCCTCCTGATTCATGCCTAAACTCGATCGTTTCCGCAGTTTCGACATCGCGCAATCACGTGATGGAAAAGTCTGGGAGTTGGGGCGTCGCGGAGATTCGGTGGTTTGTGTTTCCTTCGATACGCAGCGGGAGTGTTTTGCGGAACTTTGCGCGGTCGGTGGCGTCGACGTGAATGACGAGGACGTGAACAAGGTGTTCAATGAGCGGGCGGAGACAATGCTGGCGCTGGATGACCCGTCCTGGGGGAAGCTTTTCGATTACGGCGTGGACGATTCGGTCTACTACTACGCCTACGAGGTTTGCGACGGGGAACGATTGGGAGACTACCTCTTTCGGGCGGGATCTCTTGAGGAGGGGTCTTTTGTGCAGCTCGCTTCAGGGATGGCGTCCGGTCTCGCGGCGGTGGCGGATTCCAGCGTTTCTCTGGATGAGATTCCGTTAGAGGCTGCGCGTGTCGCCGAATGTCGAAATGGAAGGCTTGGTGTTCGCTTCGGTTGCCTCCCCCTGTGTCCTGCCGGGGATGAATACGCCCCCTTCATCCCAATTCGTGGTCGCCAGGGCATCACGGCGATCCTCGATTTGTGCGATCAGCATGCGTCCGGCCTCGGGATCTGGAATGAGGTGGTTCAACTGGGATCGGTCGCGGATTCACTCCCGGAGTTCGCCGATTCCCTCGACGTTCTCGCATCCCGCGCAAAGGGTCGGGCCGGAACGATGCCGCTGGGGGAGTTTGAGAACGCGATGTTTGGTCGTCGAAGTCTCGATGACCTGCTTGCCGGGGATTTCAAACTTCTTTCGAGGAGGCCCGGGCAAGGTCCGTATTTGCGCGATGCGGAGTCCAGCGACGGGGAGAAGGTAAGATTGCTGCTTCTGCCTCCTGATTACTGGATGGATCCGGGTTTTCTTTCCATCGATGAGCGCAAACTCCCGGCGCCCGCCGTCCCGGTACGCTTTCTCCGGGAAGCTGGAGATTTCCGCATGGTGTTGGAGGAAAGGTTCACGAGCATGCCTCTGTCCCAGGTTTTGCGGCAGCCGGTTAAGCTGGAGCGTGAAGATGCGCTTCTTCTTCTGGAGAAAGTTCACGAAGCCCTGGAAGTCCTCGAGAAAAAGCGAATCGATATTCCGGATTTCAGGCCGGAGAACATCTACTTGTGTTTCGACGAGACGGGGATGGAAATCGACACCGATGCCGTCGCTTCCCAGCGTCCGGTGACAACTTGGCCTCCCTACGACGTTCGCGTGAGGACGCACAAGACGATGGCCGGCTTAATGTGCCCGCCCGACGCGGATGATCCGGAAAGGGCGAGGGATATCCTTTCAAAGTACCTGGGATACCGGGAACTTGGCATGAAGGACAGGGCCACGGAACTGCTGGGTGGGGGAGGCGGATCCCTGTCCGTCAGCGAAACGTTGGTGACGGCGAAGAGTATTCTCGATCCCGATGAAAAGGCGGGGTTTGAGGATGAACCTGGCGAACCGGAGTGGAACCGTGTGCACGAAGAGCAGGACTTTGAGGCGGAAGATGAGGAGATTCCCGACGAGTTCGATGAGGAATGGGAACTAGAGGAAGACCCGGTTTTCGTGTCACCGATCGCGGCGGCGATGGGTACGGAGGTCGACGAACAGGACTTTCGCGCGCCAAATCTCGGTGAAGAGGAATCGATTTTCGATCACGTTGTCGTCGACGAGCCTCGGACGAGATCAAGAGTCCCCTTTGTCTTGGTCACGTGCCTGATTGGCTTCGTTCTTGCGGCGGTCGCCATCTACAAAATGGGCGGATTGCGCACGTTTCTTGGGGGGTGACTCTATCCTTCGGCGGCTTCCCGCTTCGCGTGAAGAGCAAAGGTCCGCTGAATGAGAACGCCAGCGAGGACCGCGAGGACGATGACAAACCAAAGACCGAACTTGGAAACAAGAAAAGCGAAGGTTCCAGCGACCGTGAAGGCAATAATCGCAGTCATGAACCATCCGCCAATGACGGTGACCACCCCGGCCACCCGGGCCGGTGCCGACTCCCTTCCCCATGCGCGGTCGGCAAGCGACGCACCCATCGCGACCATGAAGGAAACGTAGGTTGTGGAAAGGGGAAGCTTGTTGAGGGTTGCGATCGAGATGACGACGCTGGCCACGGCAAGATTCACCGTCGCGCGTATAAGGTCGAAGGCCGGGCGGTCCTCCTCGGAGATGGTCCGTGATTCGTCCTCACGCGCAAAACGGGTGTTGATCCATGATTTCCCCCCCGGGGGAATGACCACACTGAACGTCCGGAAGAGGGTGATCGAAACCCAGATGATGCCATGGGACAAAGGACCGGGCTTGAATCGTTCGTGGCCATCTCTTTGGCGTCCGAGGCTGACCTCTGTCTTCGTTACCGTGCGTGACTTCCGTGAAACCCAGAGCGTGACGACCATGATGGCCCCGGCGAGCAGGAGAATGAAATCGGCGGATGGAACCTTTGACTCGAGTCCCGTCATGGGAAAGGCCGTCGGATCGGCGCCAGACTCCCTCCAAAGGGTAAAGGCCTGAAATCCGGCAATCGGG
>JBCDLR010000212.1:0-7212 GCA_038745205.1 Verrucomicrobiota bacterium
CCACCACTGCATCAGTTGTTCGCCGTGTTTCCATTTGATGACCTGCAGGACGGAAAGGGCGCCTGCAAGGGAGGGAAGCAGGAACGGCTTCACACGCGGGAGTCCGGACACTAACAACGGCAATAAAAAAACCGCGGAAATGACTCCGTAGCAGGTGGTGAGCAGATAGTGTGGCGTCTGCGCGAGGATCCCCGAAGCCGACAGCCGGCCCGCGGCAATCAGACCCGTGGCGAGAATTGCTCCGCTTCCAAGAACCAGCCACGGCGCGCACGACGCGCGGAATGACCGGTCCTTCCATCGCGCGAAAACCACGACCCAAGCCGCCGCCATGATCGTGAAAACCACGACACCCGCCGCCGGCGCCAGGTGCCTGAACTCAAAGGCTGTTCCTTGCCCTAACTGATTGCCCAGCAGGGAGAAACAAAACCACGCGGCATGCACGGGATCTTCAAGCGCCAGCCGCAATCCCGTCAGCTCGGTGTCCGCGGGACTGCCCTCAGGCGCGATTTTCCCACCCATGCCGGAAAGGGCGTATGCGGAGCAGGCTACACCAACGAGAATCCACGGAATGAGAACAACGACCGCCTGTCGCTTCGACTGAAACACGGGCGAGAGGAGCGTATATATCGGGAGGAGAACCCACGCGAGAAGGCCCATCCCAAAGGAAAGAGTCGCAGCCACGGCCGTGAGACCGGCGACGAAAAAACCGAGCGAACGGGGAATCCGGGAAATTCCCAACAAGGTCATGCCAAGAGTCACCGAAAGCCACGGGAGGTGATTGGCGTAGACGAATCCCCATTGCCACGCATAGCCCTGCGCCGCAGTGAAGAGCGCCGTCATCGCGAGCAATCCAATGAGCCAGTGCCCCTGCGAAAACCGCCTTAAGACCGGGCGACCAAGAAACAGGAGGCATCCACCAATGGCGAGAACGATGAAAAAAGTCACCATCGCGAAGTTGCGGACATCACCGTCAAAAAGATGGAACATGCCCGCGTAGAAGAGGCGATTGAAGACAACCCGGTGTTCGTTGTGGTAACTGGTGGCCTCCTGCCAGTCAATGCCATCGTCCATCGCCGTGTGATAGAACTTGATGAAACTGAGGTCATCCGACTGCGGCAACTTGAAACGGTATTCCTCGATGAGAAACCAGGTGAAAAGGGGCGGGAGGAGAACGAGAAACCAACCCAGACGAGCCCACGGAAAGCCCGGGCGGCGTTCGCTTTGCTCAGCATGGTCGTCTTCGGGCATGAGGAATCGGCGAGTCCATCCATGCCGCCCATCCCCCCTTCCCGCAAGGCCGAACGGGCGGTTTACCTTTGGACCCGGATCGGTTACAAAGGGAAGAAAGCGTCCCCGAAGGCGCCAGGTCCATTTTGAGCGACTCGACACGAGCAACCCGTTTTCGCCAGTTCACTGCACCTTTCCGGTGCCTGGGAAAGTCCCCTCTCGCAACGCTGTTTGTCGTCTCTTTTGTCCTGACCCGGCCGCTGGTTCCCTCCGGAATTGTCAACGGTGACCTCGATCCCTCGTGGAACGGAGTCCTCCTCTACGCGGCAGAGAAAGGTTGGGATTTCGGCGACGACATCATCTACACCTACGGCCCCCTGGGATACCTGGTCTCCACGTTCTTCCAGGAAGAGACCTTTGGGTCCCGGACAGCATTCTCCATCTTCCTCCACGCCATAGGCGCCGTGCTCCTCGTTCTCGCCGTGCGACCACAACCCATTCTCTGGAAGGTGATCGCCGCCGCGGGACTTCTTGCCACCCCCTTGAGTGCTGACATCCTCCTTCCCGTTTACCTCGCTTCGGGATTCATCGTCGCACTTCGCTCAAAGACCATGGCACTCCGCATGGGCTTCGTCGTCCTTGCCTCGATTTTCGCGCTTTTGAAGTTCACCCTCTTCGTCGCTTCGGTCATTGCGATCGGCGCGCTGACAGTGGAGCAATGCCAGCGGAAACACTGGAGATTCGTCTTCCCGGCCAGCCTGCTTCTTTCCCTCACTTCCATCCTCCTCGTGTGGATTGGGATCGCCAAGCAACCGCTTCGCCACTTTGTCAGCTGGCTGGCCGGCAGTTGGGACGTCGCCTCCAACTTCAACAAAACCATGCACTTGCAAAATCCGGAGGAATTGATGGGGGCGGCATTTGCCATGCTGGGTCTCGCCGGCCTGACCGCGATCCTGCATCTCCGGGAAAGCGATCGTCCAACATGGCCACGTCTTGGCTGGAAGAATGGCCTGCGTTGGCTCACTTCGGCCCCTGTCGTCGCTGCCGGTGTCTTTTCCTTCTTTGTTTTCGTCGCTTGGAAACACGGATTCACGCGGAGCGACGGGCATGTCACCATTTTCTTCCTTGGTGCTCCCACCTTGATCGCCGTGTTTGCGGGTTCCTTTCTTACATCCCGCATCGCCATGACCCTGCTCCTCGCGGCAATTGGGCTGGGACAGGTTTCCCGCCTCGCGAGCTACGAGCATTTCACCGGTGAACCTTTTCGATTGGAGCCACCATTCGCGGTCAGCCAGTGGCAAGCCAGCCACAACCTGCGTTCCCTGCACCGGCTCGACGCAGTAAAAGGAGACATCGAGGCTGAGTGGAAGTCGATGCGCTCAGAACTCGCCCTCCCCGCGATCCGCGAGGCGGTGGGGCGGGACACCATCGACTTCCTCAGCGACCGGCAGGGCTTTGCGCTCGCGAACAATCTTCGCCTGAAATCCCGGCCCATGTTCCAGGCATTTTCCGCCTACAGTTCGACCCTTTGTGCGAGAAATGCCTTGTTTTTCGCCTCCAAGGAAGCCCCGGACTGGGTCGCCGTCGACCTCGCGGCGATCGACGGAAAGTTCCCTTTCTCCACCGATGGACCGGCCCTGATCCAGGTGCTCCAGCGTTATCAACTAGTCCTTTTCGAGCCTCCCTTTCTTCTCTACCAACACCGTGGGACCCCGGTCGATGTCGAGTTTTTTGATCTGCCCGAAAGCGAAGCAATGATTGGCGAAACGATCATCGCGCCAACCGTTCCTGACGGAAAATGCCTGTGGGCGGAGATTGAGATCGACCCGACGCTCGGCGGAACGGTCGCCGGACTGCTGACACAGCCATCCACGGTCGAATTGAGGATCGAAGACGCGAGGCATCCCCTGGGCACGAAATCGTATCGCTTGCCCGCGCCGCTCGCCGCATCCGGAATCCTCCTTCAACCATTCCTTCGGGATACCGCAGATGTGGCAATGTTAGGTTCAGGAAGAGAGATGAACTCGATCCAACGGTTTTCCATCCACGCCGGCTCCGGGTTTCACGCGCGAATCAGGATTCGCTTCAGGACCTTCGACCTCATTCGTCAGGCTCCCCCCGACGAGAACCGGTTGTGGTCCTCCGCCTTGGGGATTATGCCGATCGGCACGGAGTCGTCCATCCCTCCCCGGTGGCAGGAAATGAAGGGGGAAATCGGCCTTTGTCTCCAGGCTCCTGGCCACATCCAGCTCTCCGTCCCACCTGGGTCGAAGCGGCTTCGCGGCCGCTTCGGCGTGGATCGCGACGCCTACCGTGACATCGACGGCGCGAACGGGACGATCACTTTTCTGGCGCGGGCGGAGGGAGAGGTTCTCTGGCGGGACACGATTAATCCGATGCAAAAGAAGTCGGACCGGGCCTGGCAGTCTTTTGATTTCCGTTTCGACTCTGGCTCCGTTATCGTCGAACTGGTGGTCCAAGGCGATGAGGACTGGCAGCAAGGGTTGTGGACGGGGTTGGAATTTCTGCAAGACTAGCGGTCCGTTTTGCACATCACGATCACAGGAATCTGCGGATTCGTCGGAAGCACCCTCGCCCGTGAGTTGGCGCGAAAGATGCCGGACGCCGACATCTCCGGGATCGACAATCTCAGCCGTCCGGGAAGCGAATGGAACCTGGGACACCTGCGGAAAGAAGGATTCGGGATCGTTGAAGGCGACATTCGGCGCGCCGAGGACCTTGCGAAGTTGCCACCACCCGCCTGGATCATCGACGCCGCCGCCAATCCGAGTGTGCTCGCCGGTGTCGACGGTCAATCGTCTTCGCGGGAGGTGCTGGACCACAACCTCGTGGGGACGATGGAACTGCTCGAGTGGGCGAGGAAACACCACGCCACCTTCACGCTGTTGAGCACAAGCCGGGTTTACGCCATCGAGCCGCTCACGAAACTGGACCTCACCGTGCAAAGCGAGGCTTTTGCGTTCTCAGCCGGCCCCGACGGCGTGACCTCGCGCGGGATCGACGAGACGTTCTCGACGGAACCACCCCTTTCGCTCTACGGGGTCTCAAAACGCACCTCCGAGTTGCTCGCGCTCGAGTTCGGAAGCGCCTTCGATTTCCCCGTCTGGATCAACCGCTGCGGACTCATGGCCGGGGCCGGGCAGTTTGGGAGAGCCGACCAGGGCATCCTTGCTTTCTGGCTTCACCGCTACCGTTCCCGCCAGCCTCTGCGATACATTGGATTCGGCGGGACGGGCCACCAAGTGAGGGACGCGTTGCATCCCCGCGACTTGGTAAATGTGTTGAGGAAGCAGTTCGAGGCCGGGTTGAACTGGGAGCATTCCCGGACCTGCAATTTTTCCGGCGGCGAGGAAAACACGATTTCTCTCCGGCAACTGAGCGGTTGGTGCGCTTCGCGCTTCGGCGAACACGAGGTCGACGGTTCCCGTGAGGAACGACCGTTCGACCTTCCGTGGGTCGTCCTCGATTCCTCCCGCGCGGCGGAACTCTGGGATTGGCGGCCGACGACGACGCTCGACGCCATCCTTGAAGAAATCGCCATTCACGCCGAAGAAAACCCCCGCTGGCTTGAACTCTCCAGTCCGCCTTCGATCTGAACGCCACCCCGACAGATTCCGTTTCACCCCCTCCCCTCCTGCTCTTTTCCGTGGTCATCCCGGCCCGCGATGAGGAGGAATCGCTGCCGGCGACCCTCGACTTCATTCACTCGACCTTCGTCGCAAAAGGTGTGCCCCACGAGATCATCGTCGTCGATGACGGAAGCACCGACGACACCATCGGCGTCCTTCGAAGGCTGGCAGAGACCATTCCCACCCTCAAGCCCGTGCAAAACCCGGGACCGCACGGTTTCGGTCGCGCGATCATTTATGGGCTTGATCAGATGCAGGGCGATGCCGCCGTCATTATGATGGCCGACAATTCAGACGACGCGAAAGACGCCGTGCGCTACTGGGAGTTGTTGAACGAGGGTTACGACGCCGTGTTCGGAAGCCGGTTCATCAAGGGCGGCAAGGTTGTCGACTACCCCAGGATCAAGCTTTGGCTAAACCGGCTCGCGAACTTCTTCATCCGTTGCCTCTTCGCCATCCGCCTCAACGACACCACCAACGCATTCAAGGCCTATCGCAAGACAACGCTCGATGGTTGCCGCCCGCTCATCTCGCCGCACTTCAACCTCACGGTGGAATTGCCCCTCAAGTCCATCGTGCGCCAATACAGCTGGACCGTCATTCCCACGACATGGCGCAACCGCCAAGCCGGCCAACCAAAGCTCAAGATCAAGGAAATGGGCAGTCGCTATCTTTTCATCTGCCTTTACCTCTGGCTCGAAAAATACTTCAGCCGCGGCGACTACCAGAAGGAATCGAAGGAAGACTGAGCATTCCCCGTGATTTCCGCACCATGATCGCCCAAGAGGTCGATGTGATTCCGTCCTTTGGCCCGCGTTCTGCTGTTCGAATACCGTTCATTACCAGCTTCCGCCGGTGAATCGTCGTTCGGCGAAGACAGTCCAGACGAGCGACAAAACTGGAGTTTGGTCATGGCACAATTTCAGACAGACAGTACGTTTTCCCCTCTCCTCTTCCCTCGACCTTAGCCTCATGAAACAATCGCCGGCTCCCGGCAGTTCCCAACTGTTGCACCGCGGCGACGCCGTCAATTTCCGGCTCGATCTATCGGAGCCGCGCGCGGGCACAGCTTGGTTGCGTACGTCCCTCGGCAAGGCCCAGGTCCGGCGCGAGGAGATCGTCGCCCATTTTGAACGCGGCCTGCCGTTGCGGGCCCGCGATTGGAGTGATCTCCCCATGACACCGGAGAACGATGGCGCGTCCTTCACGATCACCGTCCCCCTGAGCGAAACCGGCCGCTTCGAGGCGAAAGTCTACTTCCTCGAAGAAGGGTCGGAGGATCCCGTTTGGCCCAGCAACGAGGGCAACTCCGTCATTCATGTGGCCGCCCCTTGGACGGTCAGCGGCAACGGTATTTACGCGGCCTTTCCCAGACTGTTCGGTTCATCACCTGACGTACAAGTCGAGGCGGCATCGGTCAAGCTCGAGGAACTCGGCGGCAAGGCGATCCGTCCCTCCGGCACGCTCCGTGACCTCGAAAGACAACTCGACCACGTCATCAAGGACCTCGGCTTCGGGATTCTTCTTCTCCTTCCCGTCTTCCCCGTTCCCACCTCACGCGCACGCATGGGGCAGTTCGGCAGTCCCTTTGCGGGGATCGATTTCTTTTCCATCGACCCGGCACTCACCGAGTTCGACCGCATCCATACCCCACTCGCACAATTCCTCGACCTCCTCGACGGCGTGCACCGGCGGGGCGCCCGACTTTTCATGGATGTGCCGATCAACCACACGGGCTGGGCCTCGCAATTGCAGAGCCGGCACCCCGAATGGTTTGTGCGGAAGGAGGACGGAACCTTTGAATCGCCAGGGGTGTGGGACGTGCAGTGGATGGACCTTTTCCAGCTCGACTACTCGAAGCGCGAACTCTGGGTACACATCGCCGACGTCTTCCTCTACTGGTGCCGCCACGGGGTCGACGGCTTCCGCTGCGACGCCGGGCACCTGCTTCCGACCGAGGTCTGGATCTACATCATCGCCAAAGTCCGCTGTGAGTTCCCCGACACGCTCTTCCTCCTCGAAGGCCTCGGGAGTACACCCGCGGTGAGTGCGGAAATGCGGGACATGGCCAACTTTGACTGGGACTACTCCGAGGTCTTCCAGCAGGACGACCGGCAACAGCTCGAAGAACACTTGCCGCGAAACGCGGGTATCTCAAAGTCAGTCTGCCTTCTCATCGACTTCGCCGAGACCCACGACAATCCACGCATGGCTGCGAAAGGCGAGGCCTTCGCCAAGATGCGCACGGCCCTCGCCGCCCTCTGTTCGACGACCGGCGGGTGGGGCATCACCTGCGGGGTGGAATGGTTCGCCGACGAAAAGATCAACGTGCACC
>JBCDLR010000213.1:0-7139 GCA_038745205.1 Verrucomicrobiota bacterium
GTGCCCGCACGGGCGGCGGCGCCAGCGCAAACTCGTCAATCAGGTCATCGATGGCATCGTTGGGACCCTTGCCTCCCTTGGGACCCTTGCCGCCTTTCGAACCGGGACGCGGCGCGGAACGGCGCGGAAAAGTCCGGCTCTCTTCCTCCGCAGACCCGGGAAATCGCCGGCGCAGTGCCGCCGATACTTCGGAGGGAAGTTCTTCCACGTCGCCACCCATGTGCCTCTCGCCCGGCGTGAAAACCCCCAGCAAAACATTTCCAGCTTCCTCATGCCGGGCAAAAATCTCCGGCCAGTCCACACGCGCCGAATCCCGCAACTCGGTACTCACGATCTCCGCCAACCATTCCAGCCGCTCTTTCGATTCCGCGGAGACAATCGAATCCACGTCCAGCTGACGATGCACAAAAAGCGTGATCACCCCCACCACCACCACCACGTTCACGAGGAACCAGAAGAATATCTGCATGTAGAGCGGGAATGGCAGACGCAAGGTCATGACGTCCGCTCCCACTCGGGATTGATGAGCTGGTATCCGACACCGCGGATTGTCCGGATGAACCGCGGCGATTTCGGGTCATCATTCAGTTTCTTCCGCACCGCGGAAATATGCACATCGATGGACCGGTCAAACACTTCGAACTCCCTCTCCGCCACCTCTTCCATTAGTTGCTCCCTCGACTTGACCCGGCCCTTCGAGCGAAGAAGCGAAGCGAGGAGAGCAAATTCGATCGCCGTAAGATCGAGGGGCTGATCACCGAGGGCCACGGTGTGTGTCGCCTCGTTGAGGTGCAATTCCCCGGCTTCGAGGTCCGGGGGCAAATCGCTCTGGGTCGCCCTGCCGGACCGTGCCCGGCGCATCACCGCCCGCAGGCGAGCCAGGAGTTCCCGGGTCGAAAATGTCTTCGGTAGATAGTCGTCGGCTCCCATTTCGAGCCCGACAATGCGATCGGGCTCTTCTCCCATCGCCGTGAGCATGAGGACGGGAACGTCCGACTTCTGGCGAATGTTCTTCAAGACCTCGAACCCGTCCATCCCGGGCATCATCACATCGAGAATGACCGCGTCGTATTCCTCGGCATCCACTTCCGCCAGTCCATCGGTTCCATTGTGTCGAGCCGTAATGGAAAAACCAAGCGGCTCCAGGTAGTCGCGGATCAGTCCGCACAATTTGCGGTCATCGTCGATGACGAGAACGGGCTTCTTTTCGGGTTCGACCATCAATTGGTAAAGAAAACGAATTTCACGGAATGATGCGAAGAATTTTACAAGGTGTTAACAATTGACTGAACAAGCCGGGAAAGAGCTGGATTACAAGCGTTTTCCCAGTAGTTCGCGTTAACGGGACTTTTACCAAATAGACTTGTTAGCGTCATGATTGCTTAACACTGGCGAGGTCTATTTCTCTATCACCGCTCATCGACCTTCTCCGTCGCCGAGCACAACCAATTAGAAAGTAGAGGACCTGTCATGAAACCCCCATCTCTTGTCCGCAAGATAAACCGCCTCTGGATCGCCGCGCTCTTCAGCGCCGTCGCCCTCGAAGCTGCCCCGGCACAACAGCGGCCGGGCGGAAACAACACCAATATTGACAACAACGGTCCCGGGAATCGTCCCGGCGCCAATAACGAAGAACGCCAACCCGCCGCCATCCCGGGAAACCGGCGAAGTCGTCGCAACGTCAATAGCAGCCGGCACCCCGACCTCGACGAAATTCGCATCAACCTCAACCGCGACGTCCGCTCGATCGACGGCAGCGGAAACAATCTCGAGAATCCCGATTGGGGCGCTGCCGGCCACCCCTTCCGACGCGCGATGACGGCACAGTATGCGAACGGCACCGATTCCCCCGCCGGTCCCAACCGACCCACTCCACGCGCCGTGAGCAACGCCATTTCGGCGCAAAGCGAATCCGTTCCCAACGCCCGCGGCGCCAGCGACTTCCTCTGGCAATGGGGACAATTCCTCGATCACGACATCGACGAAACCCCGGCGGCCGATCCGGAAGAAGCTTTCGACATCGAGGTGCCCGCCGGTGACCCGTGGTTTGATCCGACAAACACGGGATCAGTGACCATTCCACTGAACCGCTCCGCTTACGACGACATCGAAGGCGTCCGCCAGCAGGTCAATGAAATCAGCGCCTACATCGACGCCTCCAATGTTTATGGCTCCCACGACGAGCGCGCCTTCGAACTCCGCACCCTCGACGGCACCGGTCGACTCAAGGTCACGGAAACGGAAGTCGGTGACCTTCTCCCCTACAACACGGCCGGCCTCGCCAACGCCCCGACCTCCCTCGCCCCGAACTTCTTCCTCGCTGGCGACGTCCGGGCCAATGAGCAAATCGCTCTCCTCGCCATGCACACGCTTTTCGTGAGGGAGCACAACCACTGGGCTGATGCGTATGCCGCGGTCAACCCGCGCGCCCGTGGTGAAGAAATCTACCAGTTCGCCCGCATGATCGTGGCCGCGGAAATGCAGGCAATCACCTACAATGAGTTCCTTCCCGTCCTTGTCGGCGAAGACGCCTTGTCCCCCTATCGCGGATACAACCCGAGGGTCGATGCCTCTATTTCCAACGTCTTCGCCACCGCCGCCTACCGACTCGGCCATAGCTTGCTCTCACCCACATTGCTTCGCCTCGACGCCGACGGCTCGGAAGCCGCCGAAGGAAACATCACGCTCGCCAGTGCCTTCTTCACGCCGAGCGAAATCGAGAACCACGGAATCGATACCGTCCTCCGCGGGCTTGCCAACCAGGCCTGCCAGGAACTCGACAACCTCATCATCGACGAGGTGCGCAACTTTCTCTTCGGCCCTCCGGGATCCGGTGGTTTCGATCTCGCTTCGTTGAATCTTCAGCGGGGTCGGGATCACGGACTCCCGGGGCTCAACGGCGCCCGTCGCGAACTTGGATTGCAGCCCGCACGCCGCTTCGTCGATATCACCAGCGACCCCGACGTCGTCGCCAGCCTCCGCAGCGTCTATGGTAACCCTGGCCAAGTCGACCTCTGGGTCGGCGGCCTCTGCGAGGACAATGTCCGGGGTTCCATGCTTGGTCCTGTCTTGCAACGGATCCTCGTCGATCAATTCACCCGCCTTCGGGACGGCGACCGCTTCTGGTATGAAAGGCATTTGAGTCCGCCGCTCATTGATCTCGTCAACCGCCAGACCCTCTCCGTCATCCTCCGCCGGAACACCGGCATCGGACGTGAGATCCAGGACAACGTCTTCCTCATCGATCTTCAGTCCGCGCCACCCGCCGCAAGGCCCCGCCCGCCCGGACGCAATCCCACCACCCCACAAACAAACCAACCTCCGCGTAGGAGGTAACAAACCCAATCCCGCCCCGTCCGTTGGCAGGCGGACGGGGCGGACATTTTCCATCACACCCAGCAAGTAAGATCCATGAAACGAAAGTCCATTATCGCCAGCCTCGCCCTCGGAGCTATTCTCCTAACAAGTCTCCAAGCGAGGGACGAACGCCCTGAAGGCCCACCACCTCACCGTCAAGGCCCTCCACCGCTCATCCAGGCCCTTGATGCCGATGGCGACGGTGTGATCTCCGCCGAGGAAATCGAGAACGCAACCACCGCTCTCCTCGGTCTCGATACCGACGGCGATGGCGCGCTCTCGGAAGAAGAACTTCGCCCCCCGCGGCCCGACCGCGGCGCACGCGACTCCGAAGATTCCGATGGTCGAAGGGATCGACGCGACCGCCGCTGATCTTACCGTAAACACCATCTAGTTCCCACCCAAACGAGCCCGCCCAGCTCGATGACGCCCCAGAGCCTCTGGTTCCGGGGCGTTTTTGCGTACGCCACCGTATGAATTATCAGAAATGCGAATATAATAGTTTTAGATAATCATTATTGAAAAATGGCATACTAGAGTTAAAATTTCCATAATTTCAAGCACGGCTGAATCCTTCCCAGCTACCACACCCACCTGCACATCCTGTCGTTCCCAATGAGAAATCTTCCTCTCTCTCTGACTCTTTGCGCCACGCTTTGCCTCTTCACGAGCACGGGCACTCTTCGCGCGGATCCCAACGTTCACGCGGAAGATGACGCGTTCTGGTCCAACGCTGCTTCCCTCCTTCCCGCCTTCAACGGTGTCCCTGCGGAGCCGGGTCCTTCCAACCAAAACGGGACCTGGGGCCCGGTCCTGACATGGCCACACACACCGGTTTCGATTGCCACGCTTCCGAACGGAAAACTTCTCACCTACTCCGGTCAGGAACCCGAGCACTGGCCGGGCACGAAGACGCAAACCCACTGGGCGCTTTGGGATCCTGTGACCGGTCAGTTCGACAGCAATCTCTACACCCAACACGAGATGTTCTGTGCGCACCTTGTCATGCGCGCGGACGGGATCGTGCAAACGATCGGTGGCCGATACACCGTCGTCCATTCCTCGGTCTTCGATTGGCGGACGAACCGTTGGTCGCGCGCGGACGACATGAACGACCGCCGTTGGTACACGACCGCCGTCGCACTTCCCGATGGTGATGTCGCCACCTTCGGCGGACAAGGCGGCCCCAACTCCGCCGAGCGTTTTGATCACGACGCCAATCAATGGAACCGCCTCACCGGAATCAACTGGCAACCGGTCTCCGGCGCCGCCGGATTCTCCTCGCAGAACTGGCCTTTCCTCATGGTTGCCCCCGACGGACGCCTCTTTCACTTCGGCCCGACGGACACCATGCACTGGGTCAGCACAGACGGAAACGGCTCCCGCACCTCCGCAGGATTGAACGTCCCCGGAAGCCACTATCCCAAAGATGGAGGCGTCATCATGTATGACTCCGGGAAATACCTTGTCGTCGGCGGCGCCGCGGTCTCCAACAACGACGACGCGTCCCGCGCCTGCTACACCGTCGACCTCAACACCACGCCACCCACCCTGCAAAACACTCCACAAATGGCCTTCGCGCGCAGCCACCACAACCTCGTGGCCCTCCCTTCCGGCGAAGTCCTCGTCATTGGCGGCAACACCTCAGGCAACCGGTTCTCCGACGCCGGCACGATCCTTCGCGCCGAACTCTGGGATCCCGAGACGCGGAACTGGCGACAGCTTTCCGACATGTCGGTCCCGCGGAACTATCACTCCACGGCCGCACTGCTCCCCGACGGTCGCGTCTTCTCGGGCGGTGGCGGCTACGCCTCGGGCAACCCCAATCACCCGGCCACTCATACCGACGCGCAACTCTACACGCCGCCTCAGCTCTTCAACAGCAACGGCAGCCTCGCGAGTCGACCCTCCATCACAACGGCGCCGGACGCCGTCACTCTCGGCTCCGTCTTCGAAGTGAATGCCACCGCGAACCTCAGTCGCTTCTCCATGATTCGCATGATCGCGACAACCCATGGCAACACGTCCGACCAGCGATTCCTCAGCATCCCCTTCAACGAAGTCTCGAACGGAGATTACCAGCTTGTTACCAATCCAAAGTCGACCGTCATGCTCCCCGGCTACTGGATGCTCTTTGGCGTCAACGCCAACGGCGTCTATTCCGAAGCGAGGATCATCCACGTGAAGGAAACCATCGACGCCCCAACGAGTGGCCTCGCCGCCCAATACTACGACGGCACCAACTTCAACACCTTGAAACTCACTCGGACTGACGCTCTTGTCGACTTCAACCACAACGGCGCGTCCCCCCTTCCTGACCTCGTCGGTGCCAACAACTACTCCGTGCGCTGGACGGGCTGGATCGTCCCGGACTACACCGAGACACACACCTTCTACACGCAATCCGACGACGGCGTCCGCCTCTGGGTCAACAACCAGCAACTCGTCAACAACTGGACGACCCACGGCTCCACGGAGGACTCGGGGTCCATCGCCCTGCAGGCTGGCGTTCCCGTCCCCGTGACTCTCGAATATTTCCAGGGAAGCGGCGGATCGATCATTGAATTCCGCTGGTCGAGCCCGAGAACTCCCAAGTCCATCGTCCCCTCCCGCAGTCTTCGTATCGCAAACCCCGTCAACGAAGCCACCGTCACCGCCGACAACCGATACGAGCTCTTCATCGACGGGCAACTCGTCAGCGTCGGCGCGAACTGGCAGGAAGCTCTCAAAGCCACCTTCACCACCGGGAACAAGACCACGCTCGCCATCCGCGCCGAAGACACGGATGGCGCCGCCGGCATTCTCGGACACTTCCAGGTCAATGGTGAAACGATCGTTACCTCCTCCAACTGGAAAGTCTCCACGAACGCTCAATCCGGATGGGAACAACCGGGCTTCGACGACTCCAGCTGGGGAAGTGCCACCGAATACGGCGCGAACGGAGTCGGCACCTGGGGAACAATCGACGAATTCCCGGTCGACACCCCCGCGCGCTGGATCTGGAGCAACAACAACACGAACGACGATGAAGTCTTCGTGCGCCTGACCGTCGGCGCTCCCGAGATCGGGACCCTCCCCGATCGGGTAGACATCACTGGCAACTCGCTCACCCTCGATCCCTCCGTCGAGGCCGCTTCCGGTAGCACGCTGACGTTCTCCGCCTCAGGTCTTCCCAATGGTCTCAGCATCAACACCTCCACTGGACGCATCTCCGGCACCCCCAACACCACGGGCATCTTCAACACCGAAGTCACCGTGACCGATCAGGATGGTTCCTCCGACTCCACTTCCTTCAGCTGGGTCATTCGTCTTCCCGGACAGGGCGACGGCAGTCTCCTCCGCGAAGTTTGGACGGGCATCAGCGGCTCGACCCTCAATTCGTTGACCAACGACCCCGACTATCCTCTCAATCCCGACCAAAGCCAGAACATCACCAGCTTCCCCGTGGGTGTGAACAGCGGCAACAATTACGGCTCACGCCTCCGCGGATATCTCCACGCCCCCATCTCCGGCTCCTACAAACTCTGGATCGCCAGCGACAGCAACAGCTCGCTACTCCTCGGGTCGTCCAACAATCCGGCGACCGCCGTGCAGATCGCTTCGGTCAATGGAACCACCGGCGTAAATGAGTGGACGAAGTTCTCGTCGCAGGAATCTGTTTCCATCAATCTCGTCGCCGGACAGAGCTACTACCTCGAAATCCTGCACAAGGAATCCTCCGGCGCCGATCATGTGAATCTTGCCTGGCAAATTCCCGGCGACGCCACGCGGGTGGTCGTCGA
>JBCDLR010000214.1:0-7121 GCA_038745205.1 Verrucomicrobiota bacterium
GTCGGGGAATTCGTTCGGGACCGGGACAGAAACGAGTTTGCCGTCGGGTTGGGGGACGAGCCGTTCCTCGACGGCGACGCGGGAGGTGTATTCGGAGACGAGCTGGTGGGCGAGGGAAACCTCCGCGATTTCCTCGCCGAGCTTGTCATACTCGGAACGGTCGGAGCGGATTTGAAGGAACATGAGTTCGTCGATGTGCGCGCGGCCGAAGAGCTTGTCGATGGCTCCCGCCTTGGCGGAAGCAGCTTGGGCGAGATCGAAGTGATAGTTGACCTCTTCGCCGCCGATCTTGCCCACGACCTCGAGAGTCTGCGGGTCAGCTTCCCCGTCGGAACGGGCCACAACCTGAAGTGGTCGCTCATGGAAAACATCGGGGCAGACCCGCGGAAAGGTCTCGAGTTGGAGCGGCTGGTCTTTGTCGTCCAGCCATTGGATCCTGATGTCGGTCAGGGCCGGTGCCGCGACCGTCTTGAAGAATTCAGACATGACCTCGCCGACGTTTTCTTCGGATCGAATGAAGCGGGCCTGGCCATGGCCGAGCTCGCCCATCTTGCGCATGAGGTATTCGTTGGGGGCGCTGCCAATGCCAAAGGTGAAGAGCCGGCGGTCCTGCAATTCCTGGTCGAGAATGCGAAAGAGCGTGTTTTCGTTCCCGACGGCGCCGTCGGTGAGGAAGATGACCATCTTGATCGCCTTCTGCCGACAGGGCATGGCGAGGACGTGGCTGAGTGCAGGCTGCATCTCGGTGCCGCCGTCCGCGGCGAGGGAATCGATGTAATTGCGCGCAGCTTTCAGGGTGCCCTTTTTCGCCGGGACCGGCTTTTCACGGAACGAGGAGAAATCGCCGGAAAAGCGCACGATATTGAAGCGGTCGTCGCCGGTCAGCATTTTCAGGCACTCGGTGAGGCCGTTCCTTGCCTGCACGATGGAATCCCCGTCCATTGACCCGCTGGTGTCGATGAGGAAGACGACGTCGCGGGGTATGCGGAGCGCTTTCCCTCCGGCTTCATGTTCCGGCGGAAAGACGCTGACAAGCTGATAGTTGCCCCCGGCAATTTCAGATTTCACCACGCTCACGGTCGGCGTTTCAGACTCGCGGAGGCGGATCTCGAGACTGAAGTCCTTGTCGGGCACGTTGAGGAGTTGCGCGAGAGTAACGGTCGTGACGTCACCGTTCACGCTGGTTTTCAATCGATGGGTAGGCGACGTGACGACGTCGGAGGGAATGCCGCGGATTTCCGCTTGGAGCGAAAGGCGGTGCCCGGAATCGATCCATGGCGGCAGGACGGCATTGCTCACCTCCGCGATCTCGCCCGACGGCATGTCATCGGGCACGTAGCGCGGACCGATGGTCATGGGAAAGTTCACGAGGTAGGCGCCCTTCCGGAACCCGGCCTTCACGAGGTAGGTCAGACGAGTGACGGCGGTTTCGCCGGGAGCGAAGTTCGCGACGGAAACGGTGAACATGTTCGGGCGGTTCTGCTCGAGGAGCGCGGTCGCCTTTCCTTCGCGCTTGGCCGTCTCGTAGGTCTCGCGGGCTTCCGCCTTGCGCTGCACAACGCTCCGGATGAGGCGGTCACCGATGCGGACTTCCATGCCGGTGACCGTTGCCTCCGAGGGAAGGGGAAACTTGTAGACTGCTTCGAGGCGGTGGCTGGTGTCGTTGGTGAAGCGTTGGGAGACCTCGGCTTCGACGAGTCCGGAATGGATTCGGAGTTGCACGTCGGTGCGCTTGAGCGGGAGGATCCAGCCGTCGGAGCTCGACGAATCACCGTCCATCGGGCGGGCGTCCATGCGGCCGGCGATCCAGGGTTCCTGCGTGAGGTCTTTCCGGGAAAGGGCGGCGTGGGCTTGAAAGGGGAAGGGCAGGCAGGCGAGGGCGACAAGGGCAGTGCAGGCGATTTTGGGCAAAGTGTTCATGATTTTCAATTCTCCTGCCTTTGACTACGCAAAGGAGTGAGCAGCCCTTTCAAGGGGATGGAATCGCCGCTTGTCCGGCGTTGAAACTCCGGGAATTCCGTGTTCCTTTGGCCGCCCATGCCCGAGGATGACAAGCAACGAAAGACGCTCGACGAGCGCTCCCAGATGACAGACCTGGAACGGCTGCGTCACTCGACGGCGCACGTCCTCGCGACGGCGGTTTGCCGGCTTTGGCCCGACGCCCAGTTCGCGGCGGGACCTCCCGTGGACAACGGCTTCTATTACGACGTGGATCTCGGGCACCGCATCTCGCCCGACGACTTTGCGCAGATCGAGGCGGAGATGAAGAAGGAGGTGAAGGCGAACAACGTCTTCGAGAAAACCGTTGTCAGCCGGGACGAGGCGATGGAGCTGGCGAACAAGGGGCGGCTCGCGGCCGTCGCGGACCGTGACTCTCCCTCCACGTTCAAGGTCGATCTCCTCAATGAAATTCCCGAGGGAGAGGAAATATCGATCTACAAGAACGGTGATTTCTGGGACCTCTGCGCCGGGCCGCATGTGGCGCGGACGGGAAACTGCAAGGCTTTCAAAATCATGTCCGTCGCCAGCGCTTTCTACAAGGGCGATGCCGACAATCAACAACTTCAACGCATATACGGCACGGCCTTCAAGAACAGGACGCAGCTCGAGGAGTATCTCGAACAACTCGAAGAGGCGAAGAAGCGCGACCATCGGAAGTTGGGACGTGAACTCGGACTCTTCCACATCGACGAAGCGGTCGGACAGGGGTTGATCCTTTGGAAACCGAAAGGTTCGATCATCCGCAACGAACTGCAGAACTTCATCGGCGCCGAACTCGACAAGCAGGGATACAAGCAGGTATACACGCCGCACATCGGTAAGCTGGATCTCTACCGCACGAGCGGGCACTTCCCCTACTACGAGGACAGCCAGTTCCCGCCGATCGTGGAACGCGACTCCATGAAGGCGCTGGCGGAAGAGGGTTGTGGCTGCGCTGAACTCGGGAACAAGCTGAAGGAGGGCGACATCGAGGGCTTCATGCTCAAGCCGATGAACTGCCCGCATCACATCAAAATCTTTGCGAGCGAGCACCACAGTTACCGCGACCTGCCCATTCGCCTTGCGGAGTTTGGAACCGTCTACCGCTGGGAGCAAAGCGGTGAACTCGGCGGCATGACCCGGGTGCGGGGTTTCACGCAGGACGATGCGCATTTGTTCTGCATGCCCGAGCAGGTGGGTGAAGAAATTCAGGGATGCCTAGGGCTGGTGAAGACCGTTCTCGGCACGCTCGGCATGAATGAGTATTCCGTGCGTCTTTCGCTCCGTGAACCCGGAAGCGACAAGTATGTGGGTGATCCCGCGAACTGGGACAAGGCGGAAGCCTCGCTCCGCGAAGCCGTGAAAACGCTGGGCGTGGACTACACCGAGGAGGAAGGTGAGGCAGCCTTTTACGGTCCGAAAATCGACTTCGTGGTGCGCGATGTCATCGGCCGTCCGTGGCAGCTTGGCACGGTGCAGGTGGACTACAATTTGCCCGAACGCTTCGACCTGAATTACATCGGCGCGGACAACGAAAAGCACCGCCCCGTCATGATTCACCGCGCGCCGTTTGGATCGCTGGAGCGGTTTACCGGCCTCCTCATTGAGCATTTTGCAGGGCATTTCCCGACGTGGTTGTCACCTGAACAGGTGCGGATCCTGCCTATTTCGGATAAATCTCTCGATTACGCGTCAGGCATCCTGGAGAAGCTTCGCGAAGCGGGGATCCGCGCCACGATGGATGCTGGAAGTGACAAAGTCGGTGCAAAGATTCGTCTTGCCCAGTTGGACAAGGTTTCGTATATGTTGGTGACCGGAGAAAAAGAAATGGAATCCGGACAAGTCGCCGTCAGGCACCGAAACCGCGGAGACTTGGGCACTCAAAGCCTTGAAGATTTTCTTTCCAGCGTATCCCAGGAAATCGCAAACCGCTCCCTTTGAGCGGCACCGAAGTGGTATGACCGTCAAGGTTTGATGATGGTGTTCGATCTATGAGGCTCGAATCCGTTTCCCGTGCCCCGCGGGGTGCGCTGCTCATTTTCTCGTCCCTGCCCGTGCGTGGCGGGATGATTCTTCAACCCAACAAAGGACTGACCTATCGCTAGACCAAAAAGAAAACCACCGCGCCGGAAACGCGTTCTCGATCGCATCAACGAGCGCATTCGCGCCCCGAAAATTCGTGTCGTCGACGCGGAATCCGGGAAACAGCTCGGCGTCATGCAAACGAGCGAGGCCCTGAAAGTCGCGAAGGCTCGCGGCCTCGACCTCGTCGAAGTGACCTCGAACACGGACCCGCCCGTCTGCCGCATCGTGGACTATGGCAAGTACAAGTACGAGCAGAAGAAGAAGCAGAAAGAGCATCCGAAGAAGACGAACAAGACGAAGGAAGTGAAGTTCCGCGTCGGCATCGATCCGCACGACTACGAGATCAAGATGACCCGCGCCGAGCACTTTCTCGACGATGGGGACAAGCTTCGCGTCCAGCTCATGTTCCGTGGCCGCCAGATGGCGCACCAGAACATCGGCTTCGACCTCATGAAACGGGTGAAGGAAGATCTCGCCGAGATGGCCCATGTCGACATGGAGCCGAAACTCGCGGGCCGGAACATCACGATGATGATGTCACCGCTCCCCGAGCACATGCGGAGACGCAAGTTCACCAAGCTTGACGCTGAAGACTACGAAGGCCACGAAGACGAGGAAGATCACGAGGACGACGAAGAGCATGACGAAGAAGTCGAAAACGTCGAGAAGGAGGAGAAGCGGAACAAGCACGAGATGGTGATCGATCCTCACTCGATTTGACGGGGCCGTTCGGCCATAAAATGTCCAAACGTGTAGAAGAATCGAAGTATGGCAGCACGGATGTCACCGAGGCGCGGTGGTTGAAAGGACTAGCGAAGGAGAAGCATCGCTTGAAAAGGCTCCTCGCCGTGTAGGCACTTTTTTCCGAGAGCCAGCATCGGAGATTAAAAAGCCATCAACTTTCAGAGGCGCAGTCCGCAAGGAATGGAGTCTCACCTTTACCCTGGGGTATCGCGAAGGGCATAAAGGGTGGTGGAGCCAATGTGCCGAAGTTTTCTGGCGCCCTTTCTGCGCTTTGGACCGAATCGATGGCGTTCAGCTTCGAAGACTTCGTTCACGAATTCTCGACTCCCCAAAACCGCCCCGCGTGTAAAGTACCGGAGACGTTGCTTGAGAAACTCAAGCTGTCCTAGTTGGCCCTGTCTTGTAGATCCCGGTTCGAAGTGCAATGGGAGAAGGCTCTGCGAGATAGGGTTTAGGTGGCTTTGCGAAGCTTGTCGATGAAGGAACGAGGATTGACGACCCCAGTGTCTTCCTTGGACGATTGTTAACCTGTCTTCTGATGGCCGAGCGTTCGTGGCCAGGGCAACGGTGAAGATGGGAGGGTGGGCGGTATCCTATGGCAGCAGGACCTTGACCCTGAAAAAGAGTAATTCGATGCTCGCGGGGGGGATGATGGGGCCCGCCTCGGCGTCGTTTTCCAAAGTGGTGGAGAGAAAGGGATCGCCCAGATTCACGAAGTTGAAGCCGCTGGGTATGGCGGTCGACTGAATCTGGTAGATTCGGTCCGGGATCACCTTGTTCAGAACCAACACGAATTGGACGGGGTCAGTATCGGGGACGGGCCGGATGAAAAGCAGGATGCGGTCGCGTCCGTCGACGGGGGAGAAGCCGAAGAGGAATTCTTCACCGGTGGAGGATCCATCTTTGTCGGGGTCGAGGTGGGGGGCGGCCATCGGGTTGGGCGGCAGACCGAAGAACTGCACCTGCCAACTATCGTGGATGCCGTCCGAGGCATACTCGGCGAAGTTGTCGGGATCGGTGTCGATCACCGTGAGAGTGAGCGGGGTGAGGTCGGTGACACCACCGATGGTTGCCGTGATCTGCTGCGGACTGTCCTGGTAGACGACGCCCACATTGAGCAGCCCCAGATTATCGATGGTGGCATCGTGGTCCGGGCTGACTTCCGCCCAGGCGACGATGCTGCCGACCGGTTGCAGCAGGGTGGTGTCGTCCATGATGGCGGTGGCGGTGATCTGGAGGGAGCTGTTCTCGGGCAGGGAAACCGAGGCGGTGGTCGTGTCCACCTCACGGATGTCAAAGAGGGAGCCCACGTAGTTGTGGCGCAGCATGATCTGGCCGGCGGTGGCGGTGCTGCCCAAGGCCGGCGCACCTGTGCTGAGGTTGGCGACGATAGTCCCGCCGGTGTTGGCGGCTCGTCCGCCGGGGAGGTCGGCAGTGTTGCCCTGGAAACTGGACGAACTGACTTGGCCTGCGGTGAGGGTACCCGCGGCGGCCAGCGAGGCGAGAAGTATGGCCGGGTTCTTCATGGCTCAGTCCGCCTTCCTTTCCTGGAGGGACTTGACCGCTGCTTCCAGCGCTTCGAGCCGCTTCTGCATCGCTTCATTGGCCATGCTCAGGGCTTCGTTGCGTTGCTCCAGCTCGCGGTTGCGGTCATCCAGTTCCTGGATGGCGGCGACGGCGTTGATGGTGAGCGGCCAGGTGTCGACCTGAAGGATCTGCTCGCCCGTGCCGGGAACAGACTCGCCACCGGGTTGCACCCACTCCGGAAAGACTTCGGCAAACTCCTGAGCGATGATGTTCACATACCCGCGATCTTCGATTTCGGGATGCTCGTGGAGATACTCGGGGGTGTAGTCGAAGGAGACCGGCCGCACCCGGAGGATTTTCTCCAAGGCGTCCTCGCCGTCGATGGTTTCGACCTTGGTCTTGATCCTCCCGTCGGAGTTCGCCAGCCATTCCCCGGCCGTGGTCTTGGAGGCGTTCCCGAAAACCTGAAATCTGTTGGATGAGGTGGGAGTGCCCCCGACGCCGACGTAGGTCCCCTGAATCTGCATGGCGTCGTCGAAGGGTTCGGAAATGAAGACAAAGTCCCCATCCCCCCAATTGAGGACGGCCCCTTGACCGAAGCTCCCATCAGGACCAATCAATCGGACGGTTTCATTGTTGCCGCTCTGAATGGTGAGTTGGTGGGTGGGGGCGGTGCTGGAGTTGATGCCGACTCGTCCTCCGTCCACCCTGATTGCGTAGGTGCCGGTGGCGGCCGCCGAGTCCCGAACGACCCAATCGTCATCGAGCACGATGCCGCTCGTGTA
>JBCDLR010000215.1:0-7093 GCA_038745205.1 Verrucomicrobiota bacterium
TCCGTTCCCGGGAGAGACCCAATGGCGGCAACGGGATTCGCCGCCGACTTGTGCGCCACATTTCCGACCTCGAGCACGGAATCCATCTCACTCTAGGCCACAACCTTCTTGCGCATTCCCGAGTCGATCATCGACTGGAGTTCCTCCACCTCGTGCCGCACCGTGAAGTCCTGAAACGACTCCCCTTCATTCCGCTGGTCCAGGTAGGCACGAAGGAGAACGAGAATTTGCTTGTTCAGAATCTCCCCGCTCGGCACGCTCTTGAGAATCTGTCGACCGAGGCGCCGGTTCTCGGCAAAGCCCCCGCCCACAAAAACATGAAATCCCTCGACCGACTCGCCATCCTCCTGCTTCACCTTGCAGGCGAGCATGCCAATGTCGCCGATGTAGTGCTGCGCACAGGAATGCGGGCAGCCCGTCACATGAATGTTGATGGGCTGATCGAACTCGATGTGGTCGTCAAGATAATCGATCAGGCTGGTAGCCGCCCCCTTGGTGTTTGAGGCGGCAAACTTGCAATAGAGGTTCCCCGTGCATGCAGCGGTGCCGCCGCGGATCATTGAAGGCGTGCTCACCAATCCAGCCCCGGCAAGGGCTGCCTGCGCCGCCTCGACCCTCTCGTTCGGCACATTGGGGATGATGAGATTTTGAAAAATGGTGAGACGCACCTCGCCCGAGCCAAACTCGTCGGCAACGCGGGCCACTTCCCGCGCCTTGTCCGCCTCGAGGATTCCCACCGGAATCTGCACACCGATGTAGCTGAGCCCTTCCTGCTTCTGCGGATGCACGCCGACATGGGGATGCGGAACATTCGGCTTTTCGTGTGGCACGACGAGAGCCGCATCGTCGGCATTGTCTGGATCGAAGCGGAATAGAAGATCCTCTCCCAGGAGCTGGAGTGTCTCTGCTATGTATTTCTCGAATCCCCACTTTTTGATGAGGTAGACCATGCGCGCCTTTCCGCGATTCCCGCGGTTCCCGTTGCGGATGAAGACCTTCGTCAAGGCCGCGACGACGTCGACCGAGTCTTCAGGCCGGCAAATGACACCTGCGTTCTCCGCGAATTCCTTGTGTCCGGTCACGCCGCCCAGCAGGATTTGGAAATACACGCCGGCGTCGAGCTTGCCGTGCAGCGGATGCCCCTCCGGTGGCTCCTTGAGTTGGATCGCCCGGAGGCCGATGTCGTTCGTGTCCTCGGCCACCTTCGTCAACCCGCCCCCGTCATAGGAGACATTGAACTTCCGCGGAAGGTCGTAGAACTCGAGATTGTTGATGACGTAGTGAGCGAGATCCTTGATGTAGGGGAGGACATCGATGAGTTCGTGGGGATCGATCCCCGAAGTCGGGTTCGAGGTGAAGTTCCGCAGGTTGTCCGCACCGGATCCGCGGCTGTGAAGCCCGCAGTCCTGGATGCGGCGGAGCAACTCGGGCGTGTCCTTCGGCTGAATAACACGGATTTGGAAATTATTGCGCGTCGTGATCTGCAGGAACCCGCTCGCGAGGTCGTCCGCAGTGTCGGAAAGCGCCCGGACCTGGTGGGAAGTCACGATCCCACCCGGAATCCTCAGGCGGCACATGTATCCCTCGACCACCGGGGCCAGCCAGAAGAGCCCGTTCCACTTGAAGCGGAAGATGTCCGGCTTCTCCGGCTCTGCGTCCGCCTTCGCAAGCTCCTTGAGACGTGGATAGGCATCGAAGGGATGCAAGTCGGCCTTGATCTGTTCCTCGGGGATCCGCTTCTTCTTTTTCTCCGGCGGCGCCTCGAGCGGTTGTGGTCCCGCGGCCGGTTGCGCCTGGGCAAAGGTAAGCCCCCCCTGGGATACTCCTGTAAAAAAACCCGCAAGATAGTTCTTCTGTTCGTCCGTGAATTCGTTGTTCATGTCAGTCAGGCTGCAGCTTCGGTTTTCAAGGCGGAACGCACGGCGGCGAACCATTCCTCGGCGGGATCTTCAAACTCGACATCGCAATCCACGCGCGGAGCAATTCGCTTGGCGCCCAGCTCCTCCAATCGCGCGTCGAAGAGCTTCCCCATCTGGCAAAAGTCCGCGTAGTTTGTGTCGCCGAGCGCAAGGACGGAGAACTCGAGGCTCTCAAGCTTCGGGTGGTCTCCGGCGCTCAGTTTCTTCCAAAATTCGACGGCATTGTCTGGCGGATCACCCTCCCCCCACGTGCTGCTCACAAGCAACACGTGCGACTCCTTCGTTAAGTCGATTTCGGCATGATCCTCCATGTTCACGACCGGGGAGGCGAACCCCTCGGCCGACAGTTTCTCTCCGAACGACTCGGCCAGGCCCTGCGCGTTGCCCGACTGGCTGCCGAAGAGAATGGGAAGGCGAGGTCCGCCGGGCGCGGACGATTCCGGCGGAGCCGAGGTTGACGCAGCCCCCGTCACCCCGCCAGAAGCGAGGACACCGGGCAGGAGGCCCGCCATGTAGCCGCTCAACCAGGCACGCTGCTCCACGGTGAATGGCGCGGATTCCGGAAGGGATGGAATCGGGGAAGGCATGACAGGATATCAGGCTGCCTCCGCGCGATGAATCTCCGCGGAGATCTGGTAGGAGCGCTCTTCGAGGAAGTGAATTAGGTGCTCGCGGTACTCATAGTACTTCGGCATGTCCATGATCTCGCGCCGCGACCGCGGCCGCTCGAAATCAATCTCCAGGATGTCCCCGACGCGGGCGGACGGCCCGTTCGTCATCATGACGATGCGGTCGGCCAGATAGATCGCCTCGTCAACGTCATGGGTGATCATCATGGCCGTCAGACGCTCGCGGTTCCAGAGATCGAGTAGAACCTGCTGGAGTTCGAATTTCGTGAGCTTGTCGAGCATGCCGAAAGGCTCATCGAGAAGAAGCATCTTCGGTGAAAGCGCGAAGGCACGGGCGAGACCGACGCGCTGGCGCATCCCGGAGGAAAGCTCCGTGGGTCGCTTCTGCGCGGCATCGGTAAGACCGACGGCGTTCAGGTAATACTTCACGATCTGTTCCCGATCCTTCGGCGAGGCATGGTAGTATACCTGTTTCACGCCGAGCATGACGTTGTCCCAAGTCGTCATCCACGGAAGAAGGCAGGGCGACTGGAAAACGACGCCGCGGTCCGGACCCGCGCTTTCAATCTCGCGGCCGTCGAGAATGGCCGTGCCGTCACTCATCTCATTGAGCCCGGCGACCATTGAAAGGACGGTCGATTTGCCGCAGCCGGAATGACCGATGACGCAAACAAACTCGCCCTTCTTGATCTCAAGGTTGAAGTCCTTGACGATGACGGCGTCGCCATTCGGCGTTTTGTAGGTTTTCCCCAGGTTGATGGTTTCGAAATAGGATGCCATTGAAAATCTGGTTTTTGGGTGAACGGATCAGGACGCGGCGAGTTCCTTCTTGGGTTTGGGACGGAGTCCGAGGAACCAACTCGGCTTGTGACGGGAGATGTCCATGGGTCGGATGTTCGGCAAATTGATGACCTCCTGATCCTGCCGGGAGCGCTCCTTTTCCTTTTCGTTGAGAAGAAACTTGATGACCGTGTTGCGCTTGGCCTGGAAGTCCGGATCGGCATTGATCTCCTTCTTGTCGCGGGGCCTGTCGGCGCCGACAACAACCTCCGGACCGCAGGTCGCGGGAGGACCAATGCTCAGCGGAATGATGCGATCCGCCATGTAGAGCCCCTCGTCGACGTCATTGGTGATGAGGAGGATGGTCTGGCCCGTCGCCTCCCAGATGCCGAGGATCTGGTCCTGGATCACACTGCGGGTCAACGCATCGAGGGCGCTGAGCGGCTCGTCGAGGAGCAGCACCTTCGGATTCATCGAAAGCGTGCGGGCCACCGAGTTGCGCTGCCGCATGCCGCCCGACAACTCGCCGGGCTTCTTGTGCAGGGCGTCGGTGAGGTTGACCTTGCCGACTGCCTCGAGGATGCGGTCTTTCTTCTTCGAGGACTTTTCCGATTTATAAACCTCGTTCACGGCCACGCCGACGTTGTGGTGGACGTTGAGCCATGGGAGAAGGGAGTAATTCTGGAAAACGAGGCCGCGGTCAGGACTCGGGCCATCGACCTTTTTCCCGTCCACGATGACCTCCCCCTTGTCCGGCTTGAGGAGGCCGGCGATGAGATTCATGAGGGTGGATTTCCCGACCCCGGAGTAGCCGAGAAAGGCGACGAACTCGCCCTCCTCGACGTGAAGGTTGATGCCTTCAAGGACCTCGGTCCGGGCCGTACCCGATCCGAAACCGACACTGACGTCATTCAGTTCAATAAAAGCCATGATTCCGGAGGACTAGATTGTTTGCTCCTCGAAGGTGACAAGGCGTTGCAGGACGAGCATGATGCGGTCGAGGAGGAAGCCGATGCCACCAATGAAGAAGACGGCCACGATGATCTGAGCAGTACTCATCGTGTCGCCATTCTGATACATGTCCCAGACGAACTTCCCGAGACCCTGGTTCTGCGCCATCATGTCGGCGGCGACGAGAACCATCCAGCCGACGCCGATGGAAAGACGCAGGCCGGTGAAAATGAGCGGCAGGGAGGCGGGGAGAACGATCTTCCAGATGCGTTTCCACCAGTTGAGCTTGAGAACCTTGGCCACGTTGAGGTGATCCTTGTCGACGGAGGCGACCCCAACCGCCGTGTTGATGAGTGTCGGCCAGAGCGAGCAGAGCATGACAACCCCGGCGGAGGTGAAGAGGGCGCGTTGCCAGATGGACGTCTGTTCTGGCGTATCGATCCCCCACGTCGTCATGACGAAGACAATCGGGAACCAGGCGAGCGGCGAGACCGGTTTGAAAAGCTGCACGAGCGGGTTGATCGCGATGTTGAACTTGGGCGAGATACCGCAGAGGATGCCAACGGGAATGGCCACGATGAGCGCGGCGAAGAATCCGATGGCCACCGTGAGAAGACTGATCCAAATCTGGTCAAAGAAGGTCTTGTTCTTCATGTAGACTTTCTCCGCGAACTTCTCGGCGTTTGCTTCGTACTTGGCGGCCTTCTCGGCATCCCCCTCAGCCGCCGCTTCGCGGGATCGATCCATGAACTTCTCCACACGCTCTTCTTGCGCCTTGTAGTAATCCAGCTCGGCGATGTCTTCCGCTGTGGCGAAACCAAGGATACTCTTGGGGTCGCGACCGGCATTTTCCGCAAAGGGCACTTCGACCCCGGATTGGATGCGGTCGGGAAACGGGTGCTCTATCCCGAGGAGAGGCTGCCCCGCCCAGGCATACCAGGTTTGGTGCGGGCTGGGAATCTGCACACTGTCCGTCTTGACGATGTTGGACAACCACGCCCAGGCGAAGACAAAGAATCCGAAGGCGATGATCGGAAGAAAGGTGTTGGTCGCGATCTCCTTGACCTGCTTGGCGGGCTCGTCCCGTCCAATCAGCCGTGCAATGGGCGAGAAGTAGCCGAGCCCGAGCTTCTCAAGCGTGTGCGCGACCTTGTTGGGATTGTAGAAATTCTTCTTCGGCTTGGACTTCTTGCCATCGGCAAGGCCGCTGGCCGTGGTAGTGTCAGTAACAGCTTCGCTCATGGATGGTGGTGGTTAGATGGTTTTGAGAGAGAGAAGGGCCGCGACCTTGACGATCGCGGCCCCGAAGCGATAGTTATTTCAGGCCAATTTCGAAGCTCTTGATGTAATCATTGGGCTTCTTGGCGTCGTAGGAGTTGCCGTCGATGAACTCGTCCGTCGGCGGCTTGTAGCCCCCGGTTTCGAAGGCCTCGTAGGCGGCGGCGAAGTCCTCTTTCTCGAACTCGCCGTCGTCGATCAATTCCTCGACCGCCTTCATGTAGATGTCGGGGCGATAGATCTTTTTCGCCATTTCATCAAACCAGGAATCCGTCTTCATCTCGGTGATCTGACCCCAGCGGATCATCTGCGTGAGGAACCACACGCAGTCGCTGTAGTACGGGTAGGACGCGTTGTAGCGGAAGAAGACGTTGAAGTCAGGCATCTCGCGAATGTCGACGCCGGGTTCGAACTCAAACGTTCCCGTCATGCTGTTCTTGATGACCTCGAAGGGAGCACCGACCCAGTTGGGCTTGGAGAGGATCTGCGCGGCTTCGACGCGGTTCTCGGGCGACGCATCCAGCCAGTGACCGGCTCGGATGAGGGCCTTCGTCACGGCGATCCACGTGTTCGGATGCTTCTCCGCCCATTCGCGGGAGACGCCGAAGACCTTTTCCGGATTGTTCTTCCAGATGTCGTAGTTCGTGGTCACGGGAACTCCGATCTTCTTGAAGACCGCTTGCTGGTTCCAGGGCTCGCCAACGCAGTAGCCGACGATCGTTCCCTGCTCGAGGGTCTGTGGCATTTGCGGAGGAGGCGTGACGGACAATTCCACGTCTCCGTTGAGGAAGCCTGGGACATCGACCTGACCGGTCGCGGGGTCAAAGTAGAAACCGGGCTTGATGCCGGCCGCCGCGAGCCAGTAACGGATCTCGTAGTTGTGCGTGGAGACGGGGAAGACCATTCCCATCTTCAACTTTGAACCATCGGCGATGGCCTTGTCCGCGATGGGCTTGAGGCTGTCCGCGGTGATCGGGTGAATCGGCTTTCCATCGTCACCCTTGGGGACGTTGGGCTTCATTTCTGCCCAGATCTCGTTCGAGACGGTGATGCCGTTTCCGTTGTAGTCGAGGCTGTAGGCCGTGAGGATGTCGGCCTGTGTACCGAATCCGACGGTGGCACCGATGGGCTGGCCCGCCAGCATGTGGGCACCGTCGAGGTCGCCGGTGATCACGCGGTTGAGAAGCTCCTTCCAGTTGCCTTGCGCCTCGACAGTGACGCTGAGGCCTTCGTCATCGAAGTAGCCTTTCTCTTTCGCGATCACGATGGGCGCGCAATCAGTGAGTTTAATGAAGCCGAACTTCAAGGTGTCTTTCTCGACATCGAGAAGGTCGGCGTGAACAAGGGGAGCGGAGGCTCCAGTAAGCGCGACGGCGAGAGCCGCGACGCGTTTCTTGGTTTTAGTTAGCATATCGTATGGATGGGATTTGGTGGTTGTTAGGGACGGATTGGTGCCTTCCCCGGCGGCTCTCACCGGAGCGCCGCGCGGATCTTGCGGTTGGAAGTGACTTTTTTGGCATGGCTCCCTTCTGGCGA
>JBCDLR010000216.1:0-7091 GCA_038745205.1 Verrucomicrobiota bacterium
AGCGGACCCTGGCCTCGAGGGAATACTGGGTTTCGTCAGGCTTGACGTGCCGTTGCCACGCCGGCGGCGCGGTGGCAAACCCCGTGAGGTATCCCGCCGTGTTTAGCATCTCGATGAAATTGCCCGGCACACCGGCGATCGATCCCTGCGTATTCAGTTGCGGCGTATTGAAAGAGAGCGAGTGCCCCGCCTGCGGCGTGTGACAAGTCAGGCAATCCGTTCTCGAAGGAATTCGCCAAGGGACCTGCATCGGCGAACCGTCGAGCAGGATGTCGATGTTCAAATTCTCACCATTGGCATTCGCCAACGCTGCATCGTCCTGCGTTCCGCCATTCAGGTTTTCCCATCGATAGGAAACTCCATAGGCACCGAGACCATTGCGAAGAAGAAACCGGGTCTCAACGCGCCGCATTGGAGAACTGGTGAGAGGCCGACGATCAGCGACAACCTGGCCGTCGATGGTGCGGCTGAAACTCTCCCACTGCGTCGGATAGTCGAAGTGCTTCACCCAGAGCATTCCCTCGGGGTAGTCCCAGGGGCCATTGTTCGCGTAACCCAGGGTGCCCGCCGCGTTCGAAAGGAGGAACCAACGCTTCTTGACTCCGAAGTCCGACCAAAAGCGGAGATTCGGTTCGTAAAAGACGGCACCGGGATTTGGCGTGAGATCCCCAAGATCGGCAAAAAAGTTCGTCGCGGAAATCGTCTGTGGGTAGGACGTGTCCTCGGAGCCTTCCGTGAGCCGCTTGATATCGCCGTCGCGATCAAGGAAGAGAATCTCTCCGTTGGACGGATCATCGATAATTCCAACGATGGCTCCCTCGCCCCCGAGGCGCTCGACCGTCACCGGATTCGTCGACCGGTCGAGCGACCAGATGTTGCCGAAGACGTAGTCGAGGAAGATGTATTTCCCGGTTAGGGAAGGAAGGGTGTTCTGGCGGTAGATATGGCCGCCGATGATGGAACTGCCGCCGAACTCGCCGTCCCCTCGGCCGTAGGTCCACACCGGCTCCACCAGAGTTGCGGCCGACTCGGGCGCTCCGTTGATCGATTCACCTTGCCGAGGACCGGCCACATTGCCTTCCCGCCAGGCCCAGCCCCCATTCTCGCCCGCCGTAAAGATCGTCACTTCCTCCCGATCGGCCCGCCCTACATCAGCCACCCAGACCTCTTCGACAACACCGTCGAAGTCGTTGTCTTCCAGCGAAAACCCCCATGGATTGCGGAGACCAAGCAGGAATATCTCCGTCCGCACTTCGGAAGCCGTCAACGTCACTCCGTTAAAGGCCGTCGTCGCCACGAACGGGTTGTCGGCGGGAACGCGGAAGTGCGCTTCACCGGAGTTCCCTCCACCAACCCGCGGGATGTCGCTGTCCGGGTTTGGAATGAGATTCGCCGAATCCTTGTCGACATCGATGCGGATAAGGCATGACCAGAGGTCCTTGTCGATATGCTGGGAATTGTCGAGCCCGTCCTCCTGCGTGCCCTCGTCGCCGAACCCGAGATAGAGATACCCGTCCGGCCCGAACTTGCAGACGCTGATGTTGTGAAAAGGACCGTCGTTCTGCTGGTCGATGAGGATAAGCTCCGAAGCGGGATCGATCGTGTAGGGAGGCGATGTCAGTCCCGTGAAACGCGAGAGGCGCACCGTTCCGGCGGTCGAGTTGTAGGTCACGAACACATATCCCTTCGACGACCAGTTCGGATGGACATCTATGCCCTTCATCGCCAATTCATTGTCGTCGTGGTTGACCCTGTCGGTGATGTCCAGAACCGGGAGCTTCGTGGGCGCGGTAACATCAGGAATCATCATCACGCGGCCATCCCCTTCGGCGACAAAAAGCTTTTCCATGTCGCCAGGCACCGAGCAGAAACCGTGTGGCGAGTCAAACGTAATGCCCGGAAAAGCGGGCTCGACAACGAGAGCGGTCGCAGGCGGATCGGGTGGAACGTCGACGAAGCTCGCGTCGAATCGATAGTCGGTCGTGAGGTTGACCGTCACCGCCGCGGTGGAAGACAGATCCCCCGTTGCCTCAAAAACCTCATAGACGAAGGTGTCTGAACCCGGCAGTCCTCCGGAGTTTTCGTAGAGAATCAAGCCGTCACTCCCGGCGGAAGCCGTTCCGGATACCGGCGGCAAGGCGACGGTCACGGAAGACGGATCGAGCAAGCCCGCATCATTCGCGAGAACCGGAATTCGCGCTTTCCCACCCGGATGCATCGTCACCACATCATCCCCCACAACGGGCGCGTAATCGGCGAGAGCGAGCCAACTCGTGGCGACCTTTACGCGGTCCCACTGCGTCGAACCCGCCCCTCCCGAACCGAGACGGATCGCGGTCGACCAATTCGAACTGGTGTGATTGTAGGTCGCGACCGCCGTGTTGAGACTTTCGGAAAGGGTCAGGTCAGGATCGACATAGAGAGCGGCAATGTCGTTGTCCCAGTCCAGCTTCGCCACGACTGTGTAGGTCTGGCCATCGACGGGCTGGATTCCGGAGTAGGCGTGGTTGTTGGTATTGAGATCATGAATGGCAAACTCGCGCACCCCCGAGGAGGGGTTGGGCGTGCCCGGAACCCCGAACAAGTAGCGCTCCGTTGTCCAATCCAACGAGCTTGCTCCGCTCCACGTTGTCCCGGCAGAGCGGGTCATTTCGAAGCGATAGTAGAGGACACTCGAGTCAAAGCCACCAAACCCACTCCCACCAAAAGCCCCGCTTCGCTCTTCCGTCTGCCCGCCTTCCCCTTCCGAAGGACCGTTGTATTGGCGACGGGCATTTGAATCCTGGGTAACAAGCTTCCCACCCGTGACCTGGGGAGCCCCCGCTCCCGCGTCCCAGTCGGAACTCGTTCCAGTGTGGCCAAGGAACGGATCGAGCTGCGTGTTGTTGTCGAAGTCCCAATAGAGACCACCCGTGCGTCCGTCGACCGCTCCGTTCGCGCCATCGAATTCATCCAAGCCGACAAGGAATTCCGATGGATCCTGCCCGGGGAAATCTGTAATATCGTTAGGATTTGTTCCTGCCCGCACCTCCGTGCGGTCATCGATCTTGTCTCCGTCCGAGTCCCCAACCTGCGGGTTCGTCTGGTTCCGGTATTCATCCACATTGCTCAACCCTTCCCCGTCCGGATCCAGCCCCGAGTCGTCGATCCCGACGACGAGTCCGTTTTGCGTCTCCCACGAATCATCCATTCCATCGTTGTCCGAATCGTTGTTGATGAATCCCAGGTCACTCCACTCCGTCGCCACCCGCAAATCATCCCATTCCACGGCTCCCCCCGATCCAAGCCTCACGGCCGTGATCCAGCTCGTTCCGGTGAAGGGCCTCGTCACATCGGCCGTTCCGCCCGTCGAATCCCAGGAGTCGTTGACATCGGCATCCACAAACAAGCCCAGGAGGTCGTTGTCGAAGTCGAGAACCGCGATAATTTCGTACTCCTGCCCGTCGACAAGACGAATGCTGCCGCCAGTCGTGCCGGGATTCGGCGAACCGCCGTGCACCTCAATTCCAATCGTGTCGGAGAACGCCAGCGACCCGGGAATGCCGAAGAAGACACGTTCATTGCCAAAGTCGTAGGCGCTCGCGCCACCCCAGGTTGCCGAGCCGCTTCTCGTCATCTTGAACTGGAAAAAAAGCGCGCCACTCGCCCAAACCGCACCTCCGAGTTCGCTGGCACCATTGAACTCCCGAATTGCGCCCGATCCATTCGTCTCAAGAAATCCGGAAACGACGTTGGCGGATCCGAAATCGATGTCCCAGTCGGACGCCACACCGGAGTGAGTAGACGCAATCCAGTTATAGTCCCAGAACGAACCACCGCTCTGACCGGCGATCGAACCGTTGGCATAGTCAAAATCATCCGTTCCGATGATTTCTCCTACGAGAGTGAGAGTTCCTCCGAGGAGGAGGAAACAGGATAGAAGGACACTTCTCATGAGGGGGCTCGGGCCTCGCAGCCGAGGGGCCGGAAGACCGCCGGTAAAATAGATGCAATTTCGTGAAAATCCCGTGGGAAAATCAGGATTCCTCAGCTCACGACTTCCACGGGCGCATCGGGCAGGGCGTTGAGAAATGCACGCCCGTATTGCTTCGTCAAAACGCGGTTGTCGAGGAGGACGACGATCCCTTCATCGCGTGCGGAGCGGATAAGCCGGCCGACCCCCTGTCGCAATTTGAGAATCGCCTCCGGTACCGAGTATTCCATGAAGGCATTTCCGCCCTCTCTTTCGATACGCTCGATTCTCGATGCGACCAACGGATGGTCGGGAACAGCGAAAGGCAAGCGCGTGACGATAACGTTCGACAAAGCCTCCCCCGGCACATCAACGCCCGTCCAGAAACTATCCGTCCCGAAGAGCACGCTGGAGACATCCTCGCGGAATTGCTCGATCAACTTTCCGCGCGGCATGCCTCGCCCCTGCACCAGCAATTTAAATCCTTCATCCTCGAAGAACCCCGCCATTTGGTCGGCGGTATCACGCATGAGGCGGTGACTGGTGAAGAGCACGAAGGCCCGACCGTGGGATCTTCGGACAAATTCCTCGATCCACTTCTGCAACGCTCCCGCAAAGGCATCGGACTTGGGCTCCGGCATCGACTTCACGGCAAAAATCTTCATCTGCTCCGTGAAGTCGAACGGGCTCCCGATGGAACGCCCCTCCACCTGTTCAGCCCCGACACGGCACCGAAAGTAGCCGAGTTCATCGCCCCCCGTTCCGAGCGTGGCACTCGTCAGAACGCAGGGCTTGCCTGATTCAAAAAGAATTCGCCGCAAGTCCTCCGCCACGGAAATCTTCGCTGAATTGAGGGAGACACTTCGCCCCTCCCCTCCCTTTTCAATCCAGTAGGCCTGGCCTTCGAGCGCCTGGTCCAGGAAGTCGGCGACCCCCCTTCGCAATTCCCTGACACGCGTCGCCAAGTCGCGGATCTCCGCTTGGGATAACTCGCTGTCCGTCTGCTCCACCACGTCGAGTGCCGATTCTTCCACCGCCAGCAAGGGAGCTGCGAGATTGTTCTCGATAAGCTCGGGGCGGCGAACTCGAAATGAGTTCGAATAAGGCGGGAACTTCACGGCTTCCTCGACCGCATCGAAGAACTCGTCAGCGGCATCAAGCGCAGCCTGTGTGGACTTCAAGCCGCCCATGTGCTTTACGAGATGAAACTGACCCTTCTTCGTCCGCGGATTCCAAAACCGGTGAAGGTGGAAACGAAGATTTGCGTGGGAGACGCGCAGTCCGAACTGTTGGGCCGCGATTGATTCCATGGCGTGCGCCTCGTCGATGACGAGGAAGTCGTCGGGAAAGATGAAGCCATCCCCGTCCCCTTCCTCCAGTTGCGCGGAAAGCATCATGAAGAGAAGGGTGTGGTTGAGCACAACGACATCTGCTTCCGCGACCTCGCGTCTTGCCGCCTGGTAAAAACAGCCGCTATTCGGCCCACAAGTGCGTGGCGTGCAGAGAGCAGGTTCGCTGCATACCTGCGCCCACACGCGATGCTCCGGCGTGAAAGGGAGGTCGCTTGTACTGCCGTCGCTCGTCTCGTCCGCCCATTCGGCGATGCGATCGAGTTCGACGCGATCCGAACTCGTGAACAATTCCGGACCGGAGCGAATGGCGCGGGCGAGCCGCGTCGGACAAACATAGTTCTGGCGCCCCTTAAGAAGGACCGCCCTGAATCCCCGCTCAATAATCCGTTGGGCGAGCGGAATATCCTTTTCAATCAGCTGCTCCTGCAGATTGATCGTGTGCGTGGAAATGACCGCCTTCTTCCTCTTCTCCAACGCATAATGAATGGAAGGAACGAGGTAAGCCAACGACTTCCCCACCCCGGTCCCCGCTTCGAGGATGACCGGCCGCTCCTCTTCCAGTGCCCGGGACACCTCAACCGCCATTTCTTGCTGCTGGGGCCGGAATTCAAAGTCCCGCCCCGCCGACATCGGCCCGCTAGCGGAAAAGAATTCGCGCATTCTCTCCTCCAATGGTTCTGTAGGGTCTTCCGAGAGGACTGCGTTCGGCGGTTCGTCCATCGGCGTTCCCGATACCGCGTCCGGCCGGATTTGTCCACGAACTTGAAATTCAAGGTTTGTGAGGAACAGGTTGTCCTTTGGTTGTCAGCAAGCGATCTTGCCGGTCCAGTCTCCCGTCCATGCGTTCGATTCTCAGCGCCATATCCAAGTTCACCCAGCCGATCCGCAACTGGCTGGTGGGCTCACCGCGCTCGACCCTGCGGTTCGGACTGCTCGGCGCCCTCGTCGCCGGATTATTTCTTTTCGCCAACACTTGGGATATCGAGGCGAACCCTCCCGGGGGGGACGAAGAGGGGCCAGGAGGTGTCTACCAGTATCTCATCCAGTTGCTGTTTGCGGCGTCGCTTTGCTTCATTCCCATGGTCCTCGCCGCGTTTTCCCATGCGTCCGGGGTCGTCCGTATGGGCACCACGATTTTCTTCTCCGCATTCTACCTTGCGATCTGGCTTGGTGGGATGGCCCTCGACGCGGCGGCGGGATCCTCTCTGGAGTATGCCGGGGTACAAACCTCACCCGTCTACGACACCATCCGCTTCCTGCTCATAGGTGGCCTGATCCTGAGCCCTCCCCTGATCCTCTTCTTCTATGAACGGGCCTCTATCCTGGATCAGTACATCGCGCGGGAATTTCTCTTTCCACTCGTCTACTGTGTCATCGGCTTTCTGGCCATCGTCCTTATTTTCGACCTCAGCGACAATGGTGGGGACTTCTTCGATGCAAAGGCCTCGCTGTCGGACATCGCGCGGTTCTATCTCGCGATGATTCCGCAGTTGGTGGTGATGGTATTGCCAATCGCCATCCTCCTCGCCTTGCTCTACACCTTGAGCCGCATGTCGCGGTCCAACGAGACGATTGCCATGCTGACCTCGGGAAAAAGCCTGCCGCGAATTCTTGTTCCGATTTTCCTGGCCGGGGCCTACTGCTCCCTGATTTGCACCGCGCTCAACTTTGAGTGGGCACCGGAATCCAACCGGGCGACTTCCTCGATCCATGAGGAGATCACGAGTGTCGCCGAGGGCACCGAGGAAAATCCACGTGCGAAGAAGAAGTCCCGCGCCATTGCACGC
>JBCDLR010000217.1:0-7085 GCA_038745205.1 Verrucomicrobiota bacterium
CCGGAACTGGACGTATCGATGCGGGAGGAACTGGGTCAGTCGATGTATGCGGCGTCGGTCGGCGGGTTTCGCTCGGTGATTGCGACGTGGCAAAACATCCAGGCCTTCACTGCTTTTGAGCGGAAGGACTGGACGACGGTGGAGGAGAAATTCCAGCTCATCACACAGCTCCAGCCTCGCGTTCTCGATCACTGGCTCACGGCGAAGTGGCACATGTCGTTCAACGCCTACGCGCATTTCCGGCAGCAGGCCGAATTGGCCGACACCGACTGGAAGGCCTGGCAACTCTACCATGTCGTGGCGCCCGGTTACCTCCAACGCGGCGAGGAATTCCTCCTCGAAGGCATGCGCTACCTTCCCGACGAGGCCCTGCTCTATCTTGACATGGGCGTGCTCTACTCGGCCTCCGACAAGCACGATGACCAGTGCACTGCCGCCGGGTGGTTTTACGAGGGAATGCAGAAACCCGATGCCCACCGGGTCCTCCGGTCCCACTACCTCTCAAGTATTGCTCGTTGCCCGGAGCGGACGGACGAGGCCTATGGCGCCTTCCGCGAAGCCTACTACGACGGGTTCCTCACGCCGACGGTGCGGACGCGCTTCGAACAATTCGAGACCGCCGACGTTGAGGAAAGGATGGCCGGGAAATCTCTAACAGAGCTAAAAAAAATCGCCGCCGAAGAGCCGGGCTACCTCCCGCTGGCGGCCTTGGCGAGGTACTGGTCCAACGCGGACGATCCCGCGAAGGCCGTCGGGATTTACCGAGAAATCGCCGAAATCGAAGGCACACCGGACCACTACCGGAAAAAGCTCGGCCTCGAACTTGCGAAATTGCCCGGCAACGAGAAGGAGGCCATCGAGATTCTCTACAGCTTCTACATGCCGCGGCACCCGGGCATTTATCCCGATGTGCGGGCGGCCCTCGTCATGATGGAAGACCGGCTTGGCGTGCCGGAAGAAGAACGTCTCATTCAAGAAGCCGCGCGGAATGCGCAGGAGGCGGTCTGGAATTGAGACCCCGCGAAAGCAATTGTTTTCGACACTTTTCCGCCTAACTATGAGCGACCGCGGGACGGGACAGGGCACCTTCGCCTCGTCCTTGGCGGTGCCATCCCCCACCGATGAGAATCGCCATTTTCGGAGACATTCACGCCAACCTCGAAGCGCTGCAGACCGTGCTTGAGGACGCACGTGGACTCGGATGTTCGACCTTTGTCTGCATCGGCGACATCGTCGGTTACAACGCGAACCCGAAGCAGTGCCTCGATCTCGTCCGCGAACTCGATTGCCCCACGGTCAAAGGGAACCATGATGAGTTTTGCTCGCGAAAAGACGTCGATCTCGACCGCCTCAATCCGCTCGCGAAGGCGACCATGAGCTGGACCCGTGACCAGCTCGACGATGATGACAAGCAATGGCTCGATGAACTCAAGCTCGTGCGCCAAGTACGGGACTTCACGATCGTCCACGCCACACTCGACTCGCCGGGAGCCTGGGCTTACGTCTCGAACAAGTTCGATGCCATGGCGAGCTTCAACTACCAGTACACCCCGGTCTGTTTCTTCGGTCACACCCACGTTCCGCGCGTGTATGAAAAAGCCCTTTCCGTCGAAACAAGACAGGAATACACAGCGACGATTGAAGCCGGTCGAAAGTATTTCATCAACGTGGGCAGCGTCGGCCAGCCGCGCGACGGCGACTGGCGATCCGCCTACGCGGTTTACGATTTGAACGACAAGCGCGTGACCATTCGCCGCCTCGAATACGACATCGCGACCACCCAAAAAAAAATCCGCGCCGCTGGTTTGCCGGACTCCCTTGCCGACCGACTCGCTCTTGGTAAATGAATTCCTCTGCCGCCGACGATTTTCTCGCCGGGGCCAACGCCATTCGCGAAGCCCGCACGGTCCTCATCATCAAGCCGTCTTCGCTTGGTGACATTGTGCATGCCCTGCCAACTGTTGCCGTCATTCGCGAAGCCGCCCCTGATGCCAAGATCCGTTGGGTCGCGAACACGGAGTGGGTGCCCTTGCTGGCCAACCACCCGCACATCGACGAGGTCATTCCGTTCCCGCGAAAGGAATTTCATGGCGCCACGGGCGCGGCGAGGTTTCTCGATTGGTCACGCGCCTTACGCGAGCCTCGACCACCGGAGTTAGCCATTGATCTTCAGGGACTCTTACGGAGTGGACTCATGGCCAAGAGAAGTCGAGCGAACCTGCGCTACGGCCTCTCGGACGCCCGTGAAGGGGCCCGTTTCTTCCACACTCGCAGCGTTGATGTCAGCGGGAAAAAGCACGCCGTCGACCGCTGCCTCACGGTTGCGGGTGCACTTGGACTGCCTCTCCCAGAAGAACCGGAATTCATTTTGCCGGAGGCGGAGATCCGGGACGAGACGAGATCGAAACTGCCCACCGAGGCCTTCGTCCTCTTCCACCCCTTTTCCCGTGGAAAGGGCAAATCCATCGCCCCCTCCATGGTTCCAATCTTCTGTCGAGCCGTCGAGCCGATGCCGGTCGTCGTCGTCGGTCGCCTGACCGAGCCGATGCCCGAGCTTCCTGACAATACCACCAACCTTGTCAACAACACCTCTCTCCCGGAACTGATTGCTCTCATTCGCGAGGCGAATTTCACGGTGAGCGTCGACAGCGGACCAATGCACCTCGCAGCCGCCCTAACAGATTCACTTTTATCCCTCCATACCTGGAGCGACCCTCTCGCCGTTGGCCCGTATCGGAAGTCGGCGTGGGTCTGGAAGAACAACAAGATCGCGCGTGTCCAAGAAACACCGGCCGAGTGGTATGCCTCCGACCTGCCCTCGCGGCTCGACGAGGACGCCGTCCTCGAAACCGGAGTCTGGGTGAGGAAGTTTTTGTCCGCTAGCCCAGCTTGAATGCATTCGGGAGCAAATCGTTCATCGTCAACGGCTTTTCGATACCATTCGTCATGACCACCGCGTTCGGAGCCAGCTCCGCCAGCCACTGTCGACAACCTCCGCACGGCATCGTTTCCGAAGGATCCACCACTCTCCCGTTCTCATCCTTCCGCGCGTCGAAACAGCACACGGCAACCTTGTGGATCACCTTTGCTCTATTCATGAGCGCCATGGTCAGCGCCGCGCGCTCCGCGCACAACCCGAGGTTGTAGCTGGCGTTCTCAACATTGGCACCAACGAAGATTCCCACATCCGTTTCCACGGCCGCACCGACGCGGTACTTCGAGTAGGGACTGTAGGAAAGTGCGCTCGCGGCCTCCGCGCGGGCGAGGAGATCCGCGAACGCGGCGGGATCCAAGTCGGAATTCATGAGGTCATCCTATCCTTGAACTGTTGTTCTGACCACCCGCTTCCGTCCCAATTCATCGGCATTACCTCCTGCTTTCTTTGCGCTTTGCTCTCCGAGGCTTCTCCGTTATGCATTCCGAATGAGCGATTCCAAGAAACGCCAACTCTTCGGCACCGACGGCGTTCGCGGACGGGCCAACGTCCACCCGATCACCGCAGAGATGGCCCTTTCCCTTGGCCGGGCCGCCGCCCTGGTTCTCGGGAAAAACGCCTCCGGGCCATGTCTCATCGGGAAGGACACCCGGGCTTCGGGCGATTTCCTCGAGTCGGCCGTCGCCGCGGGCGTGGCAGCGGAAGGCGTTGATGTTCAATTGGCGGGAGTCGTCCCCACCCCGGCGGTGGCCTTCCTTTGCCGGGAACTGGGCGGGGCCTTTGGCGTGGTCATCTCCGCCTCCCACAACCCGTTCCACGACAACGGAATCAAGTTCTTCGCCAGCGACGGTTACAAGCTCGACGACGACTCCGAACTGGCTCTCGAAGCACTCGCGCTCGCGAACAGATTCGACGGCGTCGAAAAAGTCGGGCGCATCTCCCGACTCGACGAGGCCATCGAAAAATATGTGGGCATGGCCGTGGCCTCCATGGGAGGCGGGACACCACTCAGCGATATGAAGATTGCCCTCGACAACGCCAACGGAGCGGCTCACCTCACAAGCACACAAGTCTTGACCGAACTCGGCGCGGATCTCACGACCTTTTATTCCGACCCTGACGGCACCAACATCAATGCCGACTGCGGTTGCACCCACCCGAGGGTCATTGGCGGCCTTGTTGCGGAAACCGGAGCTTCGGTCGGCATTTCCCACGACGGTGATGCCGACCGCGTCATCCTCTGCGACGAGACCGGCGATCCGCTGGACGGCGACGAGATGCTGGCCATCATCGGCGTCGACATGATCAACAAGGGGCGCCTGGTGCAAGACACGCTCGTGGCCACGATCATGAGCAATTGCGGGCTCGACGAGTGCCTCAAAGCCCACGGCGGCAAGGTCGTGCGCGCGGGAGTCGGCGATCGCTACGTCATGCAGGAAATGCAGAAAGGTGGCTTCAACCTCGGCGGCGAGCAGAGCGGCCACGTCATCTGTCGCGACTACAACACAACCGGCGACGGCATTCTCGCCGCGCTCGGCGTCCTGCGCATTCTGGTCGAATCGGGCAAACCATTGAGCGAGTTGCGGAAGGTGATGAGCAAGTTCCCGCAGATCCTGATCAACGTCGCCGTGCGCGAAAAACCGCCCCTGGAAGAACTCACCGGCGCACAGGAAGCGATCGCCGAAACCCAATCGACCCTCGGATCCGGCGGCCGCGTCCTCGTCCGCTACTCCGGCACCGAGCCAAAGCTGCGCGTCCAGGTCGAGGGCAAGGATGAAGGTTTCATCCAAGAGGCTGCCCAGAGGATAGCCACGGCAGTCACGGAGCAGATCGGGGCATGAGAACAGGTAGGGGCGCCTCGCCGCAGGCGTCCCTGATCGGATCGCCACCGGCGATCTCCGCCGACGGCGGGAAATTCGGACGTCTCGGCGAGACGTCCCTACCTTTGTGCCGCATTGACGCCCCTTCGTCGAGGGTGCTAGACTCTTGGCATGGCAATCAGTCCAGAAGTGCGCGAGCGGATCGAGGGGTTTCTCTCGGACCGGGGGCTGCGCATGACGCAGCCGCGGGAGGTCATCATCGAGGCCATTTTCGCGAGTGACGAGCACTTCACGGCCGAGGAACTCCAGGACCGCGTGCGGGCCATCGACGCCAATGCCTCGCGGGCGACGGTTTACCGGACGCTTTCCATGCTCGTCGAGGGCGGGCTGCTCCACGAACTCGATCTCGGTCGCGGGGTGACGTGCTACGACCCGAACTTCATCGAGCACCCGAACCACAATCACCTCATCTGCGTTGATTGCCATCGCGTCGTCGAGTTCGAGGATGCGCACATCGAGCTCCTCAACGACTGCATCACCAAGCGCCTCGGCTTCACACCCGCGAGCAAATCCATTCGCATCGAAGCCAGCTGCGACGAGTTGCACAGGACGGGAAACTGCCGGTTCAAGAAGGTGGCGGTGAAGGAAGAAGAGGCTGTGGCGGCGGTGTAGAGGATTACGGAAATGTCCAAAAAGCGTCTAAATCTCAGGCGCTCCTCGCGCTCCATGCCAGACTCGGACGACTGAAATCTGCCGGCTGCATCATCCAATTTGTAAATGATCCGATAGGGCGAGAGCACGACTTCGCGGATCACTTCATTCTAGACTTCTGGAACCATCCGCCCCACACGAGGGAAACTGGTGATCTCCTCCACTCTCTTGATGACTGCTTTTCCGAATCGTTCAGCAGCTGCCGGATTCTCTGTCGCGATATAGCGCACTAACTCCCGCAGATCGTCCAAGGCCGATTGCGACCACACTATGGTGTAATCCATCCGCCCAAGGCTTCCTTTACCTCCTCATGCGGGACCGTTCTTTTTTCCTTTACATCCTGCCTCCCCTTCTCGACCGCGGCGAGAAACTGGATTCTCTCTTCGATTTCGCTCCAAGAGGCATCTTCGGGAAGACTCCGGAGAGCATCCTTCGCCTTTTCCCTGGTCAGCATTTGCAAAGACTAACCGGGTTGACCCGGAGTCGCAAGCAAGGCCAATTGCCCCCAATCACCCCATGGACCGCCGCACCCTGAAAAACGTCCTTTTCCCCGCGCTGACGCTGGGGACAGCGGTGATCATTGTCCTGATGGTGGCGTCGCGGAAGTCGGAGACGCCGGTGGAGATTCCCGCCGCACAGATCGCGGAGACGCGGCCGACCTTGCTGCCGGATGGGACGCCGGTGCCGCTGGACGCCGCGTTTCTCCTGCCCTCGCCGATCGCGATGGCGATGTGGCCGACGGCCACGCGATTCGACCTGCCCCTCGGCTCGGAGCATGGCGCGTTCACCTACGACGCGCAGCCGTTCCTCACCTTGAACCAAAAAATGCGCGGGCAGCACCTTGGCGATGATTTGAACGGGATCGGCGGGCGCGACACGGATCTGGGTGATCCGGTCCATGCGATGGGAGACGGGCGCGTGGTTTTCTCAGGCGAGGCGGGACCCGGTTGGGGGAAGATGGTCATCATCGCACACGCATTGCCGACGGAGGAAGGAACATCCGGTCCGCGCAAAACCGTGCAGAGCGTCTATGCGCACCTCGACGACACGGACGTCGCCGCGGGGATGACAATGCGCCGGGGTGACCAGATCGGAACCGTTGGAAATGCGGATGGGGCCTACTTTGCGCACCTCCATTTCGAAATCCGCGACAGCGACGCCCCGTATCCGTCCCGTGGTTACGCGAAAGATGGGGCCTTGAACCGTTTGGACCCCACCGCCTGGCTGGCCGAACACCGGGAAGCGCCCCCCGATCTTCTCAACGCCCCTCCGGAAGAACCTGTCGCTTTTCCGCAGATTCTCATCCAGTCGGAACCAGACGGGCCGTAACCCGGGTTTGACGCCAATTTCGGCTGGCGGCGCGGGATTCCAATCTCCGCATCATTGGCCTTCGAGCCTCGATATTCCTGTCCGCATTCAGGAAAGCGTCGTCCCGCCGAAAGAGACGGGCCTTCCCGCTAACGCCCTGGTGAAAGCGGGGTGCTGCCAGAGAACTATGGCAATAATGGACATACTACCGTTGCTTCCGTTAGGACCTGGCGGGGTTCGCAAGCCATCACTCCATAGCCCTGGCAGCGACGAAAGGTGCGCGAACGGACCCTTACTGACAACCGCGAATC
>JBCDLR010000218.1:0-7070 GCA_038745205.1 Verrucomicrobiota bacterium
CCCATGTCCGACTACCTCCACGATCTCTTTTCCCTCGAGGGCCAAACCGCGCTCGTCATCGGCGGCACCGGCGAACTTTGTGGCGCCATGGCTGAAGGTTTGGCCGGCGCCGGCGCGGAAGTCATTCTCGTCGGGCGAAGCGAAGAAAAAGCCTCCGCCCGGTTGGCCAAAATCGAGGCCGCGGGGGGGAGCGGCTACTTTCTCGCCGCTGACGTCGGGTCCCGAGAAAGCCTGGAGAAGTTGCTTGCGGAGGCGACCGCGAGATCCGGCCAGGTTGACATCCTCGTCAACGGCGCCGGCGCCAACTCGGCCACGCCCTTCTTTGACATTCCGGAAGACGAGTTCCGCCAAATCCTCGATGTGAACCTGAAGGCGGTTTTCGATGTTTCCCAGATCTTCGGGAAATACTTCGTCGACTCGAAGGTCCCCGCTTCGATCATCAATGTCGGCTCGATGTCCGGCGTCGTTCCCCTTTCCCGCGTCTTCACCTATTCGCTAACGAAAGCCGCCGTGCACAACTTGAGCAAGAACCTCGCACGCGAATGGGCCCCACACGGCATCCGCGTGAACACGCTTGTTCCCGGCTTTTTCCCCGCCGAGCAAAACAAGAAGATTCTCCAGCCCGAACGCGTGGAAAAAATCATGGGCCACACACCGATGAACCGCTTCGGCGAATCCCATGAACTCATCGGCGCCACGCTTCTTCTCGCCTCGAACAAGGCCGGCGGTTTCATCACCGGCCACGAGATGATCGTCGATGGCGGTTACTCGTCGATGACGATTTAATTTCTCGTATCTCATCATCGGACCCGAATACCTCACCATGAAAAACATCTGGATCACCCTGCTTTCCGTCTGCGCCCTGTCGCTTCTCGCGTCCTGCAATTCCACCAGTGCAGGCGGAAACTCCTACGAATACTCCGCTGCAAAAGTCGGGAAATCACGAACCATCTCCGCCGCATCCGTCGACGGACGCTTCGTCATTCTCGACGACGGATCGATCTGGAACATCAACTGGAGCGACGCCCGCAACGTCTCACGCTGGCGTTCAGGTCAAACCGTGTCCGTCTCCCCGAGTTCGAGCTCGAATTTCCCCTATATTCTCAATCACCAGAACGGGACCAGCGTTTCGGCGAGGCATGGGAAGAAACTCGACTAGCTTTTCTCCCTGCATTTCCGGCGACCACCCACCTTAATGGGACACGCTGAAGGTCCTGCACCACTGATCCTTCTGAAGCCGTTTTCATTCACGGACTGGTTTTCCGTCCTCAAGCATTAAGAGATCGAACAATCCGGGATTTCCGGGTAACGGTGAAGGAATGTCGCACATAAACTTCCACCGCTATTCATCCTCGATGAAATCCCTGACCCTCCTGCTCGCCGTTCTTACGGTTTCGGCCTCGGCCCTTGTCGCCGCGCCGCCCAACGTCATCCTCATGATGGCCGACGACATGGGCATGGGGGACACCAGCGCCTATCAGGACTTCACCGGCAACCCCGACGGCATGCAGATCGACACCCCACAGATGGAGCGACTCGCCCGTATGGGAGTGCGCTTCACCGACGCCCATACTCCCGCGTCGCGTTGTTCCCCGACCCGCTACGGGCTTTTGACTGGTCGCTATCCCTGGCGCACCCGGCTCAAGTGGTATGTCCTCTTCGGCTCGCAGGGAGATCCGTTGATCGAACCCGGGCGACCCACACTCGCCACGCTCTTCAAGGACAACGGCTACGCCACCGGCCTTGTCGGCAAATGGCATGTCGGCCTGCGCTACCGGAATACCGAAGGAAAGCCCGCCGCCGGATTCATCGACGCGGACCTGACAACGCCCCTACACACAACCCCCCTTGATCACGGTTTCGACTTCGCCCGCTTTACCTCCCGATCACATGCCACTTCGGGACCGGACGCCGGAAATCCAGGCCAGGGCAAGAAAGGCAAAGCTAACCGCCCCGACCAAAACATCGGCCCCGGGCACATTCACGGACGCAGGGTCATCGGCGCCACGGAAAACGGCCGGGAACTGGTGGCAGACGGACCCAACGCCTACTTCCTCACCGAACTCGGCAGCCGGCATTCCGATCACGCGATCCAATGGCTCGACGAGCAGGTCGCGGCCAAGAAGCCCTTCTTCCTCTACTACCCTTCCAATTCCAACCACGGCCCCTACACGCCCGACGAAGCCATCGGTGGTAAACCCGTGAAGGGCGCGGCGCGCACCGTCTCCGGCGACCCCATGGACGACCGCCACGACTACATCCATGAAAACGATGTCGCGCTCGGCCGCCTCCTCGATTACCTCGAAGCGACCGACGACCCAAGGAATCCCGGCCAGAAGCTCGTCGCGAATACCATCGTCATTTTTACCAGCGACAACGGCGCGGAGAAAAACAGTCCTGTTGCAACGGGCCCCTTCCGCAGCAACAAGGGCTCTTGCTACGAAGGTGGCCACCGGGTCGCCTTCCTCGCCTCGTGGCCGGAAGGAGACTTCGGCGACGGCGATGCCGACACTCCCGGAAAGACGAACGAAACTCCTCTCGGGCTTTGCGATCTCTTCGCGACTTTTTCGGAGATTCTCGAGACCGAACTGCCCGACCTCAAAGCGGGAGAGAAAGGCGCGGAAGACAGCACCAGCGTTCTCGCGGCCCTTCAGGGAGAAGAACTGAAAGCGCGTCCTCCGCTGTTCTTCAGCGACCATAAGGAAGCCAAGGACGATCCGGCGGTTCTTGCGATGCGACTCGACCATCCATCCGCTGAAGGGAAGACTTTCGAGGGTCAGTGGAAGATCTTTTTCAAGGGAAGCTTGGCGCGGGCGGGCAGAGCGGAGCCGTTCGAACTGTATGAACTCTCCTCCGATCCGGGCGAGGAAAACAACCGACTTGGAGACCCTGAGTTGGCCCCACTTGTCGCTCACCTCCAGGAAGTGGCCTACCTTCACCGCAATGCTGGTGCCCACCGTCTGGCGGAAGCGTCGGCGGAGGGATATACGGTCCAATTTGATTGGTCCGATGAAAGTCCGGCGGCGGAGGAGACCGCCGGCAAGCTGGCGAAGGACTTTTCCCAAACGGTAGAGTTTGGAGGGAACCAATCGTTGACGCTCACCATTTCGGGCGATGGAGCAGGTGAGACCCTGACATTTTCACCAAATCCGCTGGGGCTCGGGCTCGCCGGTGGCGGCAAATTCAACCAGGTCGACGAAGGCGAAGCTTTCCTCCTCTCCTTTGATCGCGATGTCGTCCTCGAAACGGCTGCCATCGTCGCCGGCAAAGGAGTTTGTGGCGGATTCTACCGGGTCGGCGACCACGAACCACTCGCCATTTATTGCGTCGACGGTGACAACGACTCGCGGGAACAGCACGGCCTTCTCAGTGATCTCGGCGTTCTGAAAAAGGGCCAGACGCTCCACCTCGATTCCAGTCCCCACTACGGCGTCGAGCCCTCCGGCCGCTGGAGACTCGGCGCTCTCACTGTTCGCGTCCTTGCAAACGAATAACCACCTCTCCCCGGATCCCACCATGATACGCGTTGCCATCCTTCTTCTCTGCATCCTCTGCTCTTCGACCTTCGCCAAGGCTTCCGCGGAGAGGCCCAACGTCATTCTCATCATGGTCGACGACATGGGGTTCTCAGACCTCGGCTACCACGGCGGCGAAATTGAAACACCGAATTTAGACACCCTTGCGCATGGCGGCGTTCGCTTCTCCCAGTTCTACAACAGCGGTCGCTGCTGCCCGACTCGTGCGACCCTCATGACGGGACTCCACCCTCATGAAGTCGGCATCGGACACATGACGGCAGCCCCCGGGAAACACTACAAAAATCGCCCGCCTGCCTACCAGGGGTTCCTCAATCACAACTGCGTTACGCTTGGTGAAGTCCTGAAACCGGCAGGCTACGCGCCCTTGATGACCGGGAAATGGCATCTGGGATTCGGCGAGCAGGATCATTGGCCGTTGCAGCGCGGATTCGACAAATTCTACGGTTGCCTACCGGGCGCGACACGCTTTTTCCACCCCATCCACCCACGCGGCATGACCTTCGGGAACGAGATCATCGAGGATCCGCATAGCACCACCAATGAAGCGTTCTACACGACCGACGCCTTTACCGACTACGGCATCCGGTTCATCCGCGAACACCTCAAGGAACAAGCGGATGTCAGCCGGTTTCCGAGCAAGGCCAATCCCTTCTTCCTCTATCTCGCCTACACCGCCCCGCACTGGCCTCTCCAGGCCTTCGAGGACGACATCGCCAAGTACCGCGGAAAATACAAGATGGGCTGGGACGAGTTGCGGAAACGTCGTCATCAGAAGCAGATCGAACTCGGCTTGATCGACCCGAAGTGGGAGCTTTCGCCGAAAACACCGGGGATCCCCGATTGGAGTTCTCTCGACGAAGAGAAGCAGGACGAGATGGACCTCAAGATGGCCGTTTACGCCGCAATGATTGACCGCATCGACCAGAACATCGGAAAACTCGTCACTTTCCTGAAAAAGCGGAACGCCTTCGAAAACACCTTGATCATGTTTCTCTCCGACAACGGAGCCTGCCAGGAGGGAAGCATGCTGGGGCGCGGCAACTTCCACGACATCGAAAAGCGAAACCAAGAGACCGCGAACAGCTACGGCGAGGCATGGGCCAACGCCGGCAGCACCCCTTTCCGGCTCTATAAGCACTTTGCCCACGAGGGCGGCTCGGCCACGCCTTTCTTCATGCATTGGCCCGCACGAATCCAGCCGCAGGCGGATTGGTATGACGAACCCGCCCAGTTGATCGACCTCATGCCAACCATTCTCGACGTTGCCGACGGCACTTACCCCATTCAAGCCCACGGCAACGACCTTCCGGCCCTCGACGGCATCTCGCTTCGACCTGCCTTCGATGGAATGCCGTTGGAGCGCAGCCAGCCGATCTTCATCGAACACGAAAATAACGCCTTCGTTCGCTACGGTGACTGGAAACTCGTCGGTCGCGATGTCGCCACGAGTGACGGCACCAAAGAGTCCAAATGGGAACTCTACAACATGGTCGAGGACCGGACAGAGACGACGAATCTCGCCGCCGACATGCGGGACCGCGTGAAACCCCTCGCCGCCGCCTGGGAAATCTGGGCAGCCCGTACCGGCGTCTATCCCAAGCCGGGCACTCCGAAAACCAAGACTACCGCGAAAAAGGAAAACAAGTCCGCCGAACCAAAACCAGTCAAGAACCCACCGCCGGTCAACGGCCGCCCTTTCACCGTCTCCACCACCGTCCGCCATAACAAGCCGAATGGCGTGGTTCTCGGTCACGGCGGGCTGCGCTTCGGGTGGTCCCTCCACTTTATCGACGGCAAGCCCGCGTTTTCTTACCGCAATGAAGGGAAGTTGACCACGCTCGTCTCCAAAAACCCGGTCAAGGGATCGGTGACGGTCAAGGCAACGCTTGACGAAAAGGAGTTATCCATCGCCGTCGACAACAAGGTCGTCGCCCGCACCGACTCCCCGGGACTGATGGTTGAACAACCCGGTCTTGGCATGTTCGTCGGTCTCGACGGCATCGATCCGGTTGGGAAATACAAGGTTCCGAATGGATTCAATGGAACGATTCTCGACTATAAGATCGACACCGCCCAGCCCAAGGTCACCATGCGCACCGAGTGGGGCGAGAAGGTCACGGCGAAGAAGGTCTGGCAGGAATACCCCAGACCCCAGCTTCGCCGTGAAAATTGGACGAACCTGAACGGGCATTGGGACTACGCCATAACCTCGATTTCCCAGAACAGCGTCCCGAAGCAGTGGGACGGAAAGATCCTGGTTCCTTTCGCGGTGGAAGCCCCGCTTTCGGGCGCGGAAAGGCGTTTCACGCCGGAGGACGCGCTGTGGTATCTGCGATCCATCGACATCCAAAAGAAGGATGAAAAGAGATACCTTTTGAACTTCGAAGCCGTGGACTACGCGTGCACAGTGTGGGTGAACGGAAAGGAAGCCGGAAGCAACATTGGAGGAAATCTGCCGTTCTCCTTTGACGTCACTGACGCCCTCAAGGACGGAACAAACCGGATCAGGCTCCGCGTCACCGATGCGACTGACAGTGCCTATCAGTTACACGGGAAACAGCGACTGACTCCGAAGGGAATCTGGTACACGCCCGTTTCGGGGATCTGGCAGACGGTTTGGATGGAGGAAGTTCCGGAGACCTACGTCGAGAATCTCAAGATATCCGCTTCCAACACTGGAGAAGTCAAAATTGAGGTCTCACTCGGCGGAACCTCCGCCACAAAACCCTCCCTCGCGGCAGAAGCTTCCTTGAATGGTGAACCGTTCGGAAAAAGCAACGTGAAGAACTCATCCATCCTTTACAGGATTGATGATCCGAAACTGTGGTCGCCCGCGTCACCCACTCTCTACACACTGGAGATCAACGTTTCCGGCGAAAACGGCGCCCGGGACACCATCCACTCCTACTTCGCCTTCCGAGAACTTGGAAAAAGAAAGGACGCCGACGGACACTGGCGCCTGACACTCAATGACAAGGAAATCTTCCACTGGGGTACACTCGACCAAGGTTGGTGGCCGGACGGACTTCTGACGCCGCCTTCCAACGAAGCCATGGTTTCCGACATCAAGTTCCTCAAGGACGCCGGCTTCAACACCATCCGCAAGCACATCAAGGTCGAGCCACGCCGTTATTACTATCATTGCGACAAGATGGGCATGATGGTCTGGCAGGACCAGGTGAGCAGCGGGGTCGGGAACCCGCGCGCTATCGAAGAAGTCAGTCCGCCCTGGACACGCCTTCTGCCCGGCGCCGTCGATTCCATCTGGCCCGACCAGGCACACGAACAATTCGTCTCTGAATACAAGCACATGATCGACACGCTCGGCAATCACCCGAGCATCGTGCAGTGGGTTCCCTTCAACGAAGCGTGGGGGCAACACCGTACGATGTCGGTTGGGCAGATGGCGATTGATTACGATTTATCACGTGCCATCAACATCGCCAGTGGCGGCAATTTTTTCCCCATTGGCGACATCGTCGACGCGCACAAGTATCCACATCCGGAGTTTCCCTTCGACCAGGACGGCGG
>JBCDLR010000219.1:0-7070 GCA_038745205.1 Verrucomicrobiota bacterium
CTCTTCGTCGTCCGGAATCCCTTCGATGCCGTGCGTTCCGTCCGGCGGATGGGTTGGATCGACGACGCGAAGTATTACACCGTCGACTATCTCGCCAAGGTCTGGACTGAGCGCACTCGGGACATGAAGGAGTTTGCGAACGCCGATCCGGAAGGGTCGCTCTTCCTGCGTTATGAGGATGTGCGGAATGAATTGGACCGCATCGACGTCTTCGCCGGAATCCCCGAACGCAGCCCGGACGCCTTGAGTGTTCTCGAGAACCGCCTCGGCTCGGCCCCAAAGACGGAGAAATACGACCTGACCAGAGAAGACATTGACACCATTCAGTCGATCGGCGGGGGCTTGCTCGGGACTTTGCAGTACTTGCCACCCGACCTTGACGAGCGGGACTGGCAGACGGGTTAATCCTTTTCGATGCGGATCGTCCCGAAGTGACGCGAGGAACTCGCCGGGGAGATGGCCTCGATGTCAATCTGGCCCGGAGAAGATTCTCGAAGAGCGCCTTGATCGCCGCTCACGGCATCACCGAGGGGCGTCCATGACTCTTCCGTGAAGACATCCAAGTCCTCTGAAAACAGGGCCGTGTAAGTGAGGTCGATGGCAAGAGGGTCCATCGGAAAGGTGAGGGAGATTTTTCCGAGGAGGCCGTCAAACTCCGGCGATACGGGAGATGGAAAGGCAGTGGCTGTTGGATCGACACGGAAGGCATACTCCTCGAGCAGGGTGTAGCCGTTCGCATTGTGATCCAGCAATGGAGTGGATGGGACACCATGGTCCTCGGCCCAGCCCTCGAAACCTGGAACGACAGTCAAACTCACGAGCGTGCTGTCGGCGGAGCCGTTGATGTCGCGAGTGGTGGCGATGAGGGTGTGCGGACCATCGGGAAGCGTTGTCGGTGAGATGTCGCCGGACGACGTGGAGAGCCAGGTGACCTCCCCCGAAAGGTCGCCGTCTTCGGCGTCAGAGGCGGTGGGCAAGAGGTTTGACGCCGCATTGGCCCGGGTGATGTGGTTGTTCCCGCCGACCGCCCCGACCGGAGTCGCTAATTGGATGGTGGGTGCGGAGTTGGGTACGCCTCCCGCATCGCGCACGGTGGAAATCTCGCTTTCGCTTAGAGCGCGCGGGTAGATGCGGACGTCATCGATGAGCCCATCGAATGGGCGAGACCCGCCACTGGCGGTCGTGGGCTGGTTGCCAATCGCGGCGTCGACCGTGCCGTTGGTGTCGAGCACGCCGGTTTTCGCCGTGCTCGCGACTTCGACGCCGTCCTTGAAGAGTTTCATCGTTGCGCCGTCGTAGCGGGCGGTGACGTGGGTCCAGGTGCCGGTCGAAAGGGTGCCGCTCGGTGAAATCAACGTTGTCGTGTTCCCGCCCGCGCGCAGGCGGAGCCGGAGTTGCGAGCCGTTCAGGGTGCTGATCATCCAGTAGTGGTCCTGGTCGAATTGCCCGTCCGCCTTGGAAAGGAAACGTGCGTCGGAAATGCCAAAGTCGTCGGCGCGGAACCATAGGGTGATCGTCAATCCCGTCCCGCTCGCTGCGTCGAGCGGACCGAGATCGACGGCATCATCGCTGCCGTCAAAGGTGAGAGCCTGGTTGACCTGGCCCGTGGCGTAAGTCGGCGCGTTCGCGGTGTCGCGCCAGGTGCCGGTGCCGGCCGTGTTGTCGAATGTCCAGCGATGCGTGTAGTCATTGATGTCGACGAGCGTGTTCGAAGGCGGGAGGGAAAGAATCCAGCGCACGAGCGCCTCGCGGGCCTCGTCGTGCACGATCGTGCGCCCGACCGGGGGCATGCGAGTTGCAGGATCGTTGCCGGCAAGACGATGGTAGAGCGTCGAGTATTTCGGGTCGCGGGCGGCGATGATGCGGGCGAGCGAGCCGAGGCCCAGGTCATCGCCGCCCACTCCGTTGATTAGTCCTGAAAGCGCGATTGGCGTATCGTACTCGAGAACGAAGTTCGTCCCCTCCGGCGCGGCCGTCGAGTTGTGGCAATAGGCACAATTCGAATCGAAGTAGGACCGCACGCGTTCCTCCAGTGAGGCAAAGTCGTCGTCGACTGGCGATAAGGCATCGAGGTTGGTCAGCGTGCTGTCCGCGGGCGGCGCGTCAAACATTTCGAGGTGGGACCAGGTGCGAAGCTGGTTGTCGGTGATTCCGGAGTAGTAAGTAAGCCCGCCATTCAGCTGGCGCGTGCTCGAGCCAAGGACATACCCGACCGACGAGTTATGGCAGGCGACACATTCGGCGCGGCTTGGGAAGAACCACTGTTGCGACTTCCCGTCAAAATCGATAAGTCCGTCCGCGCCCTCGTCCGGGACGAGGTCCGCTTCGCTTTGATTGGCGCGCCAGCGGTAAGTCACGAGATAACTCGACCCGCCCTCTTTCACGATTTCGAAGCGCGTTTCGATGCGCTTTCTCTCCGCGCCGATCTCGAAGTGCTTGATAAAGACCGTGCCGGGCGGATAAACCCAATGCCCGGTCGTCGCGTAAGTGATTTCCGTGCCGTAGGGAAGCGCAATCCACCGCAACTTATCCGCGCCGTCCGACCACAGTTTCGCATTCGGCGTGTAGGCGACGACGCCGTCTATCGGCTTCAGCGAGGCGACGTCCTCGAAGGCGCCGGTGTCGGTGAGTGTGGCGGGGAGACTTCCCGCTTCGTCGGTGGGAAAGGTGGCGAGATAAGGCGGAAGCGGGGATCGTGAAGCTTGCCCGTAAGGGGTCGTGTCGTGGTAGAGCGCCGAAGACGGGATAAATTCCTCGTCAAAGGTGGGGCCGTCCCAAAGCACGGTGAGGGCCTGCACGCCGGTCGATTCCTTGTAGTCAACGGCAAAGGAATGCATGCCCGTCTCGAGGCCGATGGGAAAGCCTCTGGCTTCGACGCCTCCAATGAAGAGGGAAACCTCGTCGCCGGGAGCGGTCGACGGATTGAATTCGTAAATCCCCGCCGTCGTGACGTCGATGTATCCCTCGAAACGAAGCCGAAAATCGTCGTCTCGTTCGCGCACGGTCAGCGTGGGCATGGCCACGGTGCCCGCCGACTTCGCCTGCATGGCATCCGCGCCTTCGAAGTAGCTGTAGCGGAGTCCGCCCTGGGTCAGGTTCGCCAAATCGGGGGCGTCGGCGGGGCGAAGGTTGGTGACGTTGATCGTGATGCCTTGCAGGGCGTCCGGAGCGATGCCATTGCCGGCGCGAATGGTCACCGGCACGCTGCCCGTTGTATTGACCGGCCAGAAAATTTCACCGGTCTCGGGATGAATGGCCATGCCTGCGGGTGCGGTATCGAGCGAATAAGTGGCGGCAGGAGTCGCATTCGACGTAACCGTGTGTTGATAGACCGTTCCCATGGTGGCCGTAGATGGCGCGGTATTCGTGAACGAGGGGGGAGTGCTCACTTCCACGGTGAAGACGGCTTCGGCGATGGTGCTCGGATCGAATCCGCTCGCGTAGGCCCGGGCCTTCAAGGTAGCGGAGTTGGTTAGGGTCAAGGAGGGAGGTGAATAGAGCGGAGAGGCCACGTCAGGGTCGCTGCCATCGGTGGTGTAGCGAATTGTGGCGCCCGGGGATGTTGTCGATAGTGACACGCTCACGCTGTCCGCGTAAGTGCCGCCATTGGGCGAGATGGCCGGCGTGTCTGCGCGGTTGATGTTGGTGTAACTCAGTTTGTAGACGCGGCCGTTACTCGTCTCGTAGGTGGAGTCGAGAAAATAGATCGACCCATCCGGTCCGACGCAGGGGTAGACCGGGCCCTGGTCGTTGACCGCGTCGGAGCCGAATTCCTCGACGGTCGTGTTCGTGACCGACTGCACGGTTTTCAATCCCTTCTTCCACGAAGTGACAAAGAGCCGCTCGCGATAGGTCGCAGGAAACTGGTCGGCAAAGTACCAGGTTCCGCCGCTGATGATCCGCGTCCCGATGTAGGCCCAGACGCTCGCGCTTGTTCCGATGCCGCCGTAGCCGTCGTGGCCATAATTTTCGCCGGCCGCCACGCGGTAAATATAGTCCTTGTTGCCTCCGTTGGCGTCGCCGACGTCGAAGACGAAGACCTCACCCGTGACCGGGTGCACGGCGGCCGCGTAGGGATTGCGGAAGCCGAGCGCGTAGATGGCCCGGTAGTCTCCCGACGCGGTGTTGTAGAATGGGTTGTCCGTGGGAATGGTGCCGTCCCTGTTAAGGCGGAAGATTTTCCCGGTGTAGGTCGAGAGGCTTTGCACGCTGTCGCCTTGCGCGTAGACGCCGCTATTGTTCCAACCGTCGCCGGTCGTGACATAGAGTTTCCCATCCCCACCGAAGACGACGGCGCCACCGTTGTGACTGCCGCTCGATCCGTCCGCATCGTTGTTGAAAGGCAGCTCCAACAGAACCACTTCACTGGCTGGATTGGCGAGATTGGGGTCGCCGGCGGAGACCGTGAAGCGGCTGACACGGTTGTGGCGGAGGGTGCCTGCGAATTGCTTCGTGTAGAAGACGTAAAGGTAGGGTTCAGCGGGATACTGCGGGTCGAAGGCGAATCCGCGTAGTCCGCCGGAGCGATGACGGACGGGAGGGACGTCGAGCTGGAGGAACGGCGCGGCGAGCAACTGGCCCGAAGCCGTAACGATGCGGAGCTTCCCCTCAATGCGTTCGCCAACGAAGAGTCGTCCGTCGGGAGCAAAGGCCATGGTAGCGGGGTCACGCAGACCGCCGACGAATTCCGCGACGGCAAAATCCGGCGGGAGGGCCTTGAGTGCACCGGTGGTCAGGAAAAAACCGATTGCCCCGGAGAAGCAGCGAAAAGAGGGCATGGGGAAGGTACGACAGGTACGGTAAATCTACCATCGGGCCAAGAATCGTCCACGCTTGTTGGAATAAATCCCCTCCACGGGAAGTCTTAAGTCAATGCGACGCGTTTTTGCTATTTTCGTTTTCGTGGCGATCCCGTTCCTCACGGTCCAGGCCGGGGACCTTTCGCCACAACCGTCGCCTTGCTGCGAGTGTTGCGGAGCATGTTCTCCGGAGGGAACTCCGGATTGTTTCGGAACGGACTGCGACTGTCACTCCGTGCCGACGGTTCCGCTTTTTGCCTTCAAGGGGTCGTCCTCCGTTGGGCAACACTTTGGCTTCTTCCCTTACCAGGCAATTTCTCTGTCCGCGGCTGAGCGAAGCGAGCGTCCCGCCCTTCCGCCACCTCGGTTGGTCCCACTTTGAACGAGTTGGGAGAGCCTCCGTGTTCTCGAAATTTATTGTTCCAATCGAACCCATCTAAGATCATGAAAAAAATACTGATTTCCACGATGGCTGTTTTCGGCACGGCTGCCCTCGCATGGGCTGCCCCGATGAGCGTGAAATGCAATTGCCTCGACTGCGGTGATTGCGTGGAGTGCAAGTGCCTCGAGTGCAAGGACTGCGAAGCTTGCAACTAAGAGACAGCTGAACAACACCTCAGGGCGTGCGCCGGATTTCTCTGGCGCACGCTTTTTGTCGCCTGGACTTGATGGTTTCGGCACGGAAACCTGATACACAGCCGCAATTGCCGGCCTCTGACCGACTCAATACCGCTTGACCTCGTTTCGAGAATCCGAAAACTCAGTAAATCCGGAAAATTCGCCCTGTCAGCAATCGTTGCTTGCAATAACTGCTCGTTTGAACACTATTACCGGAGCTAGAATTCAAGAATCAAGACCTAGAACGCTAACCAAATACCGACCTAAGACCATGCCAGCCGCCGCCGAAGCCAAAGCCAAGGAAACGACCACTCCCGCGAAAACCGTCGTCCCCGATCCTGAAGATAAAGCGGCGGCGAAACTCAACGAGGCACGGATGAAGAACCTCGACCTCGCCATCCAGCAGATCCAGAAGGACTACGGCGAGGCCGCGATCATGAGGATGGGCGACGACCACCGGGTCGACGTTGATACCATTCCCACGGGTAATCTCCTGATCGACCGCGCCCTCGGAGTCGGCGGGTTTCCCCGTGGCCGAATCGTTGAAGTTTATGGACCGGAGTCTTCGGGTAAAACAACACTCACCCTGACCGTCGCCGCGCAGGCGCAGAAAGCAGGGGGGCTCGTCGCCTTCGTGGATGTCGAACACGCGCTGGATCCCATTTATGCGCAAAAGCTGGGCGTGAACATGGATGACATGCTGGTTTCACAGCCGAGTTCCGGCGAAGAGGCCTTGCGCATCGTTGAGACACTCGTGCGCTCAAATGCGCTGGATGTGATTGTTCTCGACTCTGTCGCGGCCCTCGTGACCAAGCAGGAGCTCGAAGGCGAGATCGGCGACGCCACCGTGGGGGCCCAGGCGCGGCTCATGAGCGCTGCCTTGAGAAAACTTACAGCCCTTGTTTCCAAGGCTCGCACCGTCTGCATCTTCACGAACCAGATTCGGGAAAAAGTCGGCGTCATGTTCGGCAGCCCGGAAACGACACCGGGTGGTCGCGCCCTCAAATTCTACAGCTCCGTTCGCTGCGACATCCGCCGCATCGGCTCGATCAAGCAGACCGACGGCACGGTTGTTGGCAATCGGACGAAGATCAAGATCGTCAAGAACAAGGTCGCCCCGCCCTTCACCGAAGCCGAGTTCGACATCATGTACAATGAAGGCATTTCCGCCTCCGGTTCACTGCTCGATCTCGCCCTGGAACACAACATCGTGCAAAAGCGCGGATCCTGGTTCAGCTACAATGGCGAGCAACTTGCCCAAGGCCGGGACGGTGCCAAGGATGCGCTGAAGGCTGACGAGAAGCTCTACACCGAAATCGAGACCGCCGTGAAAGCGAAACTTGAGGAAGTGAAGGAGAGCAAGAAGAAGAAAAAATAAATAGTGGTTCGTTAGGAAAATCACGCCTGTCCGCCGTGGCGGGAAAGAACGCGAAAAGCGCGAAAGTCTTTTTTTGAAAGGGGCGCCTTAGGAGGCGTCCTTTTCTTTTTGCCGCAGGCAAGGTGGATCGTGACCTCCGGGCACGATTCCAACCCCTTCGCGCGCAAGCGCCCACTCCATTCATCTGGACAATCCCCATCCGCTGCTCTCGCAGCAGAATCTTCTCACTCCCTTCCGCCGGCCGTCACCCATGTCCCCGAACGGCTGATCCCAGC
>JBCDLR010000220.1:0-7055 GCA_038745205.1 Verrucomicrobiota bacterium
GCGGGCTTGACGGCATGGGCTGTGCTTGGGAAACTGAATTGCCATGCAGACCCAAAACGTGAATCCACCGATTGTAACCACCGCGCGTCATGGCGAGGTCAGTGATGATATTCGTGAGTATGCGCACAAGAAGATTTCCGGACTGCATCTCGACTATCCGAAAATCATCGAGGCGAAGGTGATTTTTGATACGCAGAATTACAGGAAATACGTCGAAATCCTCCTCATGTGCGCCAATCACATCCACATCGAGGCAAGCACGGAAACAGACGACATGAAGGCGGCGATCGATGAAACGGTCAGCAAGATCGCAAGGCGCATGCGCAAGTTCAAGACCCGTCTCCTGAAGAAGCACCGCGCCCGCAACGAGACGATCAAGCACCTTGAGGAAGCCGTTTTCCCGACGGAGATTCTCGAAACGGAAAAGGAAGAGATTGAGCCCGTTATCGTGCACAAGGAGAATTACAAGGTTCGTCCGCTCTTCCAGGATGAAGCGATCATGGATCTTGAACTGAGTGATCGCGATTTTCTCGTCTTCAAGAATGCCGGCACCGATTGCCTGGCGGTGGTGTTCAAGCGGAAGGACGGGGACTACGGAATGATTGAGCCGAAACTCGATTGATCAGCTTCCGACCCTGCGGCTTCGAGTGATCCAGCTGGTGAGGAGAATCTCGAGTACCACCATCAGCAGGGCCATGAGGAGAAGAACCGACCCGAGGTCCCGCCCTTGAAGTTGACCATCAAGCACCTTGATGGTCGCATCGACGGATTCCGAGATCATCGTGGGAAGCCACTGATTGAGGTCTTGGAGAACGCCTTCGTCGAGGACGTCCATTTGGCTTTCCCCGGACGGAAGGGCCACGGAGAACGGGATGCCCTTGCCGTCCCGCGCGAACCCGCGAACATCCTCGGAGTCCGCGGGGAGATGAATCCGGTAGAGTCCGGCGAGGGGCGCCCGAGGAATCGTGGCGACCAGTGAGTCACCCTCCTGGGAGACGTTGGCACTCAATGGGGTCTGGTCAGGCGCGGTAACCCGGAAAATCTCTGGTTGGGTGGTCTCGGCCGGGGAGAGAAAGCCCGGAAGCCGTATTTTGATGGCGTCGCCCGCCCGATCAAAATGGAGTTGGGATCCCGAGGGGTTGGCGAGAAAGGAAACGAGTTCATGTACGAACGGCACAAAGGCATCCCTCTTGGCCAGTCCCGATTGGTGGCCATCCATCGCCGTGCAAAGCTGCGCGACCGATCCGTTGCCATGCCGCTTCACGAGCAGAAAGGCCTCTCCGTTGGAAAGGCTGGCAGCAGTGACCGACTCTGAAGAGCCGGTGAGGACCCAATAACCTTTCAAGGTCGCCTGGTCGAGGTCGCTTCCCTGTGGGTTGCCGGACTTCGCGAGGGCGGGGTGGCTCATGGAGGAGAGACTAATGCGGGGAAGGGGCTCTGAACTCTCCTCCGTCCATTCCCCGATCCTTCCTGGCACGAGCGACCATTGGTTGAAGAACTCGGGATGGGCCCTTGCGTCATGAAACATGAAAAGGCCCCCGCCCGCGTTGACGAATTCCGTGAGTCGCTGCTGGACTGTGCTGGGTAGTCTTGGAGTCGCCGCGAGGATAACGAGTTCGTACTGACTGAAGTCGTCCACGCTCGTCGAAATTGATGCCGCGACGCTCGTGGTTTCCGCCAGCTTGTTCATGGAACTGGATTCGGGAGTGAGAGCGAGGCGGACGAATGTCCCGGCCCTCTCGAGCGACCGGGGGGCATCGTTGCCTTCGATGATGAGGACCTTGATGCCGCCACGGACGAGGATGGCCCGCGTCTGGACGTCGTCGGCCGCGAGTTCGTCGTCGACGTCCAGTTCGATGGTCACGGATTGGGTGCCGGGTTGCTGGAAGTGGTGTTCGAAGCGGATATCTGCCGATTCCCCGGGTCGCAATTGATCGACACTGCGGTCGATGGCGATGGAGGTTCCGTTGACAAGGAAATGGACGGATCCAGGCGTGAGCGCCTCACTGCCGGTATTGGCGATGGTGGCGGTGACGCCGATCGGCCGATCGGTTCCGATAACTTCCCGTGAGATGGAAACAGATTGGACGGACAGGTTTCGCCTGCTTCCCGCGAGCGCCGGCTGGTGAAGAATGAGCGTGGAGTTCAAGGCCGCCTTGTCGAAGTCCGCCACTCGAATGTCGCCCAAATCCCAAGGAGCGGCCTGCCCGTCATGGACGAACAAAATGCGTCCGCCGCCCGTGCGATTGTCAAGGATGGCGCAGGCCCTTTCAACCAGTGCGTGGGGGCTGCTCCCGGCGCTTGCAGGGGCAATTGCCCGCAGCGTCTTGTCAGTTTGCGAGACGTTGTCGGAAAATATCGGGGGGGCCGGAGCCTCGAATGAGCTCGACCCGATGACGGCAAAGCGCGTTCCTTCCGGAGCGCGCCTGACGATGGCACGGGCGTCGGCGAGGAGTCGATCAAAAACCAGGCCCCCGCTCTCTCCCGGTAACTCCCTGAGAGTGGAAGCGGAGTTGTCGAGGACGAGGACGGTTTCCTTTTCCGGGGAAGGGGCAAACCTTGCCCATTGAAGGGCGGATTCGGAGATGCTCGCCGCGATCGCGCTCGCGCCGAGGCCGACCGCAAGGAGCAAGAGACACCACCGGAGCAGACGCAGACGCTTTCCCGAGAGCGCAAATGCCGCCCCGAGGAATGCCGCAGCAAGCAGGAAAGCCGGAAGCACCAGTGTCCATGGAACCTTTCCCCCCGGGAGTGCGAAGGGTCTGGCGATGGCGAGAATGGCCAGCGTGATGAGGGAGCAGCGGCAAGCGAGGAGGAGCGCGTCTTCAAACTGAATGCGGTTGGCTCGTCGCCGGACCGTTTCGCCGAGAAAATGACTGGCTCCCCAGGAAACAACGCGGGGCTTCCGCCGGTTCCACCAATGAATCAGGATGGGCGCAAGGACGAGCGCGAGACCGGCAAGAAGTGCTGGGTGGCGGAAAAGCATGCAACAGTGGGGCCCTAGCTTCGGCCAAGATACCTGATGTGCACTTCGGTAACGCCTCTCGATCTAAACTCCAGTCGATCCGCGGCGGCGCGCGAGCAATCGATGACACGTCCGCGCACAAACGGTCCTCGATCGTTGATGCGGACGGTCACCGAACGACCGTTGCGCAGGTTGGTGACGCGCACTTTCGATCCGAGCGGGAGAGTCTTGTGGGCGGCAGTCAGGGCCGATGGCCGATAGCGCTCGCCCGACGATGTCGAGGGACCCCCTTCGCGTCCATACCAGGAGGCGATGCCTCGTTCCTCGAAGCCGCGGGCCTGGTCGAAGTTCATCGTGTGGTAGCGGCGACCACGGACGGTGTAGGAATGGTTTTGGTCTCCCCGCTGGTATTTCGTCAGGCTACCGCTCCCGCCGTCGTCTTCGAACATTCCCGCCGCGGTGCGAACACTCCCCGCGGCTACCTTTCCCGTGGTCCTGATCGCGAACTTGCCAACGTGGGCCGTCCCCTCGACCACCTTGCAGCCGGCGCAGGCGGCGCAGACAAGCAGGGCGAGAAGGGAGCGGGAAAGCATGACCAAGAATGGCCTCCGTCGTCTTGCCGCGCAATCCGGGGAATCTGGGAACTGCGCGGGGACTATCCGGGAATTGGACGAGATGCCGACCTCGTGGTAGGTTTATGGTTTTTACAAGGCTCGGCTCTGAGCCTGTTTTTCTCGTCGCCTTCCAAGAAATGATTGATCTCATCTTTTCCCTCCTCGGGTTTGTCGGCCTTCTTTTCGCCGTGGTCGTGATCTTCAACCTCATGATCATCGTGCACGAATGGGGACACTTCCTCGCTGCTCGTTGGCGCGGACTGCAGATCGACAAGTTCCAGATCTGGTTCGGCAAGCCGATTTGGAAGAAGACGATCAATGGCGTGCAGTATGGCCTGGGCACGATTCCGATGGGTGGGTTTGTGGCCCTGCCGCAAATGGCTCCGATGGAAGTGATCGAGGGCTCCACCGGGGAAAAGCGGGAACTTCCTTCCATCACCCCCTTCGACAAGATCATCGTCGCTTTTGCGGGGCCGCTCTTCAGCTTTCTTCTCGCGGTTTTCTTTTCCCTCATCGTGTGGGGTGTGGGTAAGCCGGAGCAAGTCATCGAACCAGTGGTCGGATGGGTGTTACCCGATTCGCCGGCGGAGAAGGCGGGATTCCAGGCGGGTGACCGCATTCTGGAAGTGAACGGCAAGGAGACTGAACGATTCGCGGGAATGATTGGATCAGTGACGACGGAGATCGTTTACAGCACGGGAGATCAGATTGAATTCCTCATCGAGCGGGACGGCGAGCAATTGACCTTGCAGAGTGGCTTCGAAATCGAGAAAACTTCCGCCCTCGAAAGAAAGGCATTCCGCAAGGTCGGGATTGCGCCAGAGCGGAAGATCCAAGTGGGTAAATTGGTGGAAAACGGCCCGGCCGCACGGGCAGGGCTTGAACCGGATGATGTCATCACGCATGTGGACGGTGAGAAAGTGCTTTGCCATTCCGCCCTTCACGAGAAGGTCTCCGAGGCCGAGTCATCCATCGAATTAACGGTCTTGCGTGGATCGCAGAATGCGGAGGTGAAGGTGCGCGTCACTCCTCTCAAGCCGATCCCGGACGAGTACGAAGACAAGGACCTTGGCATCAGCTACGCGGCTGTGACCAATTTTCGGACGGTGACGGTGGATCCCATCACGCAGGTGACGGATGCCGGGACCATGGTGATTCGCACCATTGGTGGCCTTTTCTCACCAAAGTCGGATGTGAGCTTGTCCCACCTCAGTGGTTTTGTCGGTATCGGCCGTGTCTATTACCAGTTGTTGTCACTTCTGGATCCAAAGATCGGCTTGCCCATGGTGCTGTTCTTCAGCGTGCTTCTCAACGTGAACCTTGCGCTCTTGAACCTCCTGCCGCTGCCCGTACTTGACGGCGGACACATCACCCTGGCCACGGCGGAGATGCTGCGTGGAAAACCCGTGCACTCAAAAGCCCTCGAATACGTGCAAGCCGGATTTGCCATCATGCTGTTCGGCTTCATGTTTTTTGTCACCTTCCACGACGTCGGCGACCTCGTGCGGGACAACAAGAAGCCCCCGCCCCGGGTCTACCCAGCTGATGGAGCGAGTTGAAAGAAGGCCACCCGTGCTGTCGGAGACCTCGGTCCGGCGGGAAGCATTGGATGGAGATCGAGGACTGAAGAGGTGAACTAGGACTGGCGTCCGGCCCAAGGTTCAGGCGGGAGACTTCACCGTTGGAGCTTTGGCTTCCAAGTCCGCGAATTCCGACTTCAAGGTTTTCAATTCGGCAAAGAGTGGTTCGAAATAGTTGCGTCGATTGTCGAACTTCTCCCGGGCGGGATCGAAGAGGGCGGAGAACCTGCGCATGTAGCGTTGGAGGTATTCCTCGTGGGTTCCGTTGATTTTCCTCTCGAGCGCGGTCTCGGCCCGGTCCATCCGACCGTCGAAGAACCTCTTCGCCAACTCCCGGTGGCGCACGCCGAGAAGATATTGGACGGGTGCGACGATCACGCCCATGACTACTGCGGCAAGGAATGGAAGCGGTGAGCTGAAGAGGAATCCGAGGACACAGGCAAGCGCCGAGAGCACGAACATGAGCGCGCAGGTCCGCACGGACTTTCGCCGGGCGTGGAGGGATGTTTCAAGCTTTTCGAGGTTCTCCGAATCAACGAGGACACCTTGAAGCCTTTCGTCGAAGTCTTCGGCGAGTCCGAAGCGGGCCGCCTCCCAGACGGCGCCGGGATTCCGGTGGGCCGGCAAGTCAAACTTTGCGCGCACGATCTCCGACAGGCGGTCGTGCAGGGTGGGGAGGCCGGACTCAATCGTACGAATCTCGGCAGCCACCGTGTTGCGGGAGATTTGGGAGACGGCTTCCGAGAGTTCACGCTCCAGTCCGGTGACAACACCCTTCGAGTCGCTGAACGAATCGAAAAAACCAAGTCGCTTGTCCAGCATCGACGCCATGCGGAGCCGGGCCCTAGCGAACTCTCCGGTGACATTGCCCGAGATTTCCTTCAACTGCTCCATGCTGCGCTTGCTCTCCATCTCGATCTCCGCGTCGATCCGCCGGGAGACGGAACCCGAGCGATCCAGGTCCTGGCGCTCGTGGGCGAATTGCCGTTCAACTTCCCCGATCACGGCGCGGACGGAGCGAAGGACCCCATTTCGTTTTCTCGCGACCGACGAATTTCCATCCACAAGGCTGGAAATGTGGGATTCGAGCGCCCGGAACCCGCTGTCCTCGTGGGCGGCTTCCCCGTCCTTGCGGGTGAAGGCGTCACAGGCGTCCCGTGCGGAAACCGCGAACGTCGGGAACTCGCGCCCGAGCTTCTCGTTCGAGACCTCCTTCATATGCGTGAGGATTTCATCGATTTCCTCTTTGCTGCGAAGGTCCTTTTGCTGGATGACGAAGACCACGTCCTTCAGCCAGCCCGAGTAGATCTGTTCGATGAATTCCCATGTCGTGGCTCCCCATGGATTCGTCACGGAGAAAACGAAAATGACGAGATCGGCCATCGGAATGAATCGCTCGGTGATTTCCTGGTGGCCTTCCGCAATGGAATTGGTGCCGGGCGTGTCGACGATGTGGAAGTCGCGCAGGAAGGGCGCGGGCCGGAAGACTTCGACGAAGCTGTCGTCGATTCTCACTTCGCGGGACTCCTTGCCGTGCTTGAAGTAGTAGATGCGCTCGGTGGTCGGCGTGGGTGCGACGTCGCAGAAGTCTTCCTGGAAGAGGGCGTTGAGGAAAGTGGACTTCCCCGAATTGACTTCTCCCGCAACGACGAAAAGGAAAGGGCTCCGCAAGCTGGCTTTCAGTTGCCGCAGATGATGGGCGCGGACGGGCGGGACGCCGGATTTCTCCGCGACGTCGGCGAGCGAGGAGAGCATCTTTCCGATGCGCTCGGTTTGCTCAAAATACGGGCTGCCGACACGACTCTGCATCCGCGGCAATGAGGCGGCGAAAAGGAGGCCACGCAATGAAAAGGTGCTTTGACTCGGCGTGCGGGGAAGAACGCGAAAAATTTCTAA
>JBCDLR010000221.1:0-7050 GCA_038745205.1 Verrucomicrobiota bacterium
GAAACACGCCCGCGTCACGAGAAGCGCCGCAAAGAGGGAGGCGAGAATCCCGAGGGTGAGGGTAATGGCGAATCCCTTGATGATGCTGCTCGCCACAAGGAAAAGAATGATCGACGTGATGAGCGTGGTGACATTCGCGTCGAAGATGGCGGAGAAGGCCTTCTCGTAAGCGGAGTCGATGGCCGCCGGCAGCGACTTGCCGGCCCTCATTTCCTCGCGCAGGCGCTCGAAGATGAGAACATTGGCATCAACCGCAATACCGATCGTCAGGAGAATTCCGGCGATACCCGGCATCGTCAGCGTGAAGCCAAAAATCGCCATGCTTCCGAAGAGGAGGCAGATGTTCACGACGAGGCCGATGAGGGCGATGATTCCAGCGAGACGGTAATAGAAGAGGACGAAGAGGAGCGTCATCCCGAGGCCCGCCAAGCCGGCGTAGACCCCTTGCTTGATCGTGTCAGCCCCCATTTCGGCGGCGACACTGCGCTCATCCTGAATCTCGAGAGGATTGCCAAGCGGGTTTTCAAGGACGCTCGCAAGTGAGTTGGCTTCGTCGTAATCGAAATCGCCGGTGATCTGGAACTCTGAACTGAACCGGCCCTGAATGACCGGGGCGGAGATGATTTCGCCGTCCATGACAATGGCAAGGCGCCTTCCGACATTCTGCGCCGTGAGGTTGCGCATGATCTCGCCGCCTTCGTCATTGAGCTTCACGGAAACGGCATAAGCCACATCGAGATAGGGGAAGGCCGACTTCACGTGCTTGCCTTCCACATCGGGAATCAGCGTCACGAGAAGGTCCCGCGTCCCGCCTTCGCTCTCGACCTTGTCCGCTCGCATCGGAATGATTTCGTAGCCAGGTTCCGTGACCGCGCCCGCCCTGACCTGGGGCACCAATTGATCGCTGTTCGGATGGACCAGCCGTAGTTCCATCTTTGCCACCTTCTCGATTGTTTCCCGGATGGCTGCCCGGTTCTCTTCCTTGATCCCCGGCATTTGAATGTTCAGGAATTCCTCGCCCTGGTTTGTAATCGTCGCGTTGCCACCAAACCCGTCGAGCCGCTTGAGCAGAACCGCCTTCGCTTCTTCGCGGGCGGCCTCCGTGATCAGCCTATCGCCATCCGGCTTGATCTCGACGATGAACTGGCTTCCACCCTCAAGGTCGATGCCACGATTGATGCCTGCGGTCGAGACCGCGTAGAGGCAGAAGGCGGTGGTGAACAACGTCAGGATGACGCCGATCACGCGTTTACGTTGATCCGAATCCGTCCCGAAATACCAGAGGAAAAGGACGAAAATCAGAATGCCGATGAGGAAAATAACCGAATTGCTGAGCATGACGGGTAGTGGGTCGGAGTATTTTTAAATATTCCGGCAGCGAGAGGGAGGGCGAGAATAGCGGTTTTGGCGGGAAAATCAACGAATTCGAGCACGCAGAATCCCCCTCCCGAATTGGACAAAGGCGGCCCCGCCCGCGAAATTGGCCGTTCATGAGTAGGACAAAATGTCTCGTTGTCGGCGCCAGTGGTTATACCGGGGCTGAATTACTGCGCCTTCTCCTTCGGCACCCCGGGGCGGAGCTGGTCGGCGTGACGTCCCGCCAATATGCCGGATCTCCACTCCCGGAAATCTTTCCGCGATACCGCGGGGTCGGGAATGCCGACGCCCTCGCCTTCATCGAACCCGATGTTTCGGCCATGACCGGGACGGACGCTGCATTCGCCTTTCTCGCACTTCCCCACGGCGTGGCCTCCGAGTATGCGCGACCGCTCGTCGAGGCTGGCGTCCGTGTGATCGATCTCAGCGCCGATTTCCGACTCAATAGCCCATCGGTCTACGAGGAATTCTACGGCGCCACACACCCGGATGCCGACCTCATGGAGGAAGCGGTTTACGGATTACCTGAAATCTATGCGGAAGAGATCAAGTCCGCCCGCCTTGTCGCTTCCCCCGGATGTTACCCCACGAGCATCCTCCTGCCACTCCTGCCATTGCTACGGGCAAAATCCATCGATCCGGGATCGATCCACGTCGCGAGCATGAGCGGGGTCAGCGGCGCAGGCAAGAAGGCGGACACGAAACTGCTCTTTGTCGAGTGCAACGAGAGCGTTCGCCCTTACAGCGTGCCAAAGCACCGCCACCTGAGTGAGATCGAACAGGAGTTGTCCATCGCCGCTGGCGAAACGGTCGCCATCTCTTTCACACCGCATTTGGTGCCGGTGAACGCAGGCATTTGCTCCACGACTTATGCCGCGACGGAGAAGAACGCCGCAGAAATTGGTGAATTGCTGGAATCCGTTTACGCGCATGCTCCCTTTGTGCGTTTGCTGGGCGAAAACGGCTGCCCGGACACGAAGAACGTCGTCGGCACCAACTTCATCGACATTGGATGGGCCAGGGACGACCGCACCGGGCGAGCCGTCCTCATGAGCGCGGAAGACAACCTCGGCAAGGGCGCCGGGAGTCAAGCCATCCAGAGTTTCAACCTGATGGCGGGACTGGAAGAAACGAAGGGTATCTTGTGACGGCTTGAGGTTCGGTCGCTCGCCCTGCGATCCGGCAGTAGTCTCAACAGACGACGACGAAACCAAGCCCGGGGGCTCCATCGATGACCATTCTAGTCATAACCCATGTCCTGAACAAAGCGGAGGTCGAAGCCGAACTTCTCCTCTTTCAAGCCCAACTGTACGATTGTCGTTTCCTTCACAATCTCCTCGATCTCCGGAAGAGGCATCGGTCGTCCCAATCCGTCCAGAGTCCGCTTGATCAATGCGGCGGCGTCCCTCGGTGTCACCAATTTCTCGGCATCAGGATTTTCGATCTCTATTCCGAACCTTTCCTCCCACGCCATTACCAATTCCACCGATTCCAAACCCATGGCTTACCGCCTGCTCCTCAGCGCATTCCGATACCGTTCAATTCCCTGCGCGGTCGCTAGGGCTATTTTCTGTTGATAGCTCGATGAGGCGATGATTCTCGACTCGGTGGGGTGACTCATGAAACCGCCCTCGATCAGGATGGCCGGATGCTCGATGCCGGTGAGAACCGTGTAGCGCTCCCGCTTGATGCCGCGGTCATCCGCCGCGGTCGCTTTCAGGATGTGCGCATGAACTGCCGTGGCCAAGGCGATGTTTTCCGAGTCGCGGGCGTTCCCGGCGAGGAAACGCTTGTCCCCGGGATTGGCGCCCGAGTTGTAGGCCTTGGTTCCCTGCGGGCTCAGCGCGTAGGTCTCGATGCCCTTGGCCGTGGTTCGCCTGAACCAGTTGTAATGAATGCTCACAAAGATGGCGTTGCTGATCGAGTTCGCATATTCGACCCGCTCCTCGAGCGTCGGAAACGTGTCCCCCGTCCTCGTCATGCGCACGCGGAATCCCCGCTTTTCCAGTTCGGCCTTCAGGTATTGCGACGTCTTCAAGGTGAAGTCACTCTCGTCGCCATACCTGCTCTGACTCCCCGGATCCACCCCCCCATGTCCGGGATCGATCACAACCGTCTGGAGAAACCCCGCCTCGCGGATCTGGCTCGGTCTCAGGACAGGATCGATGAGCTTGTTCAAATCCAGTTCTGAAACGAGGTATTCACCACCCTTGGCCACGATTGGGTAACTGGGAATGAACTTGACCTTGTTGATGTGGATGATGGCCTGGCCGGTGCTGAACTTCATCTCGATGCGCGGGCTCCTGAAGATGAGAAGGCTCCCTTGCCTGCTGAGGCTTTCAAACTTGTAGTATTCACGTATATCCTTCGCCGTGACGTAATTCCGTCCGTCATGACGAACGGTCTTCCAACTGAACGCACCTTCCGCCGCCATGGCCAGCGCCACGTAAAACATCAAAAAAAGAACGCGGGCGAGGTGCGGCGGCCGACGGAAATCCTGGGAGCAACAGACCTGATTCATCGGCATGGGACTAATCCCGCGAATTGGGAAATTGTCGAATGGGAAGCGGCCCCTCCGCTGAATTCGAGGGCATCGATTTGTTCGAAAAATCTTTAAGGACCTGTTTGTTAAACAGTTACACCGTCAACATTCCGCCCATTCCTCCGGCTCTTGCGCTTTTGACGCCGGGCCGGATACTTCCCGCCCATGTCCGACGAAATTCCGAAGGCCTACGATCCCACGGCAGTCGAAGAGAAGTGGTTTGATCGTTGGATCGACCGCCATGCATTCCACGGCGACGAAAACTCCGACAAGCCTGCTTATTCCATTGTCATTCCACCGCCCAACGTGACGGGAGTCCTTCATCTCGGTCACGTCCTGAACAACACGATCCAGGACATCCTCGCCCGCCGCTCGCGCATGCAGGGAAAGGAAGTGCTCTGGCTCCCCGGCTGCGACCACGCGGGCATCGCGACGCAGACAAAAGTCGAGCGCGAACTCCGGGAGAAGGAGCAAAAGACGCGCCGCGACCTCGGTCGTGACGCCTTCCTTGAGCGCGTGTGGGCCTGGAAGGAAAAGCACGGGGGCATCATCATGAAGCAGCTGAAGAAACTCGGCTGCTCGTGCGACTGGAGCCGTGAACGCTTCACGATGGACGAGGACTATTCGCGCGAGGTCCAGAAGACCTTCGTCCATTTTTTCCAGTCCGGTGCGATCTACCGCGGCAAACGCATGGTCAACTGGTGCCCGGTTTCCCTGACCGCCCTCTCTGACGAGGAGGTCATCATGAAGCCCCAGAATTCCAAGCTCTACTACATGCAGTATCAACTCGTGGAGGACGAAAACGAGTATCTGGAAATCGCCACAACCCGCCCCGAAACCCTCATGGGCGACACCGCAGTGGCGGTGAACCCGAACGACGAGCGCTACAAGCACCTCCTCGGGAAGACCGTCTGGCGCCCGTTTCCCAAGGCGGAAATCCCCATCATCGCCGACGAGCACATCGACCCGGAATTCGGGACCGGCGTCCTCAAGGTCACGCCCGCGCACGACAAGGCCGACTTTGAGATCGGCGTGCGCAACAACCTCGAGATCATCGACGTCTTCAATCCGGACGGAACACTGAACATGCACGCGGGCGAGGAGTTCGAGGGCATGGACCGGTTCAAGGCGCGGAAAGTGGCGGCGGAGAAGCTCGATGAAATGGGCTTGCTCCTGCGCGAGGAAGACTATCAAAACAACGTCGGATTCAGCGAACGTGCCGACGTCCCGATCGAGCCGCGCATTTCCATGCAGTGGTTCCTGAAGTACCCGCAGGTTCCCGCGTCGACCGACGCCGTGGCCCATCGCGACATCAAGTTTGTTCCTGAACGCTGGGCCAAGACCTACGCGCACTGGATGGAGAACATCCAGGACTGGTGCATCAGCCGACAGCTGTGGTGGGGACACCGTATCCCGGTTTGGTATCGCAAGGAAAAGGCCGAAGCATTGCAAAACGCCGAATCACTCGACGCGGGAGACGCGGGAGACGATCTCCACGTCAGCCACGAACCGCCCGTCGATCCGGAGAACTGGGTGCAGGATGACGACGTCCTCGACACGTGGTTCTCCAGCTGGCTTTGGCCGTTCGCGACGATGGACGAGCCAACACGAAAAAAATTCTACCCGACGAGCGACCTCGTCACCGGACCGGACATCATCTTCTTCTGGGTCGCGCGCATGATCATGGCGGGCTATGAATTCATGGGGAAAAAACCTTTCGGCAACGTCTTCTTCACCAGCATCATCCGCGACAAGAAAGGCCGGAAAATGTCGAAAAGCCTCGGCAACTCGCCCGATCCGCTCGACTTGATCGACAAATTCGGCGCCGACGGCCTGCGCTTTGGCCTCATGCGCATCGCACCGGTCGGGAGCGACATTCGCTTCGACGAACAACAGATCGAAGAGGGCCGCAACTTCGCCAACAAGCTCTGGAACGCCTGCCGTTACCGCCAGATGCAGGGGACGGAATCACGCTCGTTGCGCCGCGACCCCGACTTTTCCCTGCCTGAAATCCTCGACCAGCTTTCCATCTACGACCTCGACATCCTCGCCAAGTTGGACGCGCTGCGGTCGAACCTCGACAAGGCTTACGACTCCTACCGGTTCAGTGAATGCGGACAACTTCTCTACGAGTTTTTCTGGAGTCAGTTCTGCGATTGGTACTTGGAATCGACGAAAGGCCATTTCCGGGAAGGGGCTGCGCCGACGCGGCGCGAGACCACGCTCGCCGTCGTGGACGTCGTCGTCGAACGCTACCTTCAGTTGCTCCACCCCTTCATGCCACACATCACGGAAGAGCTGTGGGAGAAGATGGGATTTGCCGATCATGGCGAGTTGCTGATGCGCTCCGAACTCCCGGCGAATCCAACCCTCGAGGGAATCGATCCGGGAGTCGTCGCCAAGGCATCTGCCCGAGCCGGCGACGTTTTTGAGACAACGACCCGCCTTCGATACCTGAAGGCGGAATACAATCTCGCCGCGAGCAAGGAGGTCGGGTTTGTCGTCGAGCCGGAAAACGACTGGATCAGCGACGAGGTGAGCACTCTCCAACTCCTCACCGGCGCGAAGGATATCCAGAGCGGCGAGGAATTTCTGCCCACCGCCCAGACACCCTCCCTCCTCACCCCAGTGGGCAAGGTCCATATGCCGCTTGAGGGCCTCATCGACATCGATGCTGAACGTCAACGCCTTGCCAAGGAAATTGCCAAGGCGCAGAAGGAATTGGAGAAGGTTTCGAAGCGGCTCAACGACCCGAAATTCGTGGAAAACGCGAAAGAGGAAGTCGTGGCCCAGAACAAGTCTCGCCGGGAGGAGCACCGCACGCGGCTGGCCAGTCTTGAGGAGATGCTGAAAACCCTCGGCAATTAGTCATTTGCATCGAGGGAATTTCTGGGCCCTAAATAGTAAGAATTCGGTTACAATTTCGCGACTTTGCGCTAATTTTTGGCAAAGGCAGCGGCCGCGACACCCGGAAACCAGCAACATGGCAGACCAACCAGCAGGAGAGACCAACTCGACGACGACGGTTGCCGAGAGCCCCGACGAAGAGTTGGAGTTGCTCGGCTTCGATGACGGTCCGGAGTCCACTCCGCCAGCGGCAAATCCTGCGCAATCTGCAGCGGGCCAGAATC
>JBCDLR010000222.1:0-7026 GCA_038745205.1 Verrucomicrobiota bacterium
AGCACGAGGTCAGCGCGCCCCTTTTCACCGAAGAGTTGCCGGAAGGTCTGCTTGAAGTTCACGCGCACCTGCTCAAACGTCGATGCGAACATCTCCTTCGTTTCACGATTGATCTTCGCGATGATGCGGTGGAGTTCCTCTTTCGAGTTGGTGAGGTCTGCGTGCTCCTTTTCGAGGAACTGGTAGCGCTCCTCCAGTTCGGTGAATTCCTGAATCGCGTCGAGATTGACGGGCCCCATGCTGTCGAGGCGCTGCCGGAGCTCCGGGAGGATTTCCCCGACGAATTCCCAGTCAGGACCGCTCTCTTCGAGAGGAGCTACTTCCTCATTTTCAGCAATTCCCGCAGTCTCCTCCACGGCGTCCAGTTCGGCGTTTTCCTCCGAGCCTTCCGCTGATTCAGCACCGTCTTCAAACTCCAGCGGCTCCGTCTGCGCGCCAGCCTTCGCTTCCAACGTCGCCCGGCGCTTCTTTCGACGCGTCGAAGCCTTTTGCTGGTTTTCAATGGCGCCCAGCAAGCGATGGGCATCCGGCTCAAAAGTATCAAGGCTGACCTGGTAGCGCTGAGCGACGGCATCGACCAAGCTCTCCAGGCGCAAGTTGATCTGCGTGATCCGGACCTCTTCCTGTCCCTTCTGCTCGGTGTTTCGCGTCAACTCCCGCCGAAGCCTTGAGACTGCGCTTTCTGCTTCACCGACTTTCACGGACTCCACCTCGCGTTCCCGGCCCATGGCCTCGATCGCTCCATCCAGCGCACTCGTCTTTTCGCCGAGTCCTGCAATTTCGTTTGTCAGCGACTCGTTCTCCTGCGACGAAGCCGCGATGCGCTGACGATGGCTCTCGATCTCCTCCCGACGTCGCTCGATCGCTTCGTGCAACTCCTCGAGACGAGCCGCCAGCGGTTCCTTCTGCTCCTGCAATGACTGGAAAGATCGCGCTTCCACCGCTATGGAAGTCCGCTGTTCGTTGAGAATTTCTGAGGACTCTTCCTCGCGGCGAACGGACTCAACCAAGCCCGCTTCCGCTGCCTGAATCTCACCCCGCACGGACTCGAGGCCCTCGCTGGCCGCTGCCTTGGCCTGCCGAAGACCATCGAGTTGATTGGTGAGTTCGTCGGTCATGTCCGCAGCCGTCGCCTGCTCATCCCGTGCGCTTGAGAGACGGATTGAAAGCTGATCAAGTTCCCTTTCGACGAGGGAGACCTGACCCTGCGAAGTGGAGACAGCGACCTGGGCCTGCTGCACGGCCTCGCGCTGTTCCTCGCGACGACCTCGAAGTTCCTCGACCTCGGAACGCAACCGGGCGAGCGAGGCTTCCTTGCTCCGGTGCTCTTCCTCCAGTTCGGAGACATCTGAGTCCAACTCGCGGATCTCCTGCTGCCGATGGAGCATGGACGACGTTTCATTATCGCCGGCACCGCCATGAATGATGCCCTCCCGGGAGATGAAGGATCCGTCCTGGCCCGCAATCGCCACGCCCATGGGGACCTCACCCCGCAGACGAAGCGCGGTTTCCAGATCGGGCACGATGAGCACTTGTTCGAGCAAGCGAGAGACGAGTCCACGCACTCGTTCATGGGGCGTCACACGGTCAATGGCCCAGGCGATGGCCCCGTCCGGCAAGGCCTCAATCTGCGTTGATGCCGCCGCGGTGGACCAGACCTCGGGAACGACTCGAGCCGAGCCCAATTCGCCATGCCGCAGCGTGTCGACGATGCTCTCGGCCATCTCCGGCCCCGTCACCACGATCGTTTGCAATTCGACTCCGACCGCTGCCTCGATGGCGGCAATCGAACCGGGCTCGACGTTGAGCAAACCGCTGAGCAAACCACGGACGCCATTCTTGAAGAACTCGGGATTATCCAAACCCTGCATGACCGCCTGCGTCCCGGACCCCAATCCTTCCCCGGATTCCACCAGCTGCTTCACCACTTCGAGACGAGATTGCTTTTCCGCAAACCGACGATGGAGGCTGGAGACCTCGTCGGACAAATTCGACAGCCTGCCTTCCGCACCCCGGAACTCGTCTTCAATCACTGCGAGCGAGCGCCGCGCTTCGTCGAGCGAGCGACCCTTCGCTTCAAACTCCGAGACAAGCGTCGAACACTCCGCCACCTTGGCCACCTGCTCGCTTTCCAATCGCGCCACGTCCTCCGCAAGCCGCAATCGCCTTCCTTCCGTGCTCGAAATCTTCTCGTTGTGCCCTTCCAACTGAGCCTCTGCCTGCACGATGGCATTTTCCCGATCACGCAACGTCTCCTGAAGAGCCTGCAGCCTTTCCTCGAGCGAATTTCGTTCCGCCTTGCGCTGCAGATTTTGCTCCTGCAGCGACGCCAGCTGTTCCCGAAGCTGCGCCAAGCTCGCCTCCGAGGCCGCGAGGAGATCATTGGTCGAGGACAACTCGGACTCCCGCTCGGTCAGGCGGCCCTTGTTGCCCGTAATGTCCGCCTCGTGCTGCACGATAAGCCCCTCAAGCTCAGCACGTCGCTCCTCGTTAAACTCAATGCGATTCTCGGCCGACTGGCGCTGGTTTTGTACGCGAATCAGTTCCTCCCGCTTGGAGGAAAGGAGAGACTCAATGGAAGAGAGCGCCTCACGCAAAGCGGACACTTCCCTTTCGGATTCCGCCACATGCACCTCCAACTCCCCATGTTCCTGCACGAGGGCATTCACCGACGTCTCGAATTCGCTCCGCTCGGCGACAAGCTCCGCATGCTGCCGGTGACTAAAGTGGGTATCTAACACTTTTACATCATCAAACAGAACCTCGAACCGGCGCGCCTTCTGCGCCTGGCGGTTGAGCGTGTTCATCTGTCGCTTCACCTCTTCGATGATGTCGACAACACGAATGAGGTTGGCTTCCGTGTATTCCAACTTGCGAAGCGCCTCTTTCTTCTGCGATTTGAACTTCGTGATCCCCGCGGCCTCTTCAAAAACGGCCCGCCTGTCTTCCGGTTTTGAACTGAGGAGCATGTCGATCTTCCCCTGTTCCATGATCGAGTATGCCGTGCGCCCAATCCCCGTATCCATGAAAAGGTTGTGGATGTCCTTGAGGCGGCAAAGCTTTCCGTTGAGAAGATACTCACCCTTCCCGTCTCGGTAAACGCGACGGGCAATGGCCACTTCATTGAACTCCGTCCCCAGCGCGTCCTCGCAGTCGCCGAGGGTGAGGACGACCTCCGCCATGCCGTGGGCTTTCCGGGATTCCGTTCCGTTGAAGATGACATCGGCCATTTCGCCTCCCCGCAGCGCCTTCGCCGAGGTCTCGCCAAGAACCCAGCGGATCGCATCCACCACATTCGATTTACCGCAGCCGTTCGGCCCGACGATGCCGGTGACGCCGTCGTGAAAATCAAAACGCGTCTTTTCCGCGAACGACTTGAAACCGTGAAGATCTAGAGATTTGAGAAGCATTGAAATTTTTAGATTGGCAACCGTTTGCACGATGAAAGCGGAAATAGTCCCCGGCAAGGAGAAAGCGCGAGATACCTACATCTTGTGTGAGCCTTAGAGGGTAGGCACAAGATGTAGGGGCGTCCTTGCCTTGGGAGAAACTTTCGAAGGTTAATTGCCGAGAACTGCTTGGCCCGGGCGCACCTTTTTTTTCGGGAATTCCCAACCCCGCACCGAGGCGCAAAACGCTCGGCCTATCACCCGCGGAACTCCTTCCGAGCCTCAGACGATCCCATGGATCGCCATTCCCTATTCCGCAAACGGACTGGCGGCGAGTTTCTCAAAGCTCTCGCGAATCGCCGCGACGGATTTCTCAGGCCCCGTCATCTTGATGAAGACCGGCGCGTCTCCACCTTCGATGATGGCACCATGAAGCGCATAACCGGCTTTGGGAACCTTCTGACCAAATGGAGGGCCATCGAGGTAGGTGCCCGTCCCGTAGACGAGCGTGATTTTCTTCCCATCCCCCTTGTCGACCACCTTCTCTTCTACTTTTGGCTTCCCTTCGAACTGGCCGACCCAGCGATCAACATTCGCCTTCGCGCTTCCACCTTGCCCCGCACCGAAGTAGTAGAACTTCGCTCCCACCTTCTCCATTCCCTCACCCTCCGGGGTCACCTCAATGTAGGCTTTCACCATCCTGCTCGAAGGTTCGGCAGCCACCCACGGTTCGGAGAATGCGAAAGTGAGTCCACCGACATCGGCTTTCGAAGTCTTCCCTCCGTCCGACTTGTCGTCTGCGACAGATAAAGAGAGTGTGGAGAAGAGGATTGTAATAATCGCAGCTACGGCTTTCATTTTTTGTGTTTCTGTTAGGAAATTCAGGTTCGCTTATTCGGCATCTAGAAGGCGGACGGACTCAATGACAACGTCTTCGACCGGAACATCTCCCGCAGGCTGGGAAATGACGCGTCCACCGTGAAGCATGCTCAGTTTCTTCTGACCGGTCTTTGCGCCCTTTATCTTGTCCACGACATCCATTCCGTCGACGACCTTGCCGAATACCGCATAGCCCCAGCCATCGAAACTCGGGTAGTCGAGATTGGCATTGTCCTTCACGTTGATGAAGAACTGAGCACTGGCGCTGTGAGGGTCATTGGTCCGCGCCATTGCGATGGTTCCCCGATCATTCTTCAATCCGTTCTTCGCCTCATTCTGGATTCCTTCGCGCGTCGGCTTCTCCACGATCTCCCCGTCTTGAAGGGCAAATCCGCCACCTTGGATCATGAATCCATCGATCACGCGGTGAAAGACGACTCCGTCATAGTGCTTGTCCTCGACATACTGGAGGAAATTCTTCACGGAAATCGGCGCCTTCTCGTCGTCGAGTTGGATCTTGATCGTTCCTTCACTGGTTTTCATCTCGACTGTAGGGGGCTGCTTGGTCATGGGCGGCGGGGCAATATTTGTGGGTTCCGTTTTTTCGGCGCAGTTTGTCAAAAGGAAGACGGCGGCCACGCAAAAAAAGCCAACCGGGGAGTTCAGCACTTTCATGAAATTCGTGGGATCGTCAGAGAGGGTTTAGGTTTCGCGACTTGGCGCAGCAGACACCAGATACATCCGGGATGCAAGGAACCTCATCGGCGGAAACCGGGAGAAAAATCCTGCATGTCGACATGGATTGCTTTTACGCTGCGATCGAGATCCGGGACGATCCCGATTTGCGCGGGAGACCCGTGGCCGTGGGCGGCGCCTCGCAGCGAGGCGTTCTCACCACCTGCAACTATGAAGCAAGGAAGTTCGGTTGCCGGAGCGCAATGCCAACCTACAAGGCAATGCGCCTTTGCCCGGACCTCGTTGTTGTCAGGACGCGCTTTGACATCTATCGGGCGGAATCCCGAAGAATCCGCGCCATTTTTCACCAGTTTACCGATCTCGTTGAACCGCTTTCCCTCGACGAGGCGTTTCTCGATGTTTCCAAACTGAACTCGCACGGCGCGGCCGTTGCTTCCGAGATCCGCCGCCGCATCCGCCAGTCCACCGGCCTGACGGCCTCCGCAGGAATCGCTCCCAATAAAATGCTCGCCAAGATCGCGAGCGACTGGCGTAAGCCCGACGGGCAGTTTGAACTTCAACCCGGCGATATCGACGCGTTCATGAGGGAACTCCCCGTCCGGAAGATTCGCGGCGTCGGCGCGAAGACCGCGGCGAAGATCGAATCCATGGGCGCACGGACCTGCGGAGAACTGCAGCAGAAATCGGTTCAGGAATTGAGAGCGGTGTTTGGCCGCTTCGGCGCCGACCTCTTCCAGTTGTGTCGCGGCCTCGATGACCGCGAGGTCAATCCGGACCGCGAGCGGAAATCCTTGAGCAATGAACGCACGTTCCGCGAGAACCTGCTCTCGCTTGAAGAGGGCCTTGAGCAACTCGCTCCCCTCGTCGAGGAACTCTGTTCGGACCTCGCGGCAAAACATGCAAATCGGCTTCTCCACAAGGCCTTCGTCAAAGTGAAGTTCTCTGATTTTCAGCAAACCACGGTTGAAAGAATGATGGACTCCTTCGATGCCGCCATCTTTGAGCAACTGCTTCGGGAGGGCTGGGCCCGAGGGAACGGACGAGAGGTCCGGCTTCTCGGCGCGGGTGTCCGGTTCCGAGCCGTGGATGCGGAACGCCTTGAGCAACTCGAACTCAGCCTTTGAGTTCGGGGCGCACAAGCGCCCTCGATATTCCGACAAGGGTCACGAAAAGGCCGGCCGCGGCGATCGATCCGTACCATTTCCGTTTGCGCACGGACGCCTGGGCGTCGGCAGGAATGAGCGTGAACTGAAAAAGCCGCCCGAACCAGACACTGGTCGCTCCACGATACCAGTCGTTCTCCACCGTCAGTTCCTGCTCCGTCACCGTGTGGCCGATACCTCCAATGAATTCGATTCTGCTCTGCAAGCGAAGTCCGGAGATTCCCTCGCGAACAATCGGTGAAGGAAAGTTCCAGCGCTCAAAGAACTCCTCGGCCTCAAGGGATGCATTCTTCGCCCCGCTGTCCACGTAATTGCCATCTTCGGTCTTCACGGAAAGGATGAGATCGGGTATCGATTCGCCCACATCCGTCGTCAGAGCTTGAAACGTGTTGGCCAGTTCCCCGAGGAGCGTCCGACTCGGCAACCAACCCTGGTTGTCATCATAAGCGTCCTTCAATTCCTTCAATCGCTCGATCGACCGCGGCACATACCGGTGATTCAGCCTCTCGACTTCCACCGCTCCAATCGGTTCAGACCACCAGGCAGTGAACAAGCGTGAACTGGCAAAAAGGGTGACGCTGAGCGCACCTACGCCTACAAGGACAGCGCGCAGTGGAAACCTTCTCTTCGTCGCGTCCATCTTCCAGTTCGATGGATCCTTCGAGAAAGTGAGTTCCGCGAGCACGGAGGCGATGGAAGGGAGAGGTCGCTGGGCCGGAGCAAAGCGGCCCAAGATGCCTCTCGCCAGCTCGGCCCAACAGAGGTCTGCCGTGGAGCTGCCGGTAGTGAAAGGCATCCAAAAGGCAACCCACATCGGCGCACTCCAGCCCGGAGGCAATGAAGCCGGCTGCCACGTGGCCAAGCCCCCGGCCGCACGCAGCTCAGCATCTGGCTCTCCG
>JBCDLR010000223.1:0-6955 GCA_038745205.1 Verrucomicrobiota bacterium
CCGGCCCCCAGGACGACGACTTTCTTTTTGTTCTCTGGCATTGGCGCGAAAAATAGCTCAATGTGTGAAAAGCGAAATCGGGAAAGACTGAAAGTGCGGACAAGTTGCATTTGAGGGATTCAGCGGCACCTTGCGGGCTCTTCCCCGAGCACAATATGAGCGACAAGTTTTCCGGATATGCCTCCCCCGATTCCCTCGTCAGCACCGACTGGGTGGCCGAGCATTTGAATGACGACAATCTTCGCATTGTCGAGAGCAACGAGGACATTCTTCTTTACGATCTGGGTCATGTCCCGGGGGCGGTGCACATTGACTGGCGCCGGGACCTGAATGACGAACTGGTCCGCGATTACGTGGGTCCCGAAGGTTTCGTCCGCCTCTGCTCCGAGAACGGCATTACTCCGGAGACGACGGTCATTTTTTACGGGGACAAGTCAAATTGGTGGGCTTGTTATGCCCTCTGGGTTTTTGGCCTTTTCGGTCACGACAAGGTGAAGATCATGGACGGCGGACGGGACAAGTGGGAGTCCGAGGGCCGGGAGCTGACGAAGGAGATTCCGAGTTATCCAGCGACTGGTTATCCTTTGCCGGCTTCGCGGGACGACGAGACCAACCGCGCCTTCTACCAGGAGACCCTCGAGCACATGCAGGCGGGCAAGCCGATGGTTGACGTCCGTTCTCCTGCCGAGTTTTCCGGCGAACGCACGCACATGCCGGAGTATCCGCAGGAAGGGGTCCTCCGTGGTGGTCACATTCCCGGCGCGAAGAGTTGCCCATGGGCGACGGCGGTAGAGGCGGACGGAACTTTCAAGCCCGTCGAGGAATTGCGGGAAATCTACACCGAAGGACTCGGCTTCGGCGACGCAGACGACATCGTCGCCTACTGCCGCATCGGGGAGCGTTCAAGCCACACCTGGTTCGTCTTGAAGTATTTGTTAGGATACAAGAACGTGCGCAATTACGACGGGAGTTGGACCGAATGGGGCAACATGGTGCGTTCGCCGATTGAGAAGCCCTAGTTGCTGCCGCCCGCGGGCGGAAAAGATACCAGTTTCTCCATGAGTGAGCGCGTGGTGGTCTTGACCGGGGCGGGGATATCGGCCGACTCGGGCTTGGCGACCTTTCGCGATGCGGGTGGCTTGTGGGAAGGGCGCCGGCCGGAGGAAGTGGCCACGCCCGAGGCATTTGTTTCTGATCCCGCGATGGTCCACCGCTTCTACAACTCACGCCGACTTCAACTTCGGGATGCGGAGCCGAATGACGCGCACCGTGCGTTGGTTGAATGGGAAAAGGCGACCCCGGATTTCCTGCTCGTGACCCAGAATGTCGATGATCTTCACGAGCGGGCTGGTTCGGGGAAACTGCGCCACATGCACGGTGAGTTGAAGCGGGTGAAGTGCGAATTTTGTGACCACGACCGCCCGGAGGCGGGTGAGATTTCAACGGAAACCGTCTGCGAAAAGTGCGGGCAGGGTGGCGGCATGCGCCCGGCGGTGGTGTGGTTCGGGGAAATGCCGCTGCACATGGAGGAGATCTTCTGGGCGCTCGATGCCTGCACACTTTTCGTGTCCATCGGCACCTCCGGGAACGTCTACCCGGCGGCGGGTTTTGTCGATGCCGCGAACCGGACGGGGGCGCGGACGGTGGAACTCAATCTTGAACCTTCGACGACCGCAAGCGCCTTTCGCGAATGCATCCACGGGCGGGCGGCGGAGATCGTGCCTGCGTTTGTGGAGCGATTCCTTTGAGCGATGGAGTTGCCCGCCGCGGAACTTCGTCGTAATGCATCGACCGATGGCTTATCCCGACAATCTCCAATCCATCGTCGATCTCTTCGAGTCGCTCCCCGAGCCGGAGCGTCGCGAAATGTTGATCAACTACGCGGAAAACAGCGCGAATTGTGGCCCGGCCGAAGGCGAGGAGTTCGATCTCGAGGATGTTCGCAAGGATGAGGAATGCACCGATACCGTGGGGATCCACCTCAACGTCGGCGAGGCCGATGCGGCGGATTTCAAGGTTTCACTGGGTCCGAAGGTACAAACGCTCACGCGGGCCATGACCTCCATCCTCTGCAAAGGCCTCAACGGCGAAAGGCTCGATGTCATTCTCGCGACACCCGACGACTTCGTGCCACGCGTGATTGGCGCGGAATTGGTCCGCCTGCGCAGCCAGACGGTGTATTACGTCCTTTCGCGAATGAAAGGGGCGGCCAAGGTGTTCCTTGACCGCCGCGCGAAGGGTCAGTGATCAATGAACCCGGCGTCTCCTGCAAAGAAGGGCCGCAACACCTAGACCGACAAATCCGATAGCCGATGGCTCGGGAATCGCTGCCGCCGTCGGCGCTTCGGGACCGGGCGGTGTGAGGTGGGTAGCGAAGAAGTCATTGTCATTCTGCCCGAAGCTCCACGCGTCCCACGCGCCGTCATCGAGGATGCGGCCGGTGACGCCAAAGCTGTCGAGCGAGGCTCCCGTTGGCGAACTGGTCCAAGTTCCCGGGAGGGCATTGCCCCCGTTGGGAACAGGTGTCGGTATTCCGCCGGGATCGTCTCCATTGCTGTCTCCTGCAGTTCCTCCTGCCAGATAGTATCCCCAGGAAACGAAGTCGTCGGGGAATGTGAAGAAGGTGCCACCGGCTTCACTATGGTTGGTCGTGCCGTCGAAGAAGCTGAGATCCGAAATGAAGAATCCCGACGCGCCATCGCCAAACGACGACATCGAGAGATTCGGATCGGCGCCGACGACGGCGAGGATCATGTCTGCGCCGGAGGCGATGCCGTCCCAGCGATAGCCCCAGGCGAAGCTTTCAGTGGTGGTTCCGTCATTGAAGTCAATGACCAGCGTGGCGCGGTTGGCGCCGTTTCCGACAACGAAGAGGACGTCGTCGGCCATGGAGATGGCCGCCTGAGAGGCGGTAACTCCGGTAATAAAGGCCGCGATGGCGGCGATGTGTTTTTTCATTAGGTCTCCTTGTTAGGGTTCACGGAGACGAGGGATCGTCTCCTATTCTTCCTTTGTGCGAGGAAGGTTTTTCGCGTCCGGCAGGAGCCGGGCGAATAGGGACGAATCGGGCAAGTGTTCTGACTCCTGGCTTACTCCGGATGATCCGGAATCCTTGCCCCGACCTTCACCCCCGCCGGAGGCGGAGATTGGCATTTTTGGGACTCGTATCCAGTTACGGCAGCGCAAACTGTTCCCGGTTTTCACGGGATTCCATGCGTCGACTCGACTGCCCTTGTATGGCCGAAGAATGGGTTTTGGACAAGGAGTGAATTGCTCCCGGTGGATTCAGCGAAATCGGAGGACCGGCGAGTCCTTGAAGGTTCCGCCGCGTCCGGTCCGCATCTCGCTATCAATGCCAAGACTATATCGTTTTGCTTAATATCGGTATTCTTAATCGATCTTTGAACCGCGCCTTCGAATCTCATATAGGGAGCGCGATGACACGGATTCTCATCCTGCTGGCGGCCACCTATTTCATCCATCCTAATTATCTGGGAGCGGCTAACATCTTCAATTTCGCGGGAAGCGTTTTTTCGGACTCGATCAATCCGCTCGACGGCACCGGCGAGATTCGTTGGGCAGGCATCACGACGAATAGCGGTTCGGCCATCGATATGGTGGCCGTCGTTTCCCCGGGGTCGACCTACACTCCTGGTGACGGACCGTTGAATCGAAACGGTCCCGTTCCTCCGGGCGGGCCGAATGAGGGTCAGGACGTCCCCGCAGGGCTCACCCGGATCAAGGTTCAGCGCGCGACCGGCGTTCGTTTCACCTTCACCTTCGTCGATCAGGTCACGGGGAATCCTGTCGTGCTTCCATGTGCGACGTTTTCTCTCTGGGACTTCGACCAGTCTGCGTCGGGAGTGGTCACCGAGTCCGCGCAATTCATCGAATCGACGGGCACCTCGGGAACCTTCACTTATGCGGCCGCAACCAACATTGCGATTGATGCAACCAACCCGGAGCAGCCGATCTTCTCCTCGACGGTCACCGGCAATGAAACCGACAACCCGACGGATGTCAGTGCGCCGACTTCGGCGCAGCAGGAAAAGGTGGTTCTCTTCGAATTCTACAACACCACCGGGTTTGAGATGGAACTCAATGTTGGCGCGAACGGGGGAACCGATTCGCGTACGTTTTTCTTCGGTGGGGACGTGCCCTTTACGGTCCCGACGACGACGATCTCCATTCCGGAAGTCTCCCCGGTGCTCCTCGGTCTTTCCTCGACCCTGCTTTTTCTCGGCTCCTCGCGCTCGCGCCGAAGACGCGAAAACTGACGGCGACCCGCGGTGCTAGTGTCGGCGGCGGGCGAGGAGAGTGAGGCCCAGGATCGCAAAGAATGCGGTCGAGGGTTCAGGGATACTGGTCGAAGACTGGCTGACCACCATGGAGAATCCCGCGGCGGTCGTGCCGTGTTCCCCTTCGGCGAAGAAGAACGGGAAAGCGCCGGGCAGGAGGGGATCGACAACGAGGGTATTGTCGAACTGATGGCCGGAGAGGTCGTCGATGGAGTTCCCAAAATTCCGATGAAGGAAGATGGAGACACCATTCTCCCGGACGGTAAGACCCAGCAAAGTTCCATCACCCTCGACGATGTTGTCACCTCGGACATCGAGGGCACCGACGACAGGGAGGAGAGAGTGCCCTGAAATCGTGAGACCAGAGACGCGGTCAACGCGGCGGATGCCGTATTCCCCGCCGTTCAGGTAGTTGAAGACGCTGCCTTGACGTCGATTGTTCCCGTAGCTCAGTCCCTCGCCGGTATGAGAGCCGGTCAGGCGAAACACCCAGTTCCCGCTCTCATCAGGCTGGACGGTGAGCGTGAGCATGGCGTGCGAGAAGCCGGGAACGAGGACAACTGCCGCAAGGAGTGCGAGAAATTTGGGATGGAGCATCAGTGGTTGGGAGGAGCGAGCCCATTGTTTTCACCGGGGTTGAGCCAGCATGGGTTCAAAAGAACAGAGCGTAGTTTTCCCGTGGCGAAAGCAAAAGAAGTTATCAAATTTATCAGGGTATGATCGAGACGTGCGTCCCGAGCGGCGCGTTCGCCCACATGTTTTTCGCGCCGCTCCACGGCATGCGAATGCAACCATGGCTCGCCGGGTAGCCTGGGCAATTCCCGACGTGCATGCCGAAGCTGCCGCAACTGAGGCGCATGAAATAGGGCATCGAACTGCCGTAGATCGTCGAGTTCCAATGCCGGTGTTTGTGCGTGATGACGTATTCGCCGGGCGGGGTTCGGTAACCGCGCTTGCCGGTGGAGACGTTGCTCGAAACGGTGACGACGCCATCGACATAAAGACGCGCGCGTTGGGCGGAGAGGTCGATGATGACGTGGCGGCTTTTGTCCTGTTCGGCGGGGTCGGCGCCGACGATGATTTGTTGCGCAACGATGCTTTTCGCTTCGGAGGCAAAGCTGATGGGGTAGCGCTTCCATCGGCGGGTGTAGTCCACGGTGCGCGCGCCGTTCTTCAGCAACACGCGCAAGGTGTCCGGATCACCAAGCCCGGCCGCGACCATCAAGGGCGTGAATCGCGAGTCCCGCGAGAGATACCAGGAAACTGTGCGGCTATCGACGAACTCGCGGAAGGCGGTGCTCGCGGGCGAAATTAGTTTCACGTTAGGGTCAGCGCCGTGGTCGATGAGTTTCTGGATCAAAGTTGGACGCCGCGCCGCGACAGCGATGACGATCGGTTCCTGCCCTTCCGCGCCGGTGCGTTGCAGGTCGGCGCCGTTCCAGATGAGGAAATCGACCATGGCGTCGTCGCCTCGCTTGATGCAATGGAGGAGGGGAGTGTCGCCGTTTTTGTTGAGTTCGTTGACGTCGGCGCCGTGCTCGAGGAGAAGCTTCGCGATATTTTGCGCGCCAGCATCGATGGCGTCGAGGAAGAGTGATGGATGGGGGACAGTGCCGCGTTTGAGGAGGAAGGCGGCGGTTTCGACGTCGTTTTTGTCGAAAGCATACTCGAGCGGGGTCAGGTGCCCGTAGCAGGGCGCGTTGGAACTCGCGCCGGCGTCGAGGAGGAGTACCGACATCTTGCGGTCGGCGTTTGCGAACGAGCGCCCCAGAGGTGAAAACCCCTCGCGGTCAGTGGCCGAGTGATTGGCCCCGTGGGCGAGAAGCGTGGTGGCGAGGTCGTGGTCTTTGCGCTCGAGCGCGACAAAGAGCGGGAGTTTTTTCTGGCTATCCGGGAGGTTGGCGTCGGCGCCGAGCTTGAGGAGGGCGCGGGTGATTGTGGGGTTGTTAGTGTCGAGCGGGATTTCCAGCGAAGTCGTGCCGTCTTCGGCGCGGTGGTCGATCTTCGCGCCGTAAGTGAGGAGGATTTTTGTGAGGACGAGCGAGTCGGCGCGGACCGCATGGTGGAGAAGAGGCGCACCGTCCCGAAAGTAGTTTGGGTTCGCTCCCTGACGAAGGAGGAACTCCATGGCGTCCCGGTTTTTCCGGTTTACCGATTCCGCGAGCGCCTCGTTCAAGCCCAACGTAGAACCGCTTTCGTAGAGCATTTCCAAGAGTTGGAGATCACCTGCCATGGCGGCGGTGACGAGAAGCGGAGTTGTCTTTCCCGTACTCGCATTCAGGCGCGCGCCGTGTTCGAGCAGATTGTCGATGAGTTCGTCGTTGCCTTGATCGACGGCGATGGAAATGGGGCTGCGGTTGTTGTCATCGGTGGCATCGAGGTCGAGAGTTTCCGCGATAAAGAAATCGGTGGCACTTGTCTTGTTGCCATCAATCGCGGAGATGAGCGGGGTTCGTCCGCGGGGATCGGTGACGCGAAAGTCGAAGGCGGACTTCGCCATCAGGTCCAGTGCCTCGGCGTCATCCTCCTCGACGGCGCGGAAGAGAGATTCCTTCGTGAGAAGGTATCCTTTCTTGTCCAGAAGCTCCGCCGGAGTGGGAATCCGCGTCAGCGATTTGAAGGCGATGGTGCCAGCCGCGGTCACGAGACCGACGGAC
>JBCDLR010000224.1:0-6949 GCA_038745205.1 Verrucomicrobiota bacterium
AGAGGAACTCCACCGCATCATCGCGAAGATCAATCGTGAAACGAAGGAGATGTTCGCATCGACGTTTGAGCAGGTGCGCGTGAACTTCAAGCAGACCTTCCGGCAACTCTTCGGTGAAAAGGGGCGCGCTGACCTCGTGCTGGTCGATGACGAGGACCCGCTTGAAAGCGGAATCGATGTCATCGCCAAGCCTCCCGGAAAGAAGTTGCAGTCGATCACTCTGCTTTCAGGTGGTGAGCGCAGCATGACGGCCGTCGCACTCCTTTTCTCCATTTACATGGTGAAGCCAAGTCCATTCTGTGTCCTCGATGAGCTGGACGCACCACTTGACGATGCGAATATCGGCCGCTTTCTCGGGATGCTGGAGAACTTCATTCGCGACAGCCAGTTCGTCATCGTCACGCACAACCGCCGGACCATGCACCGCTGCGACGTGCTCTACGGGGTGACCATGGAGGAGTTCGGTGTGAGTAAGCGCATCGGTATGAAGTTCCATGACGCGGATGAGGTTGTGGGGAACGAGGACGAAGCACGCGCGGAGTCGCTGGAAAAGACGAAAGGATCATAGCCCCGGGCAATTGAAGGTTGCGGGACCGGGTGCCGTGCTGTCCTCGTGTCGCGTGTTTGTCTGCCGGGCATGAAGATTCTTTCCGTTTCCGACCTTCATTACAGTCTGAAGCAATTCGACTGGTTGGTTCGGAACGCACCTCGCTACGAACTCATCGTCATCGCCGGGGACCTGATGGAACTGGGGTCCTATGTCGATTCCGACACCCAGGCGGCAGTCCTGGAACAGTATTTCCGGAAAATCTGCAGCGTAACTCCCATGGTCGTGTGTTCCGGGAATCACGATCTCGTGGATGAGGGCGACGGGACGCGAACCTCGGAGTGGCTTGAGGACCTGGACGTGACGGGTTTGAGCGTGGACTTGGAGTGCTTCGACGGTCATGGCTTCCGCATCCTGGCCCTGCCTTGGTGGGAAAGTGAGGAGGAAAAGGGAAGGGTGGCCACTTGGTTGGAGGAGATGGCGAAAAGCCGGGGCGAAAAGGTCGAGATTTGGGTGCACCACGCTCCGCCGAAAGGGACAAAGACAAGTTGGAGCGGGAAGCGTGACCTGGGAGACTCAACGTTGGTCGAGTGGATTGAAGACTATCTTCCGAATCTTGTCCTGACAGGCCATGTCCACAACGCGCCGTACTATCCCCCGGAGGGAGCTTGGATCGATCGCCTGGGGGGAACCGTGGTGACGAATAGCGGCCGACAAACCGGGGACGTGCCTGCGACCATTGAAATCGAAACCGAGGGCGGGCAGGTCCGCTGGTGCGGAATGGAAGGATGCGAGGACGATTCCTTTGCGAACTAGACCGGGACCTTCTTTTTCAGATCCCGGTGAACGAGCGCGTCGATAACACCGTCGACCATGCCGACATGATCGGAGCAGTCCTTCAACTGGTCCTTCACATCAACGAGGTAGGTGGTCGCTGCATTGAGGCGGAAAGCGAGCGCCCGGGAAACCTGCATGTGCACTTCCGGGTTGGACTTGAGGAATTCAAACGGATTGCTCGCCACAAAGCAGGAGGCGCTCGTGGCCGCGCGCACGGTGGCCGTCGTGTCGATATTCAGCATGAGGGAAATCTCTCCCAGTACGCTGCCTGGCGTCTTGATGAGAGTGACCCGGGTGTCGCCCTTTGTCACCTCCACCTGGCCGGTGCGGAGGAAGTACAACTCCTTGAGACACGTTTCCTGTCGGATAATTTCTTCGCCGGAAGAGTATTCCCTTACGGGGAGCGTGCTGAGCCAATCGAGATTCATGGAAGCGGTAATGGTCGGTCTCCCGTGACACGACTCAAGCGCGAATTATGCCAGCAACGGTCCCGGCGTGCTCTCGGCGAGGATTTGCGCCACCGCTCCGGGGACGCCTCCGGTATCCGTTTCCGTTTCGTCCCGCGTCCTGAGATTCTTGACCTTGACCGCCGGGAATTCACTGCCGATGACCACTGCCGCCTTGGCCTTGAAGTGCTCGGCGGACTGGAATTGCTTTCCGACCTTCGCTGGCTGAAGGGGAAAGTCGACCCGCCGGCCGGATTGCCGCAGGCGCTGCACGAGCCCGAGCGCGTCATTCCGATGGTCTTCATCGGCGATGACGACGAAGACATCGATCGAGCCGGCGTCGGCGATCCAGTCCAGCAACTGGCTATTCGGTTGCGGGATTGTTTTCACGAAGTCGGTGATAACCACGTCTCCCATGGCGAATCCGCTGGCAGGAATGTCGGCGCCGCCGCCCGAGAGCATGCCCACCAGTTGGTCGTATCGACCACCACCGGCGACGGCTCGCATGTTGGCCGCGACATCGAAGACCTCGAAGACTGTTCCCGTGTAATAGGCGAGGCCGCGGACGATCGAGAGATCGATCCTGACAAAATCCCCCATCCCTCGAGAGGCGAGATCGTTGATGACAGGTTCCAGCAGGGGATGGCCGTTCCTTGTCGTTTCCTCGATGAAGGCGTCGACGGCGGTCCGGGAAGTTCCCAGCGCCTCCAGCTTTGAGGCAGTGGCCTCGGGCTTTTCCCGTTCCATCTTGTCGATGATCTGCAGAAAGTCCGGCGCCATGCCGGATTCCACGTTTCCTACATCGAGGAAATCGAGCCAGATATCGCGATTGCTCAGGCGGATGCAGAAGTCGTCGCTGGTGAATCCCAACTCCCGCATCGTGTCGATGGCCAGCGCGACCAGTTCCGCGTCCGCCGCCGGGCTTTCCTCGCCGAGAATATCGACGTTCCACTGGTAAAACTCGCGGAGGCGGCCCCGTTGCTGCTTTTCGTAGCGGAAGAAACGACCGATGGAAAACCACCGCAGCGGTTTCTTGTAGTCCCTTTGCCGGGCTGCCGCCATGCGGGCGAGTGTCGGGGTCAACTCCGGTCGCAAGGTGACCTCACGCTCTCCCTTGTCGATGAAGTGGAAGAGTTGGCTGACAATTTCATCGCCGCTTTTCTTCTTGTAGAGGTCCGTAGGCTCGAGAAGCGGGCCTTCGTATTCGTGAAAACCGTAACGGCGTGCAACTTCCCTCCAGGCCTGAAAAACGTAGTTGCGCTCCGCGCAAACTTCGGGGAAAAAGTCGCGAAATCCCGGCAGGGTCTTGAATTTCTCAGCCATCTGCGCCCAATAGAGAGCGGATTCCCCTAATCGGAAATCGAAAATCAACCTCGTAAGAGACTCATGCCCTACTTTTCTCTCACCACCTCACAGGCTCTAGCACCAGACGTCGAAAATCGCGTTATTGAAGAGGCGGGAATGGCCGTCAAGGACATCCTCGGTAAATCCGAGGAATACCTCATCACGGTCATCCGCTCCGCGAACCGGGTCGAACTTGGCGTGAAGGGGGCTCCGGCCGCTTGGGTTGAATTCAAGACCCTTGGCCTCTCCGATGAAGCCATCCCTGACCTCGCCGCCTGCTTCGCGGAGTTCGTCTCCCGGGAGACTGGAATTCCCGAGGGGCAAATCTACACGGTCTGTGAAGATGTCCCGCGCACCCACTGGGCCAAGGGACGGAAGACGTTTGCCTAGCTTGCCGACTCGCCGAGATTCCTCTTCTACTGACTGCAGGGCGCCAACCATCAGCGGAGATTTTCCGGAGAATGCATTTCTCGGGAACTTGGCGACCTTACCAGCAGCGGGTTCTCGATTCCCTCGAGCGGCATCTTGAGGACGGTCATTTTCATCTCGTCGCCGCACCTGGCGCGGGCAAGACGGTTCTGGGATTGGAGATCATTCGACGCCTCGCGCGCCCGGCCCTCGTTCTCTCTCCCACCATCACGATTCGCGAGCAGTGGGGGCAAAGGCTCGCTGCTGATTTTCTCTCGGAGTGCCGAGGTGAGGTCGAGGATGAAGTCGGACGCTCCTTGGCCAGTCCGCAGCCCCTCACCCTGTCGACCTACCAGGCGCTCGCCTCAGAGTTCAAGAAAGAGAGATTCTCCCAACTACTCGCGGCGATGAAGGCAGTAGGGGTGGGAGTGCTTGCCGTCGATGAGGCCCATCATCTCCGCGCCTTCTGGTGGGAGTGTCTGCAGCAGCTCAAGGAATGTCTTCCCGGGGTTTACGTTCTTTCCTTGACCGCGACTCCACCTATCGACGTCCCGCAAGCGGAGTGGAACCGCTATCGAACGTTCTGTGGCGAGGTCGATGAAGAAGTTGGAGTGCCGGAATTGGTTGCGGAGGGGAATCTCTGTCCGCACCAGGATTACATCCACTTCAGCGCCTTGAGGACAGGGGAGCAGGAACTGCTGGACCGGTTTGATCGCGGAGTGGATGCGGTCGTCGGGGATATCCAGTTGCATGTCGAGTTCGCGGAAGCATTGGCGGATTTCGAAGGATGGATCGAATTCGCGCCCTTGGAGGAACGGCCCACTGCCGAGTTGCGGGAGGGACTCGACTTCTTCGTCGCGCTGCTGGTTTTTTGCCGGGTGACGGCCGGAAGATTGCCGGAGTGTGTTCGACTTGCCCTTGGTTTCGAGCCGGATGAGTTGCCTGACTTTTCAAAGAGCTGGGCAGAGATCCTTCTGCAGGGACTGCTTTTTGACTACCGGGACCTTTTCGAGCCTGGGGAAGAGGAAGAGCCAGGCTTCATTGCCCGCGAGATCGAGAAGTTGGCGGGAAGGTTGCATCACGTCGGCGCCACTGAGCGGCGAAAAGTGAACCTTTACCTGAATGACCGTGGGGCCAAACTCCTGCGTCACAGTGCGGGAAAGCTCGATGGCATTTCCGAGATAGTGGAGCATGAACTCGCCTCTCTGGGAGAATCGAGGCTGCGGGCGGCGGTTCTTACGGACTACATTCGACGAGAAGCCTTTCCCAGTTCCGCCGCGGGCTTGGAGGCTCCGCTGGAGAAGCTGGGGGCCGTTCCGGCGTTTGAGCTCTTGCGGAGGATGGCGAGGCCCGGATTGCGCGTTGGATTGCTCACTGGTTCGGTTGTCGTCCTGCCACGGGAGGCGGTGGGTCCTCTCGAATCCCATTTATGGGCGCGGGGTGTCTCGCCCGACGAAGAAGTGGCAAGCGCGCTGGAGCATGTCCCGACATTTGTCGAGATTGCCATTCCGGAAGCCCAGGCGCACCTCCTCGTCCAGGCAGTGACGGAGTTGTTTGAAGAGGGCGTTGTGAACTGTCTGGTTGGGACCGGCTCCCTGTTGGGAGAAGGGTGGGACGTGCCTGGCCTCAATACGCTGGTGCTGGCTTCGGTCATCGGCTCATTCGTGACGTCAAATCAAATGCGGGGACGGGCCATCCGGATTGATTCGAAAAACCCTGACAAAATTACCAATATCTGGCATCTCGTCACTATTCCAGCCGGACTGATCCGCAACACGGACGATCGCGGGGATCTCCAGCGTTTGCGGAGACGCTTCACGGCCTTCTACGGGATTAGTCACAACGAGAGCGACGTTGACACGGTGAGGATCGAAAGTGGTATGAAGCGATTGACCCTTTCGGAAAATCCCAGTCCGGTCGAATTGACCCGCGTGATGTTCCAGCGCGCTGAAGACCGTGTGGGGGTAAAGTTGGCCTGGGACAGGGCACTTCCGCCGCAGGCGTCCAATCGTTTTCTCCGCCGGGTGACAAGCCTTGAGATTCCAAAACGGGAGTTACGATCCAAATTTACGATGCTCCTGCAAGAGAGCCGGTGGGCGCCGCTGCGGTGGGCCGGTTCGCTGCTCCTTCGCCAACGTCTGCGGGCCGTGGCTCGAGCCGTCCTGCGGGTGCTCAGAGAAAGCGGAAAGCTGCCCGCAGAACTTTCGAAATCATCGATCAAGGTTCGACAGGCCGGGAAGCGCCTTCAGGTCGAGTTGCTCGTTGATGAGCTTGATCAGCAGCGTCAATTCATCGGAACCTTGGACCAGTTTTTCGACCTCTTCACCAGCGCCCGCTACTTGATCCGGCAGGGCGATCATTGGTATGCGGTTCCTCCCAGCGTCGGCGGTGGAAGGTCGGAGGCACATCTCTTCTCGAAACACTTGCAGAATGCTGGATTTGGCCCACATCAATTGATCTCCGTGAAAAATGCCACTGCCTACGACCCCCTGGTGGAAGCCCGCAAGCGTCTCCTGTTGAAGCAATCCGTCGACCGCCCGCGCCACCTGGTGCGATGGACAACCTAGGCATCGAGGATGGCGATGCTCACCCGTCTCAACCTCCGCGATTTTCGTTGCTTCGAGTCGCTGGAACTCAATCTCGACACGCGGGCCAGTGCGTTTGTCGGGCGGAATGCGCAGGGGAAGACGTCGATTCTTGAGGCGGTTTGCGTCCTGCTTAGACTTCAGAGTCAGCGGGCAACCAAGTCGGATCACTACGTGCGCGCGGGGACCGGCGGATTCTTCGTTGAAGGCGACTGCAACGGAGTGGTGCTTCAGTATTCGTCGGTGGGAACGAGAAAGCGCCTGGCCGTGGACGGGAGTGTGTGCCGGAAACGGTCGGAGTATCTCGCGTCGAGTGGGCTGGTCGTTTGGATGGGGAACACCGATTTGGAATTGGTGCGTGGTGGCGGTGAGACTCGTCGTCGATTTCTCGATTTTGCGGCCAGTCAGCTTCACGCTGGATATGGTGAGGCATTGCGCAATTACGATCGGGCGCTTCGGGCACGGAATTTTCTATTGAAGCGCGATGCGAGACCGGATTGGAAAGCCATCGATGCCTACACCGAGCTCCTGATTCGGCATGGCACTACGCTGACTGATCAGCGTGCCGATCTGACGTCTGTTCTGCAACCGCTGTCGGATGCGGCCTATCGGCAAATCAGTTTGGGGGAATGCGAACCGGTCGGATTGCGCTACGCGAGCGGCGCGGGGGACGTTGATTTGGGCACTGCGTTCGACGAGGCGCGCGAGGAAGAGGGTCGCCGGCGGCAAACGACGGTGGGTCCGCACCGGGATGATCTCGAACTCCGGTTGGGGGAGATGCC
>JBCDLR010000225.1:0-6907 GCA_038745205.1 Verrucomicrobiota bacterium
CCTACGGGCACTATCTGACGGCACTGAAGAACTATTACCGCCTTCTCAGCGACGGGGAATTCACATGGACGCCGCGGGTCGAGGCCGTCAACATTCTTGGGCAGCCGGTGACAGTCGATTATCAGGACGAGCGACGCCTTGCGAGTGCGGCGGTGGCATTGGGTAGGTCGGCTTCGAGAATCGTCGATCTTGAGCGACGGAAACTTACCAATGACCCGAGTGCGGGATGGAGTGAATTGCGGGATTCGGAGGAAAACTGGGGGACAGAAGATTGGGCCACGCGGTCTGCGCAAGGGAATTACCTGCATTGGGTGATGGTGAATGCACTTCTGCCGGAGGAGGACGCCATCAACGAGGGCTTGCAGAAGATCGATCGCCAGAGCGTCCCTGAACTAACAGAACTGACGACATTGGGAGCAGAGATACAAGGGCACATGGATGCGGCGAATCGGAGAACCAACGCGCTGGGGTTGGCCGAGAATAGCCTCATGTTCGATCTGTCGCCGGCAGAACTTGAGGAAGGCTCATCTCACTTCGATCAGATTCTGGATCGTGCCAAGGCAGCCTTGAAGAACGCGAGCGAGGCGCATGAAAGGACGATTGCCACCAATAATCTTTTGCGAAGCATCGAGAATCAGGCCGACGACTATAGTTTCACAGTGGCACAGGAAGAGATTGCGTTGGAGAACCGGCTTTTGGACATCTACGGCCAACCGTATGCCGGCGATATCGGACCGGGAAGAACCTATCCCCAGGCTTATGCCGGACCGGATTTTTTCCGCTTCATGTATATCACCCGGCCCTACGTTTATGATCGCGAGGTGGTCTTCGGCGCGGGTGTTGAGTCGACAAGGACCTTCGAGTTGCCCGTCAGGCAGGATTTCTATACTCAAGCGATTGTCGGCTTCGATGCCTCGACCGGTCAAGCGGAAGATCTCGCCGATGGCTGCATTGCGAGTCCGACAATGAGTTATGATCTGAATCTAAACGACGGTCCCTATCAGATCGCAGATGACTCTCTTGGTCGGCGCAATTCGACAGGCGAAGTTCAGCGAGCACTGGCAGAGATACTCACGGCCAAGGAGAATCTCTATCTCAAGCTGCGATCACTGCAGTCAGCGAGGGCGTCCTTTGAGCGTGAGATCATTCGTTTTCGCGAGGATGTCCGGGGAATCAATTTGAGCACAAGGCTTGAGGCGACGTTTGCGACGACAAAATTGACCATCGAGAAAGTTCTCGGAGGAATCGACCTTGCCAATGAGGTTCTCAACAACACGGAGAAGACGTCGGACGAGATTCTGTCCAGCGTCATCGCGGCGATGCCGGATGTATCCGGGTTCTCCAACGATCTGACCTCGGTGGCGGCGGGGTCATTGATTGCTTCTAAGACGGCCGCCAACACGACCCTGAGTTCCTTCGAAATCGCGAACAAGACCACTCAGTATTTTACGAGTCTAGGATTGGATATTGCAGAGTTGGCCAAAGATGAAGGGATCAAGGCACTCAGCCGTGCGAGCTCGACGCGGACGGCTATCGAGGCCTTGCGGAGTAGCTACCTCGGTGTCTTCAGCTCGGTCCGTGATACCGATCTCGCCCGGATTGAATTCCAGCGTGCGCTTGAGAGCTATTATAGTGTTATTTTCGATGGAGATACGGTTCAGGCTGAGCGGGAAACCTTCCGCAAGCGCGCCGCGGCAGTGATCCAGGGCGCGCGGGTTCGTGACGTGGCCTTTCGGGCCTTCCGCACGGAGTCACTGGAGCAGTACAAGATCCTCTTCGACCAGGCTGCACGCTACGCTTACCTCGCGGCGAAGGCTTATGACTATGAAACAGGTTTACTCGACACCCCGGATGGCCGCGGATTCCTCGCAAAAATTGCCGAGACTCGGGCGCTTGGGCTAGTGAGTGCGGAGGGAGAACCGCTCTTCGCGGGTTCCGGGGAGGGCGATCCGGGGTTGTCGAGCCTTTTGGCGCAAATGGAGGCGGATTGGGATGTCCTGAAAGGGCGACTCGGCATCAACAATCCCGATCAGTATGGGACCCTCTTCAGTCTTCGGCGTGAGTTGTTTCAATTGCCCTATCTCGAAGACGGCTCTGAGGAAAGTCACACGGCTTGGCAGGATGCCTTGCGAGCGACGCTCGTGGCGGACCTCCGCGGGGATGCTGCAATTGCGGCTCATGCGCTGCCGGCGGATAATCCTGACGACCTGCCACTACCAGGTTTTGTCATTCCTTTCCGAACCCTCATTGAGTCCGGGAAAAACTTCTTTGGCAACGAGTTGGTGGCGGGGGACTCCGCGTTTTCCTCATCGAGTTTCGCGACAAAGATTCAATCGGTGGGCATCGCCTTCGATGGCTACAAGGGCATTGACCCCTGTGTGGTCTGCAATTTTGGCACACCGGAGCCACCGAATCACAATCACCCTGATGCCTTGAGTGCCACCCCTTATGTTTATATTCTCCCGGCGGGAGTGGAGAGCATGCGGACGCCGCCGTTGAACGGGACAGAGAGCGTCGTGCGGAGTTGGCAGGTGCACGACCACGCCATGCCTCTGCCCTTTGATATTGGAGGCGACGGTTTTGACCAGAGCGCGAGTTTGACGAGTTCGTCGAGCCTCACGGAGACGTTTTTCACTCCGCGCAAGCATCAGGCTTTCCGTGCTTTCGATGAGACTGAGTTGTTTTCGCAGCCACTTGCCGACGAGTTCACGAATGAGCGTTTGATCGGTCGTTCGGTGTGGAATTCCGAGTGGAAATTGGTGATTCCCGCACAGGTGCTGCTTGCCGATCCCGAGGAAGGGATCGAGCGGTTCATCCGAAGCGTGCGGGATATCAAGCTCTTCATCCGCAGCTATTCCTACTCCGGGAATTGAGAAGTCTTCTTTGTTGAGGGGGGAGCCGGCGGTCAAAAAACCGCTTTCTCCGCCCCGTGGAGGCATTATAATCCACGCTCGCTTTCAACGGCCCTTGCTGAGAAGGAATGCCCCGAGTTTTTATCAAGACATACGGCTGCCAAATGAATGAGCGCGACTCCGAGCAGGTCGCGCGCATGTTCGTTGAGCGTGGTTACACGATGACGGCGGTGGAGGACGAGGCGGATGTCGTCTTGATCAACACGTGCAGCGTCCGTGACCAGGCGGAGCAGAAAGCGTTGGGTCGAATGTCGTCGGCGGTAAGGCACCGGTCGCGAAATCCCAACACGGTATACGGGTTTCTCGGGTGCATGGCGCAGAGTCGTGGTGCGGAGTTGCTGGAGAAAGTGCCCCACCTCGACCTCGTGGCCGGGACGCAGAAGTACCACAAGGTGGCGGAGCACGTGGACTCAATTCTCAAGGCGAAGACGGCGCGAAGGATGGATGACCCTCGGTTTTCAATTGTCGATACCGAGGAAGAGGCCGAGTCGCAAAACACGATTCGCGATCACGCCCTGAAGGAGAAGCAGGCATCGGCCTTCGTTTCGATCATGCAGGGCTGCAACATGAAGTGCACGTTCTGCATTGTGCCCTACACGCGGGGCGGCGAACGGGCGCGGCCGATCCCGGAAATTATCGAGGAAGTGTCGCGACTTGCCGGTCGAGGAGTGAAGGAAGTGACCTTGTTAGGTCAGATCGTGAATTTGTATGGAAGGCATGAATTCCCGAAGGTCGATGGGAAGAGTCCTTTCGTACAATTGCTCGAGGCGGTCAGCGAAGTCGCTGGCATTGAGCGCATTCGTTTCACGTCTCCGCATCCGGTGGGCTACAAGGCGGACCTGATCGAGGCCTTCACCTACCTGCCCAAGCTTGCAGAACACGTGCATCTTCCGCTTCAAAGCGGATGTGACCGGATCCTGAAGGCCATGCACCGCCCTTACAAGGCTGCGAAGTTCGAGGAATTGTGCGCCCGTATTCGCGAGGCCAAGCCGGGGATCGCGATCTCCACCGATATCATTGTGGGCTTTCCGGGAGAAACGGATGGGGACTACGCCGAAACGCGGGCCTTGTGCGAACGGGTGGAGTTCGACCAGGCGTTCATTTTCCGTTACTCGAGGCGAAAGGATACACCTGCGGCCGAGATGGAGGAATCGATGCAACTGCCCGAACGGGTGAAGGAGGAGCGAAACCAGGACCTCCTGAAGGTCATCGACGCCATCTCCGCGAAGAAGAATGCCGCGATGGTTGGTCAGACAGCGCAGGTGCTTTGTGAGGGGCCGAGCAAGAGGAACGCAGAGCGGTTGAGCGGACGCACGCGCACGAACAAGATCGTGATTTTTGAAGGCGACAAGGAGCGATTGACGGGCGAATTGTTTGACGTCCGCATCCAAGATGCCACGAACCACACCCTCTATGGAGATCCTGTCCTTTTAGCCGGCTGATGACACGCGCACTTTACGGAGACCTCATCAGCCTGCAGACCGCGGGCATTATTCTGGGTATACTGCTGATTGGCGGACACCTTTTTGCGCTGCTGAAGCCGGCATTCTGCCAGAACTTCCTCAAGCGATTTCCGCGTCACAAGGAAATCGGGATTGGCCTGATGGCGGTCAATTTCCTGTGGACTTACTGGCTCGTGCAAAATGCCGATCTGGGCGAGTTCTACACATGGAAGAAAGCACTGACGATCATCGTGCCGGCGGGATTTTTCCTCGTCATTTTCTTCGTGGATGAGTTTCTGGCGGCGCGAGCGCTGGGCATGTTCGCCCTTCTTTTTGCTTGTCCCTTGCTGGAAGTGGCGTTTCTCAAGCTTCCTGTCTCGCGTCTGCTGATCCCGATCATTTGCTACGTGTGGATTGTCCTCGGGCTTTTCTGGGTGGGGATGCCTTACACGTTGCGCGACCAGATTTCCTGGGTCTCGAAATCGAGCACCCGCTGGAACGGTCTCGCTGCCGGTGGGGTCGTTTATGGAGTCGCGGTGCTGATTTGTGCGTTCGCCTACTGGGGCGGAGAGATCTAAAAAAGGGAGTCCATGGGACGGATCCTCGTCATTCGTGGTGGGGCCTTGGGCGATTTCATCCTGACCCTTCCTGCGATTCAGCTCTTGCGGGAGGGGCTGCCCAAAAACCACATTGAGATTCTCGGTTACCGGCCCACGGTCGATCTGGCTGTTGCTTCCGGGCATGCCGATGCGGTGCGCTCGATGGAGTATGGGCCGCTCTCCGGGTTCTTTGCGCCGGGCGCCAAACTCGATGGGGAGCTATGCGGATATTTTGAGAGTTTCGATCTCATCGTGAGCTATCTCTATGATCCGGATGACTTCTTTCATGACAACCTGGCGGAGGCGGGGGCGAAGACCGTCCTTCGGGGCTTGCACAAGCCCGTTGAGGGAGGAGGGCCGGCGTCGGCGCAGTTGGCTGTTCCGTTAGAGCAGTTGGCACTCTATCTGGAAGATCCGGCACCGGTCATCCGGATTGCCGGAAAGGGGGAGAAAGAGGGAACAGGGCGACGTCGTCTTGCCATCCATCCGGGGAGCGGAAGTGCGGAAAAGAACTGGCCGATGGAAGAGTGGGCCAGGCTGGGCGTGAAATTGACCGAGGAATTGGGGGAGGTGGAACTCCTCCTGGTGACAGGTGAGGCGGAAGAGGAGGCGACCCGAGACTTGGAGGAAGCCTGGAAGGCCGCCGGGATCAAATTCATCAAGGCGGACCAATGGGATCTCCCGAGACTGGCGGGAGCGCTTCGGGATTGCTCGATGTTTCTTGGGCATGACAGTGGCGTGTCCCACCTCGCGGGAGCCTGCGAATGTCGGTGCCTCTTACTCTTTGGTCCGACCAGTCCGGGGGTTTGGGCACCGCGAAATGAGCAAGTGAAAGTCATACAAGACGCAATCGAGAAGGGCGAGGAGACGGCGGAGCGGATTCTCGACCATGTCCGGGGAATCCTGGTCCCGACAGGTGAGGACTAGATTCGCCGGAACTACATTCCCGGGATTCTGCCGTAACCGGCAAAGGTTCCTTTGCTGTACTTGTTCGGGTATTTGAACTCGAAAATGTCCACGCCGTTTCCGTGGATGCCGCCGGAGCGACGACTGCTCGCGCCGAACATCATGGGCTTGCCGGAGCGGGAATCGGGACCGAGATAGACCATGACATGGGTGATCTTTCTCGGATCATTCGATGAGTAGGTGCCCCGCCAGAAGAGGAGGTCACCGGGGCGTAGCCGTGCGTGGACACGGGAAGGCGAGGACCACCGAGATGTTGCGTTGAGAGTTCCGCGGCGTTCAAGCCAGTCCCACTGTGTTTGTGCCGTGCGCGGAACCTCGCTGATGCCGTGCTTGAGGAGCAGGTGTTCGATCACGCCCGAGCAGTCGAAACCTCCCTTCCGGGGATCGTTCGAGCCGAACTGGTAGGTAAGCCCATGAGTGGAGAGTCGGCGGCAATCCAAAAGGAAGCGGTTCAATCGGGAGGAAGCCGCGGGTGGTGCGGGAATGGGCGTGGGCTTGGGAGCGAGGGTGGAGTAGGCGAGCGGGGTTCGGCCAATGACCGGGAGCATGGTCACCGGGTCGACGGGAAGCGCCCGACGAACGGGGCGGTTCCACTTCCTTTCGCTGCTGGAGGTGGCAGCTGGGGAAAAAATCTGCGTCGGGAAGGAAACTTGCCGAATTGCGCGACGCACGAGCCGTTCGTTGGGGGAGGCCAACGACGGAAGGAGAACGCCGACAAACAATAGGAGATGCAAGTGCCCGGGTTGAGGGGAAAGAGGCACCCGCCAGCTTAACAGAAATTATGGAAAATACAAATAGTTCGCCATTCTCAAAGATCGAGGTGACTGAAATGGCCGGATTCGGAATCGAAGATCCCGATGGAGGGAGTGCCGAAGCGTCCCATGATTTCACCGGGATTCGCCCAAAGTGTTTCTCCGATTTGATGGAAGTAGCGTTGGTGGTCGTGGCCGCTGAAGACCGCGTCGTAAGCGCCGGACTCGGCGAGGCG
>JBCDLR010000226.1:0-6855 GCA_038745205.1 Verrucomicrobiota bacterium
GTCGTCTCCAGACCGCGCCCGTCTCATGAGTGTCCGCCGACTTCTTCCACTTCTTCAAGTCGGGGCCCTTGCCGCTGCCGCTGCGGTGGCGGTTCCGCCGTTGAAGGATGGGTGGGAGCGGCGGGCGCTTGACCGGAAGGAAACCCGCATCTGGCGCGGTGAAAAAATGCTCCCCGCACCGCTTGAACCCGCTGCGTGGCTGAGGATTCCCTCCCTTTCCATGGAACGGCTCGTCGTTCGGGGTGCCCGGGAAGCCGACCTGAAGACCCATTTGGCCTGTCTGAAAGACGAAGCTCAGCCCGACAGCTCCCTCCTCATTTTCGGCCACCGGGATCTCCACTTCAGGCCGCTCAAGGACCTCCGCGAGGGAGAAAGCGTGCATTTGCAGCCTGCGGCAGGTCAGGAAGAGTGGATTTATCGCATCGTCCACCGCGAAGTGGTTGAGAAGGTGAACCTCGCCCGGGCCATCGACCGCGGCCAGTCCCGCGACAAGATTGCCCTCATCACCTGCCACCCGTTCTATTTCGTCGGCGACGCCCCGGAACGCTTCATCGCGTGGGCCGAACGGACGGAGGAGGAGGTCACTTGCAATTCCACCGACACCGGCGAGAATACTGGCCTGATATTGGCGGGGTGTAGCACAGCCTGGTAGTGCGCCTGGTTTGGGACCAGGAAGTCGTAGGTTCGAATCCTATCACCCCGACCATTCCACCTCTGGTGGAATGCCTTGAGAAAAATCCAAGGATGAGAACGCAGTTCGACCGCTCCGCGCATTCTAATGCGCCAACTCCCGCGAGCGCGAGCGAGCCACTCTGCGGAGCCCGCCTAAGGCGGGATAATCCTATCACCCCGACCATCTCGACAGATGGGTAGGGAGAAGACCAGCTTTCTTTTCAACAAGAATTTCCGGTCATTTCTCGAGATATAGGGCAAGATGTCCACCCATGACCACCGAGCCCCGCATTTCCGACATCGAGAAGAAAATCGTGCAACTCACGGTGGAGACCAACGCCACCCAGCTGGCCTTGGCGGAAGTGGCGGCGCGGTGTGACATTCCTCCGAACGAGTTTGCCGATATCCTGTCCAAGTACCGGATGCACGAGTGGAAGAAAATCGAGGATCAAAATCCGGGGATCGCGGCGATTTGCAGCGAAGGATCGCCATTGGACTGACGGACATCGGAATGAAATCGCTCCAGGATTTTCCCGATTTTTTCGGGCCGGTCATTGTGAAGGAACTCCGGCAGGGGGTGCGGGCGAGGTCCTTTGTCATCCCGTTCGTGCTCGTGCAAGTGGCAATGATCCTCGCCCTCGGTTTCGACGGCTTCGGATCGGAATTTTCCGAACAGTCATCGAGAACGGGAATCCCCCTTCTCGACCTTGGCAGCGATTTGCAATTTCAAAGCGCATTCTGGACGTTCCTCTTCCCTCTCCTGATCTTCGGTGTTCCCTTCCGTGGTCTTCAGGCTGTGAGCTCCGAGAAAGACGATCGCAACGGGGAACTGGTTCTCCTCACCCGCATGACCCGGTGGAAGCTCATTGGCGGCAAATGGATCGCGCTCAGCGCCCTTGGGCTCGTGACGATTGTCTCCTCCCTTCCTTACCTGCTGGCCCGGTATTTTCTGGGCGGGATGAACGTGCCCCTCACCATCTTCATGCTCTGCCTGCTGGTCTTCAGCAACCTCACGGCCAATGCCTTTGCCATCGGGCTCTCCGGGTTTTCCGTGGGCAAGCGCCTCGCGCTCGCCTTGTTCGGCGTGCCGGTGATGATGATTTGTGTGGGCATTGGAGCCGGTGGCGCCGGTCTTGTCGCGGCGCAGATCGTGTCCTCGGGAGAGTTTGACATCCTGAGCGTGCTCATCATGACGTTTGGACTCTTCTCCGTGACCCTGTTTCTCGTCCTCAGCTGGCTCCAAGTGGGGAGGGCCAAACTCCGGCTCTTCGAAGACCCGCTCCTCGGCCCGGCAAGCAGCTCCATGCTCACCCTCTTTTTTTGCTCGCCGGTCATCCTCGGCGCGGCCGGAGCGCTCACCATCGGCTGGGGGATCATTCCCGCCTTTTTCTTCATGTCCTTCGTCGTCTCACAAGTGGACCCTGCCCCAAAAAAGACAAAGGCGGTGCCTTACGCGGGGGCCTACTCCCACTGAAGGGATAGGCGAGAGTCCCGGAGCAATGGTTCAGGCCCGAGGACTAGACGCACTCGCATCGACCCGTCGATCGCACGCGTAGTCCCCTCACTGCTCATTCCTGAAGCTTCGTGCCCCTTCGCGTTCCACAGGAAGAACCGGGGAGGCAGAGTTTCGCCCCCTTTGGCGGCATCCCAAACCCTAACACGCTTCAAAATACGCCGGCATCAGCCGGCGGGCGGCTTCGAGCGAGATTTCCTCAAGCAGGAAACGCCCGCTGTAGCGGCCGCGGTTGTGCTGGCGACAACAGGAGTAGCAGGCCGAGTCCCGTTCCAACGGCCGCACGCGGGCCACGACCTCGCCGCAAAACCGGCATTGATACGCAAACTTGCGCCGGATGCGGCGGCGGCCGAGGGGAAGATTATGGCAACGGGACTCATCCGGAATGCCGAGGTCGGCACAGGCCTGCCGCCACTCCGGACCGTGGGCGCGAATGCGACGTTTGCCCGCCCGGTGATGCGCGATGATGTGCGCCAGCTCGTGTTTGATCGTTCGCTCCGGCTCCTCCGGGGCAAAACGCCGTAGCTCGGTGTTCACCTCGATGCGCTTTTCGGTGTGGTAGGCAAGTCCAGCCGTCGACTGCAGGCGCTTATTCCACTGCACGGTCAAGCCGGTGGCCAGCTCCGTGTGATCGAGCGCCCGGAGCCATTCGCTCACGCGATCCGTCCAGTCCGCGTCTACATGCAGGCTTTTTCCGCCGCGCAATTTACGCCACGCGCCGGACAAGGCGACGACTGGTGAAGCCGCCGCCAGCTCCCGCTTCTCCTCGACGGGCGCCGGCTGGTATGCGTCTTCACCCGGGGTCGGAACGGCGGCGAAGTCGAAGTACAGCTGGCGGTCATCGGCTATCATAGGCGAGTTGATCTCAGGAGGTAGTCTTCTTCTTGTGTTCCACCTTGTTGCTGACGGTGTGCTCGACGCCGTCGAGGGCAACAAACGTGTCCGGCGCCACGCTCATCATGAGGAAGGCATTAGCGCCAATCGTACTGCGCGCCCCGATCCGCGTTTCTCCGCCGAGGATTTTCGCACCCGGGTAAATCGTCACGTTATCCTCGACATCCGGATGGCGTTTTTGGCCCTTCACGATATGGCCGTCGCCGTCCTTTGGAAAACTCCGCGCTCCGAGGGTCACCCCGTGATAAAGCTTCACGTGCGATCCGATTTCGCAGGTCTCGCCAATGACGACACCGGTGCCATGATCGATGAAAAAGTGCGATCCGATCCTCGCGCCGGGATGGATGTCAATTCCTGTCCGCGAGTGTGCCCACTCCGTCATCATGCGGGGAACGAGAGGCAGGTCCTCACGGTAGAGGACGTGCGCCATGCGCTGGATGGCAATGGCCTCGAGGCAGGGATAAGCCACGATGATTTCCTCGAAAGACTTGGCAGCAGGATCGCCTTCGTAGGCCGCCTCCACATCGGTCCGCAGCAGGCGTCTCACCTCGGGAAGCTCGCGGAGGAACGTGCAGAGCATTTCCTTCGCCTCAGGAAAATAGTCCTCCTTCCGGTTCTCGTCCTTGTAGCGAAGCCCGCGCGCGATGGCCAGTTGCAGGGAGGGCAGGATCTGGTTGACCCGCTTGACCGTAACCTCCTTCAACTCGTCGGACTCGATCGCGCCCTCGTCGTGAAATCCCGGAAAGGCCAGCCGCAGCAACCCTTCGCAAATCGCGCCCACCGCCGTCTTCGACGGGAGATTCGAGGAATCAATATGGTTGATACCGCCGACATCGTGGTACGACTGCATGAGCGCGTCGACGATGCCGGGCACTTCGCATTCCGCCATTGGTTCAATATTTAACATATCTTAACTAGTGTGAAAATGCTTTTGATGTACTTTTTCCGGGCGTTGTATGGGGAAATTCACTTGCACGACGCCTCGAACCCGCTTCAGATCAAAACGATGCCTTCCACGACTACGCTTCTGGCCGCCCTCCTCGGCGCCGCCCTTTTCGCGTCTCTCACCGCCTGTTCCACAACGACGAAGGAAGGTGAGACCTACTTCTCGGACATCAAGTATTATCATCTCAAGCCCGGCGAGCAGCGCATCCCAAGCCAGGATCCTTCCGTGCGGTTCCAGGAAAAGCATCTTCTCTACGGCGCAATCAGTCAGGAGGAACGCGATGCACGGGCCGGGCACTACTATGTTTTCCTGTGGAAAACCAAGGACACGGCATCGCCGGCGGAAGTGGTCTTCGAGTTTCGCCAGCAACTGTCCGGATCGGACGTCCAAACCGTCAGCGTGAACGTCCCCGATCCCAGGAAGAAGAACACCACAAAAATCGCGGTCACCGGCGACATTTACGTGACCAACGGTCCGGTCACCTCGTGGCGGGTTTCCATCCAGCAAAATGGCCAGGAGGTGGCTTCGGAGAAAAGCTACCTCTGGGACTGAGCGAATTCTTTATTGTCCGGGCCGATTCGTCGTGTGAAATCTCCCGCAACCGGAGTAGATTACCTCGTTGCGGGTCTTCGTCAGTGAACAGTAAATCCCTCATTCTAGCTGGACAATGGACGGATCGCGGAGTCGTGTGGCTTCGCGTGAACGGCAAGGGTAGTTTTCAAAATAGCCCCCAGCTTCGCGACTTTGCCCTTCAAATGCTGGAAAAGGGCGAAAAGCACTTCGTCATCGATCTCGAAAGTTGTCCCGTCATGGACTCGACTTTCATGGGCACGCTCACCGGCATCGCGCGCCGCCTCTTCGCCGTCGAGAACGGAAAACTCGAGGTCATCAACGCCAACACCCGCAACACACAGCTCATCCAGAGCCTCGGCTTGGACCAGATTTTCGATCTCGACACCGAGGGCACCCATTGGACCGACGAACGCGAGGCCGTTTCCCGCCAGCTTGGGGAAAAGCTCGAACCCAAGGATCTTTCCAAGCGCGAACGCACTGAACTCGTCCTCGAGGCCCACCAGGAGCTGTCCGACGCCGATGCTTCGAACGTCCCACGCTTCAACGACGTCATCGAGTACCTGCACAAGGAACTCGAGGAGGCCGGATAAGGTCAAGCGGCGCCACCCCATGGACGACGAAGAAGAAAGCCCGTCTCCGCAAACTGCGGTCATCGCATGGACATAATACCGGGCATCGTCATTGGAGCCCTCGTGATCGGCCTCCTGGTCATCATCGTTCGCGCACTCCAGCAGCAGCGGACGATCAAGACGCTGCGACGCGACCGGGAAGAGATCGAGATCGAGGAACACCGGATGTTCGATTTCCTCCACAGCCTCGGCGAGACCCTTTCCCGGGAAAAAAAGGCGCCCGCTTCCATTCTTCACAAGGTCATCGTGCAGGGCGTGACGATGGTCGTCGAAGCCCGCGGCGGCGCCCTCTACCTCCTGAACGAGAAAAAGACCGAGCTCGTACCGAAGTATCGTTCGCCAGCCTGCCCCCCCCTCATCAATCTCCCGACCGCGACGATCGCCGAGACCCGCGACAACGTGAAGGCGCTCGACAGCTACCTGCAACTCATCAGCATTCCCATCGGAGAGGGGCTCATCGGCTCTGTTCACGAAAAGCGCGAATCGATGCGCATCGACGATTTTGGCAGCTCTCCTCTTCTCGACGCCGAGAACTCGGCTCTCCACGACTCGGTCTCGGTCATGATCGCCCCCCTCCACTACGGGGAAATTGATCTCGGGGTGCTTGCCATCGCCAGCGACAAGGACGCCGAGCCGTTTTCCAGCAATGATTTCGACGTCTTTCGTTCCGCCGCCGAGCAAAGCGCCTTCGCCCTCGGCACCGCTCTCGTTCACGACGAACTCGAGGCCAAGCGCGACATTGAACGGGAGTTGCGCATGGCGCGGGAAGTGCAGAAAATTCTCCTCCCCTCCGCGCCGCCGAAGCTCGACCAATTCCGCATCGTCGGTGCGAATGCCCCGGCAAAGCTCGTCAGCGGGGACTACTTCGACTACATCCAGGTCGACGAAGTCCACTACGGGATTGTCGTCGCCGACGTCTCCGGCAAGGGCATCGGTGCGTCCCTCATCATGGCCATGTGCCGGAGTGTCATGCACGCCAAGGCGCAACAGAATCTCTCTCCCGCCGCCGTCCTTCGCGAAGTAAACCGTGTGCTCTTTCCCGACATTCGTGAGGACATGTTCATCAGCATGGCCTACCTCATCCTGAACACGCAGTCGGACGAAGTCGTCATCGCCCGCGCCGGTCACGATGCCCCTTTTCACTTCTCGAGGACAGGGGATACCGTCACCAAACTGCAGACCCCGGGCATCGCCCTCGGGATCGACGACGGCGAAGTCTTCGACCGGGCGACGCAGGATCACTATTTCCGGGTGGAGCCGGGAGACTCCGTCCTTCTCTACACCGACGGCGCCAATGAAGCCCTCAATGCGGACGGTGAGGAATTCGGCATCGACCAACTCGAGGAACGATTCATGGAAATCGCCACCGAAGGGGCGGAACGCACCATCAAGCGCCTGCGCGCCGCCATCCGGAAGTTTGCGGGCAATCAGCCGCAAAACGACGACATCACCTTGATTGCCATCGAAAAGCGGTAAATTACGCGCTCCCGCGGCGGGCCCTCCCGGTATCCCCGCGCGACCAGGGTGCGGAAAGTGAGACCGACTTGGAGAACTTCGCTCGTATTCCGTCCGCATCGCCGCCCCACAATTTTCAATCGCATGAACGAAGAAGAGGAAATCCCATCCGA
>JBCDLR010000227.1:0-6847 GCA_038745205.1 Verrucomicrobiota bacterium
CCTTGCCTCGCTCGATCCGAATCTTGCGACCTTTTCTCGCCTCGAGTCCTCCAAGGAACCTTCCGGCCCGCTCTTTGATGAAGGGATCGTCCATGACCTACACCTCGACCGCACCGGCCGGATTTGGTTGGCCCAACCCGGAAGGACCCTTCACGCATTCCGAACAGAGGCTTCCGCCATGACGCTGAAGGATCCCCTTCTCACCGTCGAACTTCCCGTGTCCGCGACCCTCATCAAGGAAGACACGGAATCGAACCTCTGGATTGGGACACGGGACGAGGGACTCCTCGTCTACAACTATTCGTCCAAAAACTTGGAATCCTTTTCAAGGAGCAACAGCGAAATGCCAGACAACCAGGTGCACGGCATCGAGATTGATCGGGACAAGCAGGTCTGGGTGAGTACCAGTCATGGACTCGCCCGATTCGATCCCTTTACACGCCGGTTTCGCGTGTTCACTCGCCACGACGGACTGCAATCAAAGGTCTTTCACCCCCGTGCCTCTTTTGCCGACAAGAACGGCCGGCTTTATTTCGGCGGCCCCCGCGGGATGAACATCGTCAACATCTCGAAACTTCCGAAAGAAGGGAAGGAGCGCCCTCCCGTTCTCTCCTCCCTCGAAATCAACGGGACTCGTGTTCATGCCGGCCAGTCCAACGGTATCCTTGCCAATTCCATCGCGAGGACGAGCAAACTGCAACTGCCATTTGATGAGAACCGTGGACTGACACTCTCGTTCGCCAACCTGGATTTTGGTCCGCGCGACGTTCACTACCGCTACCGGCTGAGTCCGCGGGATTCCGGATGGACAGTCCTTGAGGCGACCAACCAGGCAAACTTTCCGGGGCTTCGCCCCGGAAACTACACCCTTGAGGTGCAATCCTCGAATGATGGAAGGAACTGGAAATCGGGCTCCCGCCACCTTTCCCTCACTATCGCGCCGCCATGGTATGCGACCGCTTGGGCACTGACGGGGTTCGCGATCGGAGCACTTTCCCTTGCTGCGATCATCTTCCGGATTGTGGTGATTTCGCGCGTCCGTCATTCCCGGCGACGCCGCCAGGAATTGGAACTCCAGCTCAGCCACACCGAAGCCAATCTCGCGACGGAGGTGAGCCGGTCCATGCTCCTCCAACGCACGACGGAAGAAATGCGCAATGAACCGGGTGCAGCCAATCCCTTCGATTCCGTCCTCGCCCGGATTCAATCCCATTTCGGAGCCACCTACTGCGCCATCCATGAACTCGTGGAGGCCCCGAAACCGATGCTCTCCCTTCTCGATGCTGCGGAAACGGGCACTCCTCTCGCCGCCGACATGAGCCGCATCCCTCCGGAAAACCTTCTCATTCGCGGTATCCTCGAGTCCCCCCAACCCCTGGCGATTACCGATCTCAACGCGGAGTCCCTCACCGATCCGACTGCGGCCGCGCTGTCGAAGGTAGGCGTTCAATCGCTCCTCGCCGTGCGAACCACCCATCAAAGGGAACCGAACGGACTCCTCATTCTTCTCCACTCCGACAAAACCGTCGACTGGCCCGAAGAGGACATTCGGTTGATCGAAACGATAGGAGGCCAGCTCGGGGCCGCGATTGCCAATGAACAGCTCATCCGCGAAGACTCGCGGCAAAAGAAGGAACTCGCCGAGGCCCGCGAAGCCGCGGAAATCGCGAACCAGGCGAAATCCGAGTTCCTCGCGAAGATGACCCACGAGTTGCGTACTCCGCTCAACGCCATTCTCGGCTTCAGCCAGCTCCTCGAAAGGGACGACAACCTGAACAACGACCAGCGGAATACCCTCCAAATCATCAACGGCAGCGGGGAGCACTTGCTGGAGGTCATCAACGACGTTCTCGACATGGCGAAGATCGAAGCGGGGAGCGCAGAGCTCAACATCGCCAGATTCGACCTCTCGGCCCTCCTCGGTAGCATCGAGAACATGCTGGGCATGAAAGCGCAGGAAGCCGGACTCCAACTCGTCTTCGAAATCGATCCCACGGTCCCGAAAACCGTCCGTTCCGACCGGGCAAAACTACGACAGGTCATCGTCAATCTCCTGAGCAACTCGATCAAGTTTACGGAAAAGGGAACCATCGCCGTGCGCGCCCAAAGTCGATCCCTCGCTGGCGACAGCGAACGTGCGCGCATCTATTTCGAGGTCGAGGACACCGGCGTCGGCGTCTCGGAGGACCAACTGCCGCGGCTCTTTGAGAAGTTCGGCCAGACTGACTCCGGCAAGAAAGCCCGGGAAGGCACCGGACTCGGCTTGCCCATCACCAAGAGTTTCATCGAACTGATGGGAGGTGAAATTTCCGTGCGGAGCCGTCTGGGATACGGAACCACCTTTTCCTTTTTCGTCGAATGTGAAAAGACCCTCGATGAACCTTCCCCGCTTCCCGTCAAGACCCCGGTTGTCACGGATGCCACAAAGATTTCCGGCATCACTTCCAAGGAAGACGAGATCCGCGTCCTCATCGCCGAAGACCAGCCAGCCAATCGCATCCTCCTTTCCACCATCCTCAAGAAGATCGGTATCCACGTCGGTGAGGCCGAGAATGGCCAAGCCGCCGTCGAGAAATGGCGCGAATGGCAACCGCATCTCATTTTCATGGACCAGGAGATGCCGGTCATGAATGGCAATGACGCAACTCAGGCCATCGTCGCGGAGTCGGGCCAAGACGCGGACAAACCCGTGATCATCTCCCTCACCGCCCACGCCCTCGAAGACAGCCGGCAAGCCGCCCTCGCCGCAGGCTGCATTGATTTCCTCCCTAAGCCTTTCAAGCACGAGGAACTCTTCGAGATCATGGCCAAGCACCTCCCAATCGCTTACGAATACGCGGCCTAACCCAGAGCGAAGGAGAAGTCAGATCGTGGGCTTGCCGTCTAGAATCGCGGATGCCATGATTCACAGATGAAGACAACGGTGGTGGCAATGCTGGTTGGCATTATTGGATTCTTTCTCGGTGCCTTGGCCGGCCCTTTCTCAATTAGTGGAAACAGCGACCTTCCCAACAAGAGGAAGTCCTCGGCAGATCTGCGGGACAATCCGACTGCGGCGAAGGGCGTCATACGCGGCAACTCCTCTGAAGTGCGAAGCAAGAGTAGCCACCGGAACTTTCTCTCCACCGGAGCCTACACCGTTCCTATTGAAGACTTGCTCGAAGCCACAACGCCTCACTCGTTGGCTAAGACCTACGAGACTCTCAGCCCGAGACTGGATTCACTGGACGACGAGGAATTGGCGCAGTTGATAGAGGACCTCGAAACGAGGAAGTCCGATCCGCGTTCGGCGCAGGCGCTCTCCGTCGTCGCCCTGAAATTCAGTGAGAATTCACCACGAGCCGCGCTTGAATTTTTCTTCAAGACCGGTAATCCGCACAGTCCCTACGCCTGGACGATTCTCAACAATGCCCCCATTGCGCTCCTCGAATCCTCACCGGAAGACGCGATCGAATTCACTCTCCGCATACCCAGCAGCCGTCGTAGCTACGCATTGAGCAAGCTGCTTGAAGCGGCCGCCCGGGACCGGCCGGAGTTGATCCCTTCCTGGATTTCCCGACCTGAAGTCGCCAACGCTTTCAAGAACCCCGAGTCGTCATGGGCCATTCGCGACTTCGTCAAATCGTGGTCCCGGACCGAACTTACCGCGGCGACGGAGTTTGCACTTTTCGCCACAAGCGGGCAAAGCAGGGAATCGGCCATCCAATCGATTGCGAGCCAGCAGGCACTGGAGGATGGCCCCGCCGCGATCGCCTGGGCCCGTGAACTGAAGAATCCAGCCCTAAGGAAACAGGCTCTCACCGCCGCCATCAAGTCGATCACTTCTCTCGATCCACAATCCGCGTTGTCCCTGTTGGACGAAGCGGACAACGCCGGCGAGCGAAGGGGCATGCTGGCATCCCTCGGAAGTGCCTGGGCCGCCAAAGACAAGGATGGATTTCACTCGTGGGTTCAATCCCTGGAGGACCCCCGTGACGTGCAGGCCGCGCTCGCGGAGTGCGCTCACATAGTCACCGACGACCCCGTCAAATTCCTGCAACTCACTGACAACCTTCCGAGGTCCCAGAAGAAGAACATCTATGAACAGTTCGTGCGTCGATGGGCACAGAAGGATCCCAAGGCCACGAACGACTGGGTTAACTCGATTGAGGACCCATTACTGCGCAATGATGCAAGGAAGCAGGTAATCTCCACGCTTTCCTACCAGAATCCTGAGTTGGCGGTGGAGTTCATCAAGGGGATGGACGATTCCTCAGAGATTCTTGAAGACTACGCTCCGTACCTCGGCAGGCATTGGGCGGGCAGCAGCCCGCAGGACGCGCTTGCCTGGGCGGAAGGCCTCGAAAACCACAGCCTAAGAACGCGGACACTGCGAGACATTCTCTCCGCGGTCGCCTCAAACGACCCCGAAACGGCCATTGCCTACATCGACGGAAACCTGACCAAGCCCAGCGAGCGCACAGAGGCAATTTCGAACGTACTGGGCAGCTGGGTTCTTCAGGACGACGAAGCCGCACTCGCCTGGTCCCGCCAGCTCGCACCCGAAGATCGATTGAATACCTCGAAGGGCCTTCTCACCAACCTTGTGAACCATGGGCTTATGGACGCCGCCATTCTCGAATACGCCGCAATGGCCGAGGAGATTCCCGGAGCCCTCGGGAACAAGAGCTTTCTGAGCACCACTTCAAACATCGTCGGGAGAATCGCCGAAGATGATCCCGCAAGCGCCATCTCCATTTTTGAGCAGATCCCTGACACGAGGACTCAGATCAATGCCGCGGCCAACATCACGCGGTTTTGGCTGAACGCTGACCCAATTGCAGCTTCGGAATGGGTGGGAAGCCTCCCCGAGGGTGAAGTGCGGGACTCCGGCGCGAAGCGCATTATCGACAAGATAGTCGGCGAAGACGGAGAAGGCGCCTTTCACTGGGCGCTAAGCATTTCCTCGAACAGCTCGATGATGAGCTACGCCAAGAAGTCGATCTCCTCCCTCGCGCAGGACGACCCGCAGACGGCAATCTCCCTGATTTCCAATTCAGGCTTGTCCGAGGAGCAGCAAATCGAGCTGTTGAAGACCATCCAATAGCCTAGACGAGCACGTCCTTCACCACGTGCCCGTGCACATTGGTAAGTCGGCGTTCCAGTCCGTTGTGATAGAAACTCAGCCGCTCGTGGTCGAGCCCCATGAGGTGAAGGATGGTGGCGTTGAAATCATAGATCGTCGTTGGATCCACCGCGGCCTTGAAGCCGAAGTTGTCGCTTTCGCCGTAGCTGTATCCGCGCTTCACCCCGGCCCCGGCGAGGAAGCACGTGAAGGAATCGGGATTATGGTCGCGGCCAGTGCCATTGCCTTGGAGGAACGGCATGCGCCCGAACTCCGTGCACCAGACGATAAGCGTGTTCTCCAGCAAGCCGCGGCGCTTCATGTCCGCGATGAGCGCCGCCGTCGGTTGGTCCATGATCTCGGCCTGCATGGCATGAGTGTCCTTGATGTTGGAGTGGGAGTCCCAGTTGGTAATGCCGTTGCCCCCGGAAGGATCGCTGCCATTAAAGAGCTGCACTACGCGAACCCCCTTCTCAATCAGGCGACGAGCGAGAATGCAGTTCTTCGCGTACTCACGTTTTAACTCCGTTCCCGTATCAGTGCCATACTCGCGGTGAATCGACTCCGGCTCGCTCTGGAGGTTCATGATATCGGGCACGGACATTTGCATCTGGCCGGCCAATTCATAGCTCGCGATGCGCGCGGCAAGATTGGCGTCACCGGGGTACCGCTCAAGATGACTCCCGTTCAACCGCTTCAAAAGGTCGATCGTCTTGCGGTCATCCCTCGCCGTGTAGGACGGCGGACGAACGAGGTTGGCCGGCGGATTCTTCGCGTTGAAGTCAGTCCCCTGGAAAGCCGCAGGAAGAAATCCGTTTCCGAAGTTATTCTTCCCGGAGCGAGCCAGCCCTCGGGGATCATTGATCGCAACATAGGCCGGTAGATCTTCGCATTCCGATCCGAGAGCATACGTCACCCATGCCCCGAAAGAGGGAAAACCTTCCATCGTGAAGCCGGTGTTGAAGAAGTTTTCACCCTGCGGATGCGCACTCGTCTGCGTGTGCAGGGCGTGGAAGAAGCAGAAATCATCCACAAGTTCCGCCATGTTCGGAAGGAGGTCGGAAACCATTTTACCGCTCTCGCCGCGAGGCTTGAAGTCCCAGAATGGCTTCGCGATGTTTCCGGTCGGCCCTTCAAAAGTCACCGCCGGAATACCGGGAGGTTTCTGGCCATGAAACTTCGCGAGGTCCGGCTTGTAATCGAAAGTGTCGACGTGACTGACCGCACCCGGGCAATAAATGACAAGGACCTGTTTCGCTGGCGCGTCGAAATGCGGTTGCCGCGGCGCATAGGGACGATCGGGATTCACGTCGGGGCGAATCGGCGTCTTCCCGCTGAATTCCGCGGGGTCGTCCGCCGCAAGCAAGCCCTCCTGGGACAGAAGACTGGCCAGTCCAAGCCCGCCGAGCGTGAAGCCCGTGTTTCGCATGAAGTGACGGCGATCCAGTAGTCGCTGTCCTGCCGGTGAAAGGTTTTCTGATTCGTTCATGATGAAAGGACTTTGTTTAGTTTTTTCGTCAGCCGCTTTACGACTCTTTCGTTTTCGGCAGCAACATTGACAGTTTCGTTAGGATCCTTCTGGTGATCAAAAAGCTCGACAAACACCGGTTCAGAACCGGCATCGCGATCGTCTCGCCAGAGGACCAGGCGATAACGATTCGACCGCACGGCATAACCCATGAGATGATTCTCAAAAAGATCGCGGTCCCAGCTTTCTCCCTGTTGTTCGATGATACGCCCCTC
>JBCDLR010000228.1:0-6844 GCA_038745205.1 Verrucomicrobiota bacterium
CTCGGTTGGAGCTTCAATTGATTTTTCTCTCATCGCCGAGCGTCCTGGCATTGTCGCGGCTATCGTATTTGGTCTAATTTTCCTGAAGGCTGCGATCCTGTTTGTCCTCGGGCTGTTTGGAAAGCTTCCGACGGGGCAGCGTCTGCTCTTTTGTCTTGCGCTTGCGCAAGGGGGGGAATTTGCCTTTGTGCTCCTAGGAGCTGCTGTGACGGGTGGTGCCGTTAGCGGGGAGATTGCGCAGGTCTTGATCGCTTCGGTTGCGGTGACCATGGCGCTGACTCCCCTCATTCTTATGGCGGAGGAAAAACTAATCCGCCCGCGTTTTCATCGTCCGGATGAAGACGCGCGCGAAATGGATGCAATGGAGGAGGACGCGCCGGTGATTCTGGCCGGTTTTGGCCGCTTCGGGAACTACGTGGGCCGCCTCCTGCAGTCACAAGGGGTTGAGGTCACCGTCATCGACCACGATTCCGAGCATATCGAGTTTCTCCGAAAAATCGGAGTGAAAGCGTTCTTTGGCGATGCATGCCGACACGACCTCCTTGAGTCCGCAGGTGCCGCCAAGGCGAAACTTTTGATTATCGCTCTGGAGGACGATCACAAATCGGAGCAACTCGTAGAGATGGCGAGACGTCATTTCCCCAAATTGAAGATTTTTGTGCGGGCGGTGGACCGACCCCACTACTACGACCTCATGAATCTGGAAGTGGATTTTACGGTTCACCAACATGCGGGTAGTGCGATTCAATTGGGTGCCGAGGTGCTCAAAGAACTGGGTTGGCGTCCCAATCGTGCAGTGCGGGTTGCGCGTTGGTTCGAGCAGTATGATCATGAGAGTGCGAAATCGCTCGCTGCTATTCATCGGGATGAAAAAGTCTACGTGTCCCGGGTCCGGGCCCGTGTTGCCGAGCTCGAAGAGCAATTCCAGAGGGATGCGAGAGTTCCTGGGAGCTCCGCAGGAGCCGCGTGGGACAATGAGGCGCTTCGGGAAGCGCTTAACGAAGACAAGTTTTGATCAGGACTCGCGATTTCGGTATTTTGGATACTGCGAATGAATTCCGACGGTCATCTTGATAGCGCTTTCGAGTGCTGAAGGATACGGATTCGGATTTTGCGAAGACTGGTTTTGCTCGCGGAGAGTGCGCCATCCCTAAACTCAGTTTCAAAGAGCTCATCCGACGCGACGCGATAATTCACCCACACCTGACTCCGTTTTCCTGCGACTCTGATGCGGACCGGTTCCCAGCTGTCGGTTTCAACTTTGGCAATCCTAGTGCCGCCAAGCTCGAACGTGGCGGTGCCTTTGACCTCTGCCATCAATTCGAAGGCGGAGAGATTCGTGGCAGGTAGGGACTTCCCAAAGTTTCTCCAACCCGCGCCGTCGCGCAGGGCGATGAGTTGCTTCTTCAACTTGGCCTGGGTTTCGGCGCGGTTGGAATGTCCGGCGAGGTTGGTGTGTTCGTTGGGGTCGGTGGGGTAGTGGTAGAGTTCTTCCTGGTCGTCGGAGGTGAGACTGTAGCGCCAGTCCTTGGAACGGACGGAGAAATGGGGGTAAAGGGTGCCGATGTGTTGGCGGAGTTGGCTGTGGTCCTTGCCGGGGAGGGCGGTGATGGCGACTTCGGGGCCGGACCACTTGGCGTCGGGATCGAGGAGGAGGGGTTTGAGGCTGTGGCCGTCGAGAGGGTAATCGGAGCGGCCCTCGTGCGGGTTTTCGGGAAGGCCACAGAGGTCGATGAAAGTAGGATAAACGTCGATGAGCGAGATGGGCTGGTGACAGGTGACGCCTCGGGGCATGCCTTCGAGGCCGGCGACGATGAAGGGGATGCGGGTGCCGCTGTCCCAGAGCGTTTGCTTGTAGATGGATTCCTTGCCGCCGACGTGGAAGCCGTGATCGCTGGTGAGGATGACGACGGTGTTGTCCTTGTACGGGCTGGCGTCGAGGGCGTCTAGGACGGTGCCGACTTGATCGTCGATGAAGGCGACGCAGGCCATGTAAGCCTGAAGCCATTCCTTGAAGAGTTGCGGTCGGTCCTCGTGCTTGAAGAGCATTTGGTAGCGGCGGAAGGCGTAGAGGCTGGTATTGGCAAGGCTCGGTGCGCAGTCTTCGAGATCGCCTTCGAGATAGGCGCCGGGGACCTCGATCTCGTCGAGGGGGAACATGTCGAAATATTTCTTCGGCGCGTAGAGAGGGGTGTGCGCGCGGCTGAATCCGGTGAAGAGGGCGAAGGGCTTGTCGTGTTCTTTGGCAAGCACATCGACGGCCCAGTCGGCGTTCAACTCATCGGGCATGGGGTCGCGGTCTTCGTCCGAATTGTATTTCCACGGCTTGCCGGAGAGCGTCCATCCCTTGTAGCCGGGGATGCCGTTTTCGGGGTCGGCGGCATACTCGGGGATAATGGTGAGCGGACCAAAGGTGTGTTCCCACTTGTAGTCGATGTCAGGGTCCGCGTCGTCCGCGTAGAAGTACAACTGCTGCGGGTGGGGGAGGAAGCCGCGGCGGTTTTGTGGGGTGCCGTCCCAGGGCCAGGGTCCGATGTTTCCGCCCGGACCTTTGCCGGCGTAGAATCCCTTGGGGTCCTGGTTGCCGTGGTAGATCTTGCCGGTGGTGTAGACGCCGTAGCCGTTGGTCGCGAGGTGTTCGGTGAGCGTGACGGAGTTGCTGAGGATGTAGTTTTGACGGTAGTCCTCGAACCAGTAGAGGCTGGAGGTTTGCGGGTAGAGGCCCGTCATCATGGACGAGCGGGAAGGGGCGCAGAGGGGGTCGTTGCAATGCGCGTTCGTGAAGCTGACACCGCGCGCGGCGAGTCGGTCGAAGTTGGGCGTGGGGACGTCGGGCTTGCCGATCGGGTCGAGCGGCATGTCGTTGAGGTCGTCGACGATGATGAAAAGGACGTTGGGGCGGGCGGTGTCGGCAGCGTAGAGAGGCTCACGCAAAGACGCGGAGACGCAGAGGAAAGTAATGAGTAGAGAGGTCGGGAGGGGATTCATGGGAATAGTGGTCCAACTATCATCCATCGAGGCGACAGTAAACAAGCGGGAAATCGATCGCGAAGAAACGCGTTAGGCGGAGGGACTGTCTCAAGCGAGCAGGTTTTCACGGATTCGCCGATCCTGTTCCAGGCACAGACTCAACGAGCGCTGGATTTCCGATGTCTTTCCGGAGGGTTCCCTCACTTCTTCATGCTTGATTCGAGTGTCGAGGCCAACTGGGTCACAACGTCAGCATATTCCGGTTGATCTGCCACGTTCACGTTTTCCCCGGGATCCTTCTCATGGTCGTAGAGCATATGCCCGGTGACTTGGCCTTCCTTGTCGCGATAGATGGTGTAGCGGTATTGGTCAGTGCGGACGGTATCTCCCTCGCCGAACCGGCTGATCGCATGCTCTTTGATGGAGGCTGTCGGGTCGGCAAGAATCGGAATCAGGGACATGCCGTCAAGGTGCCCGGGCAGGGGTAGGTCGGTCAATTCGCAAAGGGTAGGGTAGATATCGATGAATTCGACCAGTGATCTGGTGGACTTTCCCGAGGGCAACTTCATCGACTTGGGTGTGACGATCACGAGTGGCGAATGCAGCGAGGTCTCGAAGCAGCTGTGTTTGCACCACAAGGTGTGCTCGCCCAGGTTCCAGCCGTGGTCGCCCCACAGCACGATGACGGTATTGTCGGATAATCCAAGTTCATCGAAGGTGTCAAGAAGGCGGCCGATGTGGGCGTCGGTATAACTGGTCGCTGCGTAGTATCCGCGAATGAGTTCCTTGGCCTTCTCTTCGGGGAGAACCCCCGTCTTTGGGATGTCGGAGTAGTTTCGCAACTCGCCGGAATTGTGGATGGCCCCTTTCGGCGCATTTTTTGGGGAAAAGTAGTTATTCGGGAGGGTTACCTTGGAAGCCGGATAATTCTCGAAGTAGGATCCCGGGGCGACGAAAGGCAAATGGGGTTTCGTAAATCCCACGGCAAAGAAGAAGGGCTTCTCCGGTTCCGAGGCCAATTCGCGGAGTTTGTCGACAGCATGGTTGGCGATGAGGCCGTCGGTGTAAGCGTCGTCGGGCACGTCTCCCCCGTTCTCCCAGGAGGGGCCACGGTCACGACCTTTCCGGTCTTTGATCGTCGCTTGGCGGGATTGCGGCGTGATGTATCTTTCCGCTCGCGGTTTGGTTGGCGGCTCACTCCATCCGTGGGCATTGTCATCGGTATGGTGAAAGACCTTTCCAAGCGAAATTGTCGTGTAACCATGCTCCTTGAAGTGGGTGTTCAGGGTGGTTACTCCGGGTGCGTCTTTGTCTGCCCTTGAGGAAAACGTGAGGAACCGCTTCGGTGTGGGGCGAATCCCGGTCATCAAGGCGGCCCGCGAGGCTCCGCAGGTAGGAACCATGCAGTAAGCGCGATCAAATCGTATCCCGCGCTCCGCAAGGCGATCGAAATTCGGCGTCACCATTTTCTCCGCTCCAAAGCTGTTCAGCTCAGGGCGGAGATCGTCAACGGCGATGAAAAGGATATTAGGTCGTGTGTCGGCGATTGCCGGGAGGAGACCTAACCAAGTCCAGAAGAGGACTGCAGGAGCGAAGTTCATGAAGCGTGATGGTCTTGCCTGCTCGAGAAGTCGGCAGGTTTTGCGAGGAGGCGGTTGGCCGGATTCAGGGATAGGTGACCGCAGGGTTTTTCTGGAGAAATAGTTTTCGGCTTCGCATCACAGCGCGGTAGCGTTCAAGTGTCTCATGGAACTCTGTATCGAGTGCCTTGAGTTCCACGAGGTTCAGCGGTTGCCGGAGGTTTTCGAGGATCTGCCCGTTGAACTTGATGACGGTCTCGCAGAGCTGCTTCTTCGGCTCGCCGTAAACCGTGAAGAAGCCCGGCTGCCCGATTTCGTAGGCTTTGTCTTCATGGCTCTGGTCGAAGAGAACCGCGCAAAAATCGACACCGATGTAGTTCGGGTCCCTGGAGATTCGGTTGGCGAGGATGTCATAGAGAACGAGCCGGTCAACGTGGTCGGGAACGGCGCCGGGGGCATTTCTCGCCGTGATGAGTGGAACCGGGTAAACGTTGCCAAAGGGTTGGTCACTAATGAGCACGGGCTTTTTCAACGCTTCCACAACCGGGGCGATGGGAAAGATCTTGCTGACGTGCTGGGGAGCGATGACGTCAATGTAGGGACCAATGCGTTTCCAGTGGTCCACGGTTAACGAGGCCTCCTTGATGTAGCAGCCGAAGATGAGGTGGTTCTGATCGTGTTTGCGGATGGCGTCATGGGCGAGCCGGTAGGTGTGCTCGACAATCTCGCCAAGGAGGGCCTGTGCATCCTCGTAGAGCTGCTTAGCTCCATCCGTTTCGGGCATGGGGTAAAAGCCCATCTTGTGCCGCCGGAGCCAATCCGGAAAGACGAGCGCTCCTGAATTCTTCAGTTGCTCAAACGATTGGAAGCTTGTGTCGTGGATCTGATTAAGCTGCCCGATGTCTCCGCCATACCTTTTCTCAAGAACGTCGAGAAGCCGTCGGCGTCCGGGGCTGCCCTTTCGCTCCATGAAGTCGTTCAGCCAGATGATATCGTCCATCCAGGGGGCGAATCCATAGTAGTATCCCATGACCCAGGGGTCGTCTTTCAGCTGTGGAACGTGCTTGGCGACCAACTCCTCAATGAATTGCGCATATTCATCCGTGAAAACGTCGGGACGCTTTTCACCAGGTGCCATTTCCACCCTGTGTTTGAGGATTGGGAGTGGGAAGGCGTAGGGAATCTTTGCCTCGCGAAAGACTTTCTCGGCCAGGGATTTGTCGACGTAGTTCGATTGAACACGTTCAGGGCAGTAGGGGCCCGTCCAAACGCAGTTGTATCCCAAGTCCCGCATTCTCTCGATGGTGTCCTTCAACCAGGCTTCCTGGTCGCCGTCATAGACGAAGGTGACCGCGCTTTGCGTGAAGCCCGTAATTGGGTGGGCGATACCCATGCCCCAGAAGGCATTGCCCTCCGGGGTGATGAGCCACCAGCGGTCGTCGATTTTCTCGGTGTGGAAGAAGCCGGTGGCCTTGCCCTTGATGTCGGTGAAGCCGCCGTAAGTGTCGACTTCGGCGGACGAAGCATCACTCACCGCCCAGAGCGGGCAAAGTGCACTTAGGAAAATGGCGAGGAGACTGTGCCGCATCCGCCGCCGGCCGTAAAACGACGAAGAGATGTGGGGAAAGGTATGGTTTTGGAATGGGAGCGATTGTGATTTCATTTTGGGAAAAGGCCTAATTTGAACGTCCAAACGCGATGTGTTGTGAGGAGGTCTTGATGCCGGTGATGAGTAATGGGGAATTGCCTGAAAACGGTTCAGCTTTGTCGGCTAGGCAGAGATCTCCCGGACGCGAATGTTGCGCCAGCGGCTGACGGCTCCCTTGGCCCATTGGTTCCAACCCTTCTTGGGATTATTGTCGTGGATTTCGAGGCTAATGTGGCCTTGAGCGCCGACGCGTTGGCCAATGATCGCCGGGTCGTAGCCTTCAATGCCCGTATCCGAGGAGTCGAGGGTCGCGATTTCCAGATCATTGATCCACGTGGTGATCACCGGGTTGGCGCCGACGCAGCGAACTCGAAAACGGTTCCACTCGTTGACCTTCCAGACCTCGCGAAACTGCTCAAAGTTCGCTGCGTTGAAAACCTTCGCCTGGCCAAAGCTGGACTTCTTCTCGCCTTCGCGAAAATTCTTCACCGCGAAGTTCTCGCCCACATCACCATCGACGAAGAAGGGAGCCGCAAGGTAGCTGCCGAGGCCGTTGGTGAAGAAGCCGCCGATGCCGCCACTGGGTCGGTGGTCGCAGAGAACCTGAAAGCCGACCATACCCACGGGATGCTGGCGAATGTAAACA
>JBCDLR010000229.1:0-6837 GCA_038745205.1 Verrucomicrobiota bacterium
CTGGTATTGGCGGATGGTGTCAATCCCAGGGGTTGAATGGATTTCTTCTTCGCACGGAAAGCGAACACGACTGCTACGGAGCCGGACATGCGGGAACCGCCCTCTCCGCCGCGCTCGGCATGGCCACGGCCCGCGACCTGGCTGGCGGCGATGAACATGTCATTGCCGTCGCCGGCGATGCCGCATTCACCTGCGGACCGACCTTCGAGGCCCTCAACAACGTCTCCGAAGCGACGAAGAAGTTCATCATCGTCCTCAACGACAACGAGTGGTCCATCGACAAGAACGTCGGGGCCATTGCCCGCTATTTCAGCAAAATCACCACGAGCAAGACCTACGCGCACCTGCACGACGCGGCGGCGAACTTCGTCGAGAAAGTCATCGGGAAGAGCGCGCGGAAACTCGCCGGGAAGGTGGAGAGCGGCGCGAAAAACGTCCTCGTTCCCAGCGTCTTCTTCGAGGAGTTCGGCATCCGCTACTTTGGACCCATCGACGGGCATGACGTCGAGTTGCTCACGCAGACCTTCGAATTTCTCAAGGAGCAGACCGATCCCGTCATCCTGCACATCATCACGGAAAAAGGACGAGGCTACGCCCCGGCCCTCGCCAAGCCGGACAAATTCCACGGACTCGGCAAATATGCCGTGGAAACCGGTGAGACCGCCGCCGCCGCGAGCCCCACCTATTCCTCGTTGCTCGGCAAACACCTGACCGAGTTCGCCAAGATCGACAAGAAGATCACCGCCATCACGGCCGCGATGCCCGGAGGAACGGGACTGATGGAGTTCAAGAACGACAAGGAGGTTTCGGACCGCTACTTCGATGTGGGTATCGCCGAGGAACACGCCGCCCTGTTCGCCTGCGGGCAGGCCGTCAACGGATTCAAGCCCTTCCTCACGATTTACTCCACCTTCATGCAGCGCGCCTACGACATGATCATTCATGACATGGGCATTCAGCAACTTCCCATCCGGCTCTGCATGGACCGTGCAGGCCTTTCCGGCGACGATGGCCCGACGCATCATGGCCTCTTCGACATCGGCTATCTTCGTCACGTTCCCAACATCGTGCACATGCAGCCCAAGGATGAAGAGGAGTTCATCGACATGCTCTGGACCATGGCTCAGTATGAGGAAGGGCCCATCGCCATCCGGTATCCACGTGGAGCAGGCACCGGGGCAATTCCGAAAGAAGAACCCCAGGTCCTCGAAATCGGCAAGGCGGAAGTATTGAGCCACGATGGAGACGTCTGCCTCATCGGGCTGGGCCACCTTTTCAGCATGGCGGAGGAGACGAAGGCGAAACTCGAGGAAAAAGGCATCACGGTCTCACTGATCAATCCCCGTTGGATAAAGCCGCTCGACGAAAACGCGATCCTCTCCCTCGCGGAGAAAGCGAAGGTTGTCTGCACCTTCGAGGATCACGTGCTGAAGAACGGTTTTGGCCTCTCCATCATCGAACTGCTGCACGACAAGGGTATCGATACGCCCGTGGAGCGCGTCGGATGGCCGGACGAATTCATCGAACACGGCTCCATCCCGATTCTTCGTGAGAAACACGGCATAACCGCCGCGTCCGCCGTTGCAAAAGTCCTCGCCCATTTGCCCGGACACGAAGCTTCGAGTGGCAACGACACCCCCAGGTCATCGGCTCCTGCTGCCGCGACCGCTTGAAGCTTTCTCCGCCTCAAGCCACGAGGGTTACGGGGGCGTGGCCGATTTGTTCCGCCAACTCGTTCAGCGCATTGATCTCCGCGGGAGAGAATAACAACCCTCCCGCCATCCGGGTTTCCTTGGCAAAATCCGCCTCCATCTGACCCGGCAACAGGCACTTCTCGTTCCCGTGCCCCAGTACATCTTCGATCACCGCCTTCACGTTTTCTGCCTGTGTCCGCCCGTGCGCAAACCGTCCACAACTCATCGCCTCCGGATGGATGACCTGAAAATAGAAGGAGGGCGTCCGTTTCTCGCCGTCCCCGATCTCCCTGCTTCTGATCGTGGGGAGACTTCCCCCGATGAGAGCAGCCACCAATTCATTGATGAGAGACAATCCATATCCCTTGTGGGCTCCAAAAGGAAGGAGCGCCGCCACCTTGTTCGGGTCCGTCGTTGAATTTCCTTCCGCATCCACGGCCGCGTTTGGAGGGAGTTCCTTCCCTTCACGCTTGAACTGCTGCACGCGTCCCATGGCCACGGTACTCGTCGCCCAATCAACCACGACGGGAAAACCCACGGCCTCCGTTGTCGGGAAACCCCAGGTATGGGGATTCGTTCCCAGCGTCGGATGCTTCCCGCCGAACGGAACCACTTCCGTCACTGCCGCCGTGCAATTCGTGTAGGCGACATATCCTCGCTTCGCCGCATCCATCACATAGCCACCGCCCCAGAGATAGTGGAAGGCATTGTCAACGCTCACTTGACCGATCCCAAACTCATCGGCCAGCCGAATGCACTCTTCCATTGCGGCGAAAGCCGTCGACTGGCCAAGTTTCTTGTTCGCATTCCAAATCCGGCTGGCGGCAAAACGATTCGACGGTGAAACATCCTCAATCTCGGCACCGGGTACGCACCCCCCCGCCTTGCTGCCGAAAAGATCGTCCAAATGCAGCGCCTTCAACGCATTATGCGTGCGGATTCCATGGGTTGTCGCCAGCTCACAAAACCTTGCCGCATCCTCACATTCCGTCTCCGAAAACCCCCGCGCCGCATAAGCAGCCTTCACGAGGGAAAAATGGCTCTCCAGGGATACAGCTTTGAAATCCGGCATGCTCGAGACCTACAGGCAGCATCAGAGAATATCAAAGACTAGAATGGCCGTGCTTTGGACCATCTTGCAGAGACCTTCGATCACAAACCGGGTACGACGGTCCGCAGGGAACACGTCGGCGAGTCACAAACCCGGCGCCTCGCAGCAGCTTGGTCTTCCTCGCTCGCCGGGGGCGGCGCCAGTGACAATGATCCTCCGGCTACCGGGGCCAGGAAGTTCGGGGGAATGTCCGCTTTGAATCGCATGATTCCCCCGCCCGTGCCGGCATCGAGCCTCGCAATCACGACGTCGTCATTGTCTTCAACGAGTGTGCTTCCCGACCCCGAAGACCCGGCCGCCATCCACTTCCGGCCATCTCGCGAGACTTCGAAGCCGTATTTCAGCCCGTCGGCGACCGCGTCCGTCTGCTTGGGACATGTTACTTGAAGACCATCCTCCGAGAGAACCGGCCCAGGGATCGCCGCCAGATCAGCCTTTTTCACATCGAGTCCAAGCATGTATTCCAGAACATTCGAAACCCCGTCCCTGTCGTCATCACCATGGATATTCGCGGTGGAGGTGTGGTGGATCGACCACGCGACAAAATCGGGCTGCCCGTAAACTTCCTTCAACATGTCCCAGCCATCGACCCCATTCCAACCCGGGTCGTCGGTGTAGACAACCGACGTCTGGGCATCGGTGAGCTTTTCCGTGACCGCTACGGGCGCCATCAGGTTGTCGTTCCCCCCCATGTGTCCGAGACCCAAGTTATGTCCGAGTTCGTGGGAGATGACGCTGGCAACCGCATCGAGGCCTTCGGGAAAGCCCAGAAGCTCCGCTCCCACGGTCATCGTGAGACCATTGCTGTCGACAAAGGCAAGACCGGCCGAAGTGTACGGAGACAAAAGGCTGCTTCCCGGAACAATCCGCACGAAGAACATGTTCACGACCGTTGGATCCGGATGCAGCATGTGAAATCCCTCGTAGTCGACGATCTCGATCAAGTGGTCATCAGTTGGCCGTGGCACCCCGTTGTAATAGTTTCCCGGCGAACCATCGTAACAGAAATCATTCACGAAGTATTTGGGACTCAGCCAGACAATCCTGATGCCGGATTGAATCCAGATACGATTGATTTGCCCTTTAACATACGCCTCGGTCTCCTCATCACCGAGAAACAAGGCCGTTTCACCGTTGGATTTTCTGCATACTATCGGCTGAACATGGACTTCACGAATGAGGCTGGAGTAGCCGTTGACCGTGGTCTCGGCGTGGATGGAGGAAGACAGGAGACCACAACACACGACGGCAGTACACGCGGGAACTGTAACTTTCATAGCTAAGGGGAGGTGACCCCCTAAGTTCCTCCCGTCCCTCGATCAGATCAATCCGTGCACCGCTGCTTTATAGGTATACGCACATAGATGGCTGGAGATTGACAAGAGCGTTGGCGCCGGTGATCGAAGCCCGGTGGAGGCGGGACCCGATTCCATCTAGTCTTCGAGCAGAGAACGAAGCCCGACCTTTACCTCACGAAAGCAGCACTCCGGCTTGCTACATACCCTTCTCCCTGTCGTGGATTCTTCTTCCGTCGATGGAAGCACCAGCGAGGTCGATCCAGCCGCAACCGGAGCAAGGAAATTCTCCGGTATCCCTGCCTTGAAGCGCATGATTCCATGTTGCGCGCCGCTATCCAACCTGGCAGACAAGGTTGAACCATTATTCACCAGCACCGTGCTCCCCGAACCAGGCGTTCCGGCATCATCCCAGGTCTTTCCGTCACTACTGACTTCTATCTCATAAGCCAACCCGTCATCCACAGCCGGTCCCTGCTTTGAAAAAGTCCAGGTCAGCCCATCCTCCGACAGGACCGGCGCCGGAAACTGTTGCGAATCCGGAACGAGGACATCATATCCAAACATGTACTCGAGGACATTGATTACTCCGTCCTTGTCGTCATCGGCATGAGTCTTCAACTCCGAGGCGTTGTGCAGTGACCAGGCCGTAAACTCCGGTTGCCCCGGCAATACCTGCAACATATCCCAGCCGTCGACACCTTCATAACCCTCGTCATTCGTGAAGACGACCGCGGTTTGGCTTGGCGAGAGCTGCTCCGTCTGCCCTCCCACGCTCATGAGGTTCACATTTCCAGCGGCATGATCCAATCCAAGATTGTGTCCCAACTCGTGGGATATCAAACTCGCAACGGCATCACGTCCCGGCTCCGAAGTCAATAGGTCCTCCCCCACATAGACGGCCCCTCCGTTGCTGTCGAGAAAAGACAAGCCCGCGGCCACATTCGGTGGAAGGCTCGTCGTTCCGGGCGATATCCGTACAAAGAACAGGTTCGCCACCTCACCGTCCGGATGCTTTGCCGAGGCGCCATCAAAATCGACAATTCGAATCAGGTGATCGTCGGCCGGGCGCGCTGCGCCATTGTAATAATTGCCGGGTGAGCCATCAAAGCAGAAATCATTGACGTAATCCGTCACCGGCAACCACACAATACGGATTCCGGACTGGATCCAAATCCTGTTGATCTGCTTCTTGATGTAATCTTCGGACCCGGGATCCCCGAGAAAAGTCGCCATCTCCCCGGTCGATTTGCGACAAACAATGGGCTGTACCCGAACTTCGCGAATAAGATCCGAGTAAGTATTAACGACCGTCTCTCCCTGGCTCCAACCAGGAAGGCACGACAAGAGCGCTGTAACGACAATCGATGAGCGGAGGAAATTCATTTCCGAAGGGACAACCTTTTCTAATTTCGCTCCTCATCCCGTATCATCAATGCTTCGACCGCATTATTTTATAATTTTTAGAGCCCGGTCGAGTTCAACTTAACAAAGCCTGCGCAATCCTGCGACTTTTCTCAACGCTGCGACATAGACGTGAAAGCCAGTCAGTAACTCTTTCTCGCTACCAGAAGAGAACTTACAGATGGATCAAATCGGTAACCAACACCAAAGCCCAGCCGCGTCCCTCCTGACCGCTGATAGGCTCCATGCAAATCGGCTTGATAGTAACGCCGAAACATGTCCAGCGTTCCTTCATAGTTGCCGTGCAATCTGATGTTCCACTCTCCGTCGATCAGATACTTGTAGGGAATCCCCGAAGGGTCTTGAACAATGGCTTCGCTGTAACGCTCAATGGCAGCTCGCGTCTTCGAAAATCCACCACTGTGAAGCAGGTAGGAAGCGCTCTTGATGAAGGTGACTCCGGGCCGGTGGGCGGCCATCAGCCGGTGAAACCTGTCGCCTCCGGAATTAGATAAGTCTGTGCGGAAGTAGCAAACCGTCCTTGAAGTGCCAAAGCTTGTCGAGCACCGGATCCTGATGCCGTCACCGCCTTTCGAGGAGGCGGCGATCTCTCCGGAAGACGTCATACCTACAGCTTCGACGGCATGAATGGTGTGTCCGGTGCGAGCGAGATAGACAAGCAGGACCGGCAGGACACCCCTTAGTTTCGTCCTGCTCAGGTCTACTCGCATGTCCTTCGTGATGAAATAGCTGTAATCCAGCGAACTGGCGATGGAAGTCTGGAGCCCCTGGAGGGCAAAGTTGAGCTCTCCATCACTCATGGCGTTCAGGTTCGGAACCGAACCCACGGGTTCCAGACCGCAAAGCAGGTAAGTCCTCGCATTGGGGAAGAAGCTGTGGGCGTAGAGGAAGTCAGGTCCGCCGAATGGATAGAAAACGGTATTACCAGCCGCCGGGACTCCTGCCAGAGCTCCGCGCTGCCAGGAACGGATGGAACCGAGCCTCCCTGAAGCCCGCTTCCATCGGATGTCCATTTGGTAGGCATGGTTTCTCCAGTAGGCCGTTGAGCGCAAAGCGGCATAACTCGATGCTCTCCCGGACTGGCCTGCAAGGAATCTAGCCTGCTCGTTGGGTGTGGTAATTGCGTAGGCGCGCCCTTCATCAACGGGAACAGCCCGCCGAACTTCGACGGAATTCGGCGACAGACTCCCGGCTGGAACAGGGGCCGGTTCTACTTCAGGTCTCTTGGTCGTTTCCCGTTTTAGAAATCGGAAGGGCTTGCGCTTTCTCGCGTCCGAATCGGTTGTCATTCCACCCACGACGAAACCCACAA
>JBCDLR010000230.1:0-6804 GCA_038745205.1 Verrucomicrobiota bacterium
CGGGTCGCCGACGATGATTTTGAAGGCCGCCGCGACCTGTTCCTGGCTCGCGCCACCGCCGACGTCGAGGAAATTGGCGGGCTCGCCGCCGTAGTGCTTGATGATGTCCATCGTCGACATGGCGAGACCCGCGCCGTTGACGAGGCAGGCGATGTTGCCGTCGAGGCCGATGTAATTCAGGTCGTATTCCGCGGACGCGACTTCGCGGGGATCTTCCTCTGACGGGTCGTGCATGGCGGCAACGTCCTTTTGACGGTAGAGGGCGTTGTCGTCAAAATTGAATTTCGCATCGAGCGCGAGGATTCGGCCATCGGGTGTGCGGACGAGCGGGTTGATCTCGACCATTGAGCAATCGCAAGCGATGAAGAGTTTGTAGAGCGAGCCCAACAACTTCCCAAATTGCTTCGCCTCGTCGCCTTTCAGGCCGAGGCCAGCGGCCATCTTTCGGACTTCGTAGCCTTGCAGTCCGAGGAGTGGATGAATCTTTTCGCGGAGAATTTTCTCTGGCGTCTCCGCGGCCACGTCTTCGATGTTCACGCCGCCCTCCGTGCTGGCGACGATGACGGGACAACTTCCTTCGCGGTCCATGAGAATGGCGAGATAGTATTCGTGGGCGATGTCGACAGCTTCGGCGACCATGACCTTGCGCACGAGTTTGCCTTCTTCGCCGGTCTGGTGCGTGACGAGCGTTTCGCCAAGCATTTTTTCGGCCTTCTCCGCAATTTCGTCCGTGCTGTGGCAGAGGTGGACGCCACCCTGAAAACCGTTTTTGAAAGTCCCCTTCCCGCGACCACCAGCGTGAACCTGCGCTTTGACGACGACTTGTTCGCCCCCGATTTCCTCAGCAGCTGCCTTGGCCTCCTCGGCGGTCCCGGCGACCTTCCCGGCTGGCGAGGGGACGCCGAATTTTTCGAAGAGTTCCTTGGCTTGGTATTCGTGGATGTTCATGGGTGCGCGGCCCCGAAAGTAAAAGGCCCGCGCTTCCGGTCAATCAGAAGTCGCGGGCCTGGGGAAAGCCTCTGTGTTTCGGGGAAGAAAGGGGCCTCAGCCGCGGCGCCGGCGGGCGAGGAGGGAAAAGGCGCCGAGGAGGGAGAGGAGGGCGGTCGTCGGTTCCGGGACGGGGACTCCCATGACAAAGAGGGCGATGGTGTCCGTGGGAAGCGCCTCGGCAAAGGAGACGTAGAGTCGGCTATTGGCTGCATCAATGGAGAGCCCGGTGGGGAATTGACGGCCGGTGAGTGCTTCAACGTTGGTTGTTTCCAGGAGGGTTCCATCGAAAGTGGTTTCATAGACCGCGCCGAATGCGGAGTCAGCAATCAGGAGGTTCCCGGTGCTGGGATCGACGGCAATGCCCTCGGGAGCGGTGAACCCGGCGTTGATGTTGGTGGTGAAAAACGAGTTCAACGCGTTCCCATCGAGGTCGAATTCGATGATTTCATTGTCGGATTTGGACGCCACGAAGATGGAGTTGCGTGCTTCATGGAAGGCCACGCCGGTGGCCTCGGCCGCCCGGTGGGGCAAGAGGGGAAAGTTGGGATTGAAGTCAATTCCGCTACCGACAGGCGCGTAGGTCGTCGGGTTCACTTCGTAAACCCGCGGCAGGCTGGGATTATCGTCGATGAGCAAGAGATTCCCGTTGGGCAAAAAGGTCATGCCCGAAATGTCGCGATTGGTATCGGGGGACGGGAGTGGAGTACTGCTGACGAAGACCCCGCTGGTCGTGATCTCGTGCACGGTTTTCGGATTGTCTGGGAAAGCGACGAATCGGAGATTGTTTCCAGCTCCCCCGAAAGCGATGCCCAGCGGGGTGGCTTGGGTGCCCGGGACTTCATCCGTTCCGGTTGGGATGTCGATCAGGCGATCAAAGTTCAAAATGACCGCATTCGAAAAGGAGGCTGTGGTGAGAAAAGTCGCCGCCGCAGCGAGGTATTTCAGATTCATGGAGTAAAATTTTTATAAATTTCACACAGAGGACGGGCTGAATCAAGAAATTTTATTAAGTTATATAAATATTTTCTAATATTTAACAACTCCGTCTGCCTTGCGCGCGCGGCATCGGGGTTTTTCTTGGCGGATGCCAAACCTCCTCGCCATTGATCAGGGCACGACGAGTTCGCGAGCTATCGTCTTCGATGAGGCGGGAACCGTCCTCGCCATCGCTCAGAAGGAGTTCCGTCAGATCTTCCCGGAACCGGGATGGGTCGAGCACGATGCGGAGGAAATCTGGTCGACGACGCTGGAAGTGACCCGCGAAGTGGTTGCGAGAGTCGGTGAGGTGGCGGCGGTGGGAATCACCAATCAGCGGGAAACGACGGTGGTCTGGGATCGGGTCTCGGGGAAACCCGTCTCCAACGCCATAGTCTGGCAGGATCGAAGAACGGCGGGGGTTTGTCAGGGTTTGCGTGACGGCGGACACCTTGAGACGGTGACCGCAAGAACAGGGCTGTTGCTCGACCCCTACTTTTCAGGAACGAAGATCGCGTGGTTGCTCGACAACGTCAATGGCACGCGGACAAGGGCCGAAAAAGGTGAGTTGGCGTTTGGAACGATCGACACCTTCCTCATTTGGCGACTGACGGGCGGAAAGGTGCACGCCACGGACGCAACCAATGCGAGTCGAACCTTGCTCTTTAATCTTGAGAAGCAGGATTGGGACGAGGACATGCTGAAATTGTTCGAAGTACCCGCAGCGGTTTTGCCGGAAGTGAAGGATTGCGCTGATGATTTCGGTGTCACCGAGAAGGAGTTGCTGGGGGCGGAGCTTCCGATTCGTGGGGTCGCCGGCGACCAGCACGCGGCCCTCGTCGGCCAAGCTTGCTTTACGGCGGGGATGACAAAGAGCACTTATGGAACCGGTTGTTTTGCGCTCACGAGCACCGGTGACCAGGTCTTGAAATCGGAGCACAAGTTGCTCACGACGATGGCCTACCGGCTCGGGGGGAAGCCGACTTTCGCGTTGGAAGGATCGATTTTCGTCGCCGGCGCCGCCGTGCAGTGGTTGCGGGACTCGCTCGGAGTGATTCAGAGTTCGGCGGAGACTGAAGAACTTGCGAAGTCGCTTCCCGGCAATCGCGGCGTCTACCTGGTTCCAGCCTTCACCGGACTGGGCGCGCCACACTGGGACGCCGAGGCGCGGGGGGCGATTTTTGGCATGACCCGCGAGACGGGACCAGCGGAATTCGCACGGGCGACCCTCGAAGCGCTGGCCTACCAGACACACGACCTGTTCGAGGCCATGGCGCAGGATGGCATTAAGCCGACGACAATTCGTGTCGACGGGGGCGTTTCGAAGAACAACTGGCTCATGCAGTTCCTGGCAGACATGTTGGGAGTTTCCGTGGAGAGGCCAACGAACGTGGAAACCACGGCCCTTGGCGCCGCCTTTCTCGCGGGGCTTGGAGCCGGAATCTATCCCGATCTTGAGACGGCTGCCGCGACGTGGCAAAGCGAGGCGATTTTCGAACCGGTCATGGCGGACGAGGAGCGATTGCGGCTTCTGGATGGATGGCAGGACGCAGTGAAGCGGGTGATCGGGTGACAGGGGACGCTGGCTTTGCACGTAGATTGTTGCGGTGAAGATCCGATCGGTATTTTTCGTTGCGGCTGTTGGGGTCGTCTTCGTCGCCTTCTCGCTCTCGACGAAATTCAGACTGTTCCCTTGGACCGTCGTCGATGCCGGGAAAAGCCCACAAGTTTCCGAGACGCAAGGAGCGAGCCTGCCGGATCTCGGATTGATCGCCGGCGACGAGGTATTTCTTCGCATTTTCAAAGAGGAATCCGAACTGGAAGTCTAAATGCGGGGGCGCGGTTCGCGGGATCGATTCAGGCTGGTAAAGGCCTACCCGATCTGCGCGTGGTCGGGGTCCCTCGGACCGAAAAGCGCGGAAGGCGACCTGCAGGCGCCCGAAGGGTTCTACTATACCAATCTGGGTCGCCTCAATCCCAACAGCTCCTACCACCTGTCCTTCAACATCGGGTACCCGAACAGCTATGACCGCGCTCAAGGCCATACGGGGAGTTACATCATGGTCCACGGGAACTGTGTCTCCATCGGTTGCTTTGCCATGACCGATCCCGGCATTGAGGATGTCTACGGATTGGTCGAGGCGGCTCTGCGCAACGGCCAATCGATCGTGCGAATTCACAGTTTTCCCTTTCGCATGACGGATGATCGGCTTGCTCGTGAAATTGGGAACAAGTGGTTGCCGTTTTGGGAAAATCTGCGCGAGGGCTACGATTGGTTCGAGCGTGAAGGAATCCCGCCGAATGTGGAAGTGGAAGAGAGGAGATACATCTTTGGCCCCTTGAATTGAGCGGATCTGTCCTTGCCCTCGCCAAGGCTCTACCTACTCTGGTGGATGGCCAAATCTGGCGGCAGCGGCGGGATGACGCCGATGATGAAGCAGTATCACTCGATCCGGAAGACGCTCCCGGAAGACGTGTTGCTCTTCTTCCGCCTCGGCGACTTTTATGAGTTGTTTCTGGAGGATGCGAAGGAGGCCGCGGGCTTGCTCGATGTGGCGCTGACCAAGCGCAATGGCATGTCGATGTGCGGCGTGCCGCATCACGCAGCGGAGGGGTACATCGGGAAACTCATCAAGGCCGGCCGGCGCGTGGCTATTGCGGAGCAGACGACCGATCCCGTGCCCGGAAAAATCGTCGAGCGCGAAGTTACACAGATCATCAGCGCGGGGACCATCAACGACCTGAACCTCCTCGACCAGGATCGTCCGAATTTCCTCGCGGCGGTCTTTTCGTCGAAGCGTCGCTTTGGATTGGCCGTCATCGATCACACGACCGGCGAGTTCAAGGTGACGGAGTTGCCGGATGAAGAGGCGCTCGATGATGAGCTGAAACGGCTACAGCCCTCGGAATTGTTGTTCAGTGAGGATCAGGAGAGTCTCTTTGCGGGTTTTCGGGTGGCGCAGAGTTACGATTCGTATGCCTTTCTTCACGAACCGGCCGAACACCTGTTGCTTGAACACTTCGGCGTGCAATCGCTTGATGGTTTTGGCTGCGGCGAGATGCACGCGGGGATCTGTGCGGCGGGTGCGGTCCTTCATTACATCCGCTACCAGATGCGGCGCAGTGTCGGTCACCTGAAGCGCCTGCAATCCTGGCAAACCGACCAATTCGTCCTCCTCGATGCGGCGAGCCAGGAGAACCTCGACCTTGTCACGAGCCGCGCGGGTGCGAAACACAGCCTCCTGGCCGCGATGGACCGCACGAGCACACCCATGGGGGCGAGGAAGTTGCGTCAATGGATCCTTCATCCGCTGCGCGACATCGCGACCCTCGAAGCGCGGCAGGAGATGATTGCCGCCCTGCTTGGCGAGCCGTTTTTGCTCGCGAAGATCCGTGAATCGCTGATGGCGGTACGGGACGTCGAACGCATCCTCGGGCGCCTGAGCCAGGGCGCGGGCAACGCCCGGGACATGCAGGACCTGAAAGCGTCGCTCGCGGAACTGCCGAACCTGAATGCACACCTGGGCGCCTTGGGCGGAGTGGATGTTCCGCTCCTGGCCGACGACGGTCCCGGTCGTGTCGCCGACGCCGACAAGCTGGCGTTGATTTCCCTGATCGCCAACCTCTCGGAGTTCCCGGAACTCGTGCAAGCGCTGGAAGCGGCGATTGTCGACGAGCCGCCGGCCGCGTTGAAGGAGGGTGGCATTTTCCGGGATGGCTTTCGGTCTGAGCTCGACGAACTGCGGTCCGCCTCCCGCGACGGCAAGCAATGGATCGCCGAGTTGCAGCAGCGCGAAGCCGAGCGCACCGGCATCAAGTCGCTGAAGGTGAAGTTCAACAACGTCTTCGGATATTTCATTGAAGTCACCAAGTCGAACCTCGACGCCGTTCCCGACGACTACACACGCAAGCAAACGACGACCAACGCCGAGCGGTTCATCACGCCGGAATTGAAGGAGGTGGAGAACAAGATTCTCGGCGCCGACGAACGCGCACGGCAACTCGAATACGAGGAGTTCCTGAACCTGCGTGAAACCGTCATCGCCGAATTGACCGAGCTCCAGAGGGCGGCCGACGCCGTGGCGACGCTCGATGTTCTCTGTGGCCTCGCGGAGACGGCGAGGCTCTATCACTACTGCCGGCCGATTCTGAACGAAGGGAATCGCATCGCCATCAAGGAGGGTCGTCATCCCGTTCTCGATCAGAGTGTTACGGATGAGAAGTTCGTGCCCAACGACGCGATGCTCGACTCTGACCGGACGCGCCTCGTCCTGCTCACCGGTCCGAACATGGCGGGGAAGAGCACCTACATTCGCCAGGTCGCGCTCATCACGCTCATGGCGCAAACGGGGAGCTTCGTGCCGGCGGCGAGCGCGGAAATTGGGATCGTGGACCGCATCTTCACGCGGGTCGGGGCGAGCGACGACATTTCGCGCGGGCAATCCACCTTCATGGTCGAGATGCATGAGACCGCCGCCATCGTGAATAACGCGACCGACCGCAGTCTCGTCATTCTCGACGAGATCGGCCGCGGGACGGCGACCTTTGATGGGTTGAGCATTGCGTGGAGCGTCGCCGAACACCTGCACGACCGCATCGGCTGCCGGACGATTTTTGCCACGCACTATCATGAGTTGACGGCGTTGGCGAAAAGCCGGCCGACAGTGGAAAACTGGAACGTGGCCGTGCGCGAGTGGAATGATCGCATTATATTCCTACGCAAGATCGTCCCCGGCGCCGCGGACAAGAGCTACGGCATCCAGGTCGCCCGCCTCGCCGGTCTTCCCAGGGAAGTCCTCGACCGCGCAAAGGACATTCTCAATCACCTCGAGACCAACG
>JBCDLR010000231.1:0-6799 GCA_038745205.1 Verrucomicrobiota bacterium
AGAGATTTTCCGCAAGTGGTTCGGCAAGGTCATTCCGACCGGCGACAACAAGTTTTCCGCCCTGAACAGTGCTGTTTTCAGCGGTGGCAGTTTCATCTATGTCCCCCCGGGAGTGAAGGTCTCCCACCCGCTCCAGGCCTACTTCCGCATCAACGCGGAACAGTTCGGGCAATTCGAAAGAACGCTCATCATCGTCGATGAGGGCGCAGAGGTAACCTACATGGAGGGATGCACCGCCCCGAAATTCGAGACCTCCACCCTCCACAGTGCCGTCGTTGAACTGGTCGCGATGAAAGACGCGAAAATTCAGTACATCACGGTGCAGAATTGGAGCGCCAATGTCTTTAATCTCGTGACCAAGCGAGGCCTGGCTCATGAAAACGCGGAGATTCGCTGGATCGACTGCAACATCGGGTCTCGCCTCACGATGAAGTATCCGGGCGTTGTCATGAAAGGGAGGAAGGCGCGTGGCGAGGTTATTTCCATCGCCCTCGCCAACGACGGTCAGCACCAGGACACCGGTGCGAAGATGATCCATGCGGCGGATGAGACGACCTCGAACATTGTATCCAAGTCCATCTCCGTTGGTGAGGGACGCTCGACCTATCGGGGGCAGATTCACATTCCCAAGCACCTCAAGGGCTGCAAGAACAACACGGAGTGTGATGCCCTCCTCATCAATCCGAACAGTAGAACCGATACCTATCCCGCGATCACCGTGCGTGGCAACCAGCACGCGACCCAGCACGAGGCAAGCGTGAGCCAGGTGAGCGAGGAGCAGATCTTTTACATGCAACAACGCGGATTGTCGGAAGCCGAAGCAATGAGCCTGTCCGTCAATGGGTTTGTCAACGATCTCGTCCGCGAGTTTCCGATGGAATACAGTGTTGAATTGAAACGGCTCATCGATCTCGAAATGGAGGGCTCCGTTGGATAAGCGCATCCTTGCGAACCATGCCAGAAACGATTACATCCGCGGCTTCGAAGCAAGTGAATGATTCCCTCCCTAACTGGTTTCTCGAAACCCGTGACAAGGCGGCTACCGACTACGCGACCCTTCCATTTCCCACACGGAAAGACGAGTCGTGGCGATTCGGCACCCTGAAGCACGCGGTCATCGACGAACTCCTCCCGCGCCACTCGGTGTCGGAGGAAGTCGCTGCTGATCTGCTCACGCGTTCGGCGGAATTAGGGAACATCGCCGGGCGGATGATCTTCGCCAACGACGAGTTGATTGCTGACCCCATTCTTGAGGCGGGGTTGAAAGAGAAGGGAGTGATTTGCCTGCCCTTGCAGGAGGCTCTCCTCCAGCATGGGGATCTCGTCCGGGAATATTTCTTTGAAAGCGACGTGCGCCTCGGGGGCGAAAAGTATGCCGCGTTGCATTATTCCAAGGTCACGAACGGCCTGTTTATCTACGTTCCGAGGGGAGTCGTCATCGACAAGCCGATCGAGGCCTACCATTGGATGAGTGGTGAGGTCTTCACCTATCCCCACACCCTGATCGTCGCGGACGAGAATTCGGATGTGGAGGTCATCGACTATTTCGAGTCCGCGAACGAGACAGACTCCGGACTCTCGATCTCCATGAATACCCTTCTGGCGAAAAAGGGGGCAACCCTGCGTTACATCGCTTGCCAGGACGCGAATTTTCAAAGTCGTCATTATGGAATCGGGACGACCCGGGTCGATCGCGATGCCAAGGTGAAGTCTCTCCTCGTCAATTTCGGTTCTGCTTGGGGCCGCAACGAATCCCTCAGCCATTTGCACGGCGAAAACGCGAGCAGCGAGATGCTTTCCGTGACGATCGACAACGAGGGCCAGGAACTCGATTCGAGGACCCTCCAACTTCATGAGGCGCCGCATACCTACAGTGATCTCCTTTACAAGAACGCGCTCTTCGACACCGCGCGGTCCATTTTCGCCGGCCTCATCTTCGTCGAGGAAGGGGCCCATTTCACCGACGCTTACCAGAAGTGCCGTAATCTCCTGCTGAGCGACGAGGCCGAGGCGAACTCCATGCCGGGGCTCGAAATCAATGCGGACCAAGTCAAGTGCAGCCACGGCTCGACGAGTGGGCCCATCTCGGCTGAGGAATTGTTCTACCTTGAGAGCCGTGGCATCTCTGATCTGAAAGCGCGCGAACTGATCACATTTGGCTTCCTGAACGAGGCCATTGAACGCATCGGCGACGAAGCGATCAGGTCCATGCTTGCGGAAAAGGTGATGGCCAAGCTAACGGCGACGTCGAAGGAATAGAGATGCCTCAAGGTGAGTGGAATTTCCCCATCACCAATCTTTCTCTGAATCGGTTGAAAGCGGCCAGTTCGTCGGGAATTGTACAAGCGTCGCCTCATTGAAACTTTACAAGCTACCGCTCTGTCCACCTCTGACCACAATTCGCCTGAGGATCGCGGCTCGGCCCAAACTAAGAAAGGACAAAGGCGTTCATCGCGATTTCCCACGACGCACTGGTCCTTGATTTTCGATCTCAAGGACGAGCCGGGAGGGTCGGAAGAAAGTCGAAGCAAGGCTCTCGCGATGCTTTGCGAGAATTACTGGTATCCAGTCTATGCCTACATCCGGAAATGCGGTCGAGGGGCAGAGGATGCGCAGGATCTGACGCAGGATTTCTTTTACAAGATGATCCACGGAGAACTTTTCAAGAAGGCGGATGCAGGGAAGGGGAAGTTGAGGACCTTTCTCCTGACGACGGTTGCGCGGATGTTGGTCTCCGACTGGCGAAGCAGGCGTCGGCAAAAGCGGGGAGGAGGGGCGGCTCCGCTTTCATTGGATATCGAATTGGCGGAGAGGAATTATGCGGCGGAGCCGAAGGACACGCTGACACCGGAGAAACTCTATGACCGGCGATGGGCGCTTTTGACCATCAATTCGGTCTTCGATCAACTGCGCGGCGAATTCAATGCGCGCGGCAAGTCAAGGCACTTCGATCTTTTGGGGGAATGCCTGACACCGGGCGGTAGCGACTTGCCTTACAGTGAGATCGCGGCCGAACTGGGACTGAGTGATGCAGCAGTGCGGCAGGCTGTCCGGCGCTTGCGAGGACGTTTCGGGGAACTGATGCGGGAACGCGTTGCCTTCACAGTCGAAGGGAACGCCGAAGTTGAGGAGGAATTGCGCTCCCTCATGGAGGCTTTTCAATAGAGCTTGTCACATGAGCGTCGAGAACGCGTAGATTAAACTTCATGGAAGATCACCAGTGTGGGACGTGCGAGATCCAAATCCCGGTGGATTCGGCCGGGGGGATCTGTCCCGCTTGTTTGATCTCCGATATTTTGGCGGCGCCTCTTGCGAAACCTCGCGAGGATGCTCCCGCTCTCAGGGAAGGGGAGATCCTAGGTGGCCGTTACCGGATTGGAACCGAGTTGGGGCACGGTGGCTGGTCAGTGGTACATCTGGCGCATCGCATGGGGAACGGCGGCGGAGAGGTGGCGATCAAAGTGCTTCGTCCCGGACGTGATACCGAACGGCATCTGGCTCGCTTCGATTCTGAGCGCGAGATTCTGATGGCTGCACAACATGCCTATTGTGCGGAGATTCTCGACTCGGGGATAACGGAGGCTGGAACCCCCTTTATTGCGATGGAGTTCATTCCGGGGATTCCGATCACGGAGTTTTGTGCGGTGCAAAAATTGGATCTCCCGGCGCGGTTGAAACTCTTTCAACGAGTGCTGGAAGGGATCGGGCATGCGCACGGTTGCGGGATCGTCCATCGGGATTTGAAGCCGGGAAATATTCTGGTAGTCGATTCGGAGGACGGCCCATTGCCAAAAATCATCGACTTCGGACTGGCTCGCATGGGACCGCGCCCGACGGAATTGGCGGAGTTGTTTACGAAGCAATTCCAGGTCGTCGGCACACCGGTCTATATGAGCCCCGAGCAGACCGAGGGCGGTGGGACGGAAATCGATCAACGCAGTGATATTTATTCACTCGGGATGGTGCTTTACGAGATGGTCACAGGGAGTTTGCCATTCAGCGACCACCGGCTGCGAGTCGTTGGGCCGGACGAGTTGCTGCGTATCATCCGTGAGGAACCAGTGCCACGGCCGAGTTCACAGAGAGTGGATTTGACAGGAGTGGTCGATGATCTGGTCATGAAGGCATTGGCGAAAAATGCTGAGGACCGTTTTGCAGATGCTTCCGCGTTCTCTACGGCGATTTGCGATTTCCTGGATCAGCCTCGCTCTCTTGGAAGGCGTCTCGTGCGGCGGATAGGAAAAGGGACTTAGCGCCTCGATTTAACCCCTTCTCTCGCCCCATCGCGCAAGGTGTTTACTGTTCTTCGTCCGCCCGAATTCCTCCGGCAAACCCAGTGCCAAGCGCCACAAAATCAACACCACGGAGCGCTTCGCCAGTCTTGCGCTGTATGACCCACTTTGCGGCTGAGGTTTTGAAAACGACCAGCCATTGCTTGTCCTCGCCATGCTGAATGGCGAAGCGGGCTGCGCCTCCCGAGGCAGAAACGACCTTATGAACGTTGGGTAGCGATTCAATTTCAGAAACGATTTCCGGATCGATGGTTGCCCCCCATACGCGCGCACGTCCCTGCTCCAGCACGACCACGCTCAGATTGGCGGTAACGGCAATATCGATCACCTTTCCAACATCCTTCGGCGGGGCACGCCACTCTTCCCCTGGCGATGCCGAGAAGAGCAAGGTGCCATTGGGGCGCAGGGCAAGGATGGGGTAATACCCCGCATCGAGCTTGGCAATCTCTGGCAAGACCGCCGGAAGAAGTGAGTCGGCCGCGGCGCGCCTTTCAGGTTCAACGAACGATCCATCCTGAGGAAAAAATCGTGTCGCTCCGTCGGTCCTTCTGCCTATGCAATAACCGTTGCCAGCGGCAAAGTGGGTGAATCGCTCGTCGTTTTTCGCCAGCGACGTCCATCCTATCCCTTGAGAAGTGACGCGGCCGTTGCGCAGCCAGTAAATAGTCCCATAGGCGTCAAGAGATTGGTGGATCGGTTCGTTGATTCCATTGACGGCTGCGATTCTGTCAGGACTATCGGGCCGGATTTCGGAGGCGCGACCGTCGCTATGAATCAGTGAGACGGCAAAGTGCTTTTCGTAGGTTGGAATGGTGATATGAGCGATGTCGGCGGGTGCTTCACCGTCCAATTCGGGGAACCAAAGGGGCGAGGCGGAATCGTAGCGCACGAAGAAGGGCTCGCCGGGTGCGTGTTCGTGCTGAGGCAGGAGTTTTGCCATTTCCACGGGAGCTTCCGTCTCCACTCCTCGCACTTGGATTCCACCAGCGAATTCATCCCCCAGGGCAACGAAGTCAAAGCCTCGCAGTGCCTTTCCAGTCTCGCGCTCGATTCTCCAATTCGACTCGCCAGTCTGACTGATGACGAGCCATTGCTTGTCTGGGCCGTAGCGGACGGCTACCCGCCCTAAACCTGCGGAAGCGGAGACAACCTTGTCGACGTCGCGCAACGCCGCGATCTCGGCTTTGAATTCCTCGCTCACCCGGTGGGTGCCCCAAATTCTTGCTCGTCCATTTTTCGTTACAGCAACGCATAGGTTGCTGGCGACCGCGATGTCTTGGACTTCGCCCAGATCCGTTGGTGGTGTTGAAAGTGCGTGTCCTTGGGTTGCGGAATAAAGCAAACTACCATCGGGGCGAAGGGCGAGGATCTTGCGGGCACCTGCATCCAGTTTGGCCAGCTCCGGCATGGGGTTTGGCAAGAGATCTTCCACTCCTTCCCGTAGCGTTCGGTCAAAGCTCGGCAGATCCCGGATAAAAATTCGCGGGGTTCCGGACTGCGTTCGTCCCACACAGTAGACTGATCCGACAGCGAAGTTGGTGAAGGATTCGTCGTTATCGGCCAGCGCTTCCCATCCTGGCGACGTCGAGCTCACCCTGCCGTCATGCATCCAATAGAAGTGACCGTAATTTTCGAAAATCTGGTGAACAGGTCCATCAATGCCCTGAACCGGAGCGATGGTGTCGGGACGTTCGAAATCGATCTCGGATATCTGGCCATCCGAGTGGAGAAGCACGACGGCCCTGAGCGGGGCATTCGGGGGAATGGTGAACTGAATGATGTCGTCGGGTACAGCGCCTTCGAGGTCGGGGAACCATGCGGGCTCGATCGAGTCATAGCGCACAAAGAAAGGCTTGCCGGGCGCGTGATCGTGCGGCTGAAGCGTTAACTCGGGCTCTGGCAGCCTTGGGATGACTGGATCATCTTCTGAAGTGGACGGTGAGGTCGAGCTTTGTTCAGGAAGATCCTCGTTGGCCAGCGATGGCTGCGTTGGTGATGAGTTGTCCTGCAGATTGGTGACAAAAAAGGCGGCTATCAGGAGCGCCGCAATTCCCGCTAGACCCAGCAGGATTGCTTTTCCCTTCGAGGACTTTGGCTCAAGGACCGCCGCTACAGCGTCGCGGAGTTCGGCCGTCGATTGAAAGCGTTGGTCGGGATCTTCTCGCATGGCGAGGCCCACAACCGCGTCGTAGCGTTTGTCCACGGCCGGATTCTTTTCGGATGCGGGAACCCACGCTCCTTGGGGAGGGCTTCCTGTGAGCATTTGATGGAAGAGAATACCGATCGCGTAAATGTCGGCACGGTGATCGACGCTGCCGCTGTCGCGCAGTTGCTCCGGCGACATGTAGAGGGGCGTGCCCATGGCTGTGCTGCGAAGGGTCAGCGCGGCGGCGTTCTCTTGCATCTTGACGAGGCCGAAGTCGACGATGCGCACACGGTCATCGGGATCGACGAGAATGTTGGCTGCCTTGATATCGCGATGAATGATGCCGCGTGAGTGGGCATAC
>JBCDLR010000232.1:0-6795 GCA_038745205.1 Verrucomicrobiota bacterium
CTTCTTCTTTGATAGTATTCCGGTCGGGGTGGGCAAAAACGACAATAGGCACTCCGTCTTTCCCGTGCTCCTCGGCCCAAGAACGCGGATTCTCAGTCACGCGGACGTTTCCATCGACGTAGATGGAGCAGTCAATTTCCTTCGGGAGGACGCGTTCGGGAAAAAATTTGTGGTAGCGGTTGATCAGCGAGGGAGAAACCACCTCGCCGGGATGAGCGAGGCACATCATCTTCCATCCCTTGATGCGGCGTTCCGGCTTATCGGTGAAGCAGAAAAACTCGACGCCATCGCAATCCCGCGCAGGTGGGAGCACGACGTCGTAGTCATTGACGACGCAGGTGTAGATGGCAAGGCGCAACTTGAACGAGAGTCTGTTGTCTCCTCCGGTCTGAGGTCTTTCGGCTTCCCTAATCCTTCCCGGCGGCCATCTCGCGGAAGCCGGCGGACTCCCTGACGAGATCGGTATATGAACCGACGTTCTCAATTCGACCCTGCTTGAGGAAATAGAGCCGGTCGCAGGAGGCCACGGTGGAGAGACGGTGCGCCACCATGATGAGGGTACAATCCCCCTTCCAGTCTTCGATCGCTCGCAGCAATTCCTCTTCGGTATTATTGTCGAGGGCGGAAGTCGCCTCGTCGAGAACGAGAATCTCGGGCTCCCGGTAGAGAGCGCGGGCGATCCCGATACGCTGCCGCTGGCCGCCAGAGAGACGAACGCCGCGCTCGCCCACAACCGTGTCGAGACCATCCGGCAATCCGCGGACGAATTCGTCGAGCTGGGCGCACTTGAGCGCCTTCCACACCGCCTCTTCGTTCATCTCCTCCCTGCTCAGCCCAAGGGCGATGTTCGCAGCCAGCGTGTCATCGAGGAGGTAGATGGACTGCGGAACATAGCCGAGGAAACGCCGCCATCCTTTCAGGTCATGGTGCATGTCGACATCATTCACTTCAATCGACCCCTCACCAGGACGAAGGAGGCCGAGGAGCAGGTTGATCAATGTGGACTTTCCGCAGCCGGTTGGGCCGACGAAGGCGACGGACTCTCCCTGGGCGACATGGAAAGACACTTCTCGGAGCGAGGGAAGATCGGATTCGGGATAGGAATGACTCAGGTCGACGACTTCGAGTTTCTGAAAGTGGCCGGCGATTTTCGGGCTGCCGCGGGGCGGCTCCTCGGCCTCCCCGAGTTTTTCCAGGTCCTCGAGTTCATCGACGATGTTTTCAATGAACGGCCTGGAGGCATTGATCTGATTGAAGGCTCCCGCGAGCTTGGTGGCCATCTGTTTCAGCCGAATCGCGGCAATGGCCACCATGGACAGCATGGGAATATTTCGCTCGAGGGAATCTCCACTGCGGACGATGAGGACGAGAATGGCGATGAGACCGACAAAGACGATCGTCTCGATGGCGTAGGGTGTCGATTTCTGGATGGTCTTCCTGAGGGCTTGCGCCCGGCACTGGCGGGCAACACTGCGGCGGTGGGCCTCGCTCATTTGGTCTTCGCAATCGAGAATCCGGGAGTCGACAAGCGCTCCAAGTCCCTGCTGAATCGCCTTGATGGCGGTGCCCAGTTCTTCCTGCATCACCTCCCCCGTCGAGCGCAGTTGCTTTCGCACGGCCCGGACGACGAGGAAGAGGCCGAGACCGGTGATCCCAAGGCAAACGAGGGTCGTGGCCGTGGAGCTGAAGAACATCGCGGCCAGGATGAAGACGATCATGCCCACGCTCAGCATGATCTCGAGAATGGGCACGAGCACGCCATCGACGATTTGGGCCGTGTTGTGCTGGATCGACCGGATTTGTTCGGAGGAGCTGCGGTAGAGGTGCCATTCGTAGGGGGCTCGCTGGTAGGCCCTGAAGATGCGGTCGGCGAGTTTGAGCTGGTGATCGGCGATGACCTGGTTCTGGACGTAGTAGACAAAAGTCATGAAGGCGTTCTTGACGAAAATGAACGTGATCATGATCCCGCAGGCAGCGAGCACAATGGCCAGCGTGGGTTGTTCGGGTAACTGGCCGGTAAACTGACTGATGAAAGGTGAATCATTGATGGCGGCGGGCCTCATGACAATTGTCACGAAGGCGGGAATGATCCCGATGCCGATCGCCTCAAGGACAGCGGCGGCCCCCATGAGAAGCAGCAATCCCACGTAGAAGGCGTTCCTCCTTTCGGGGAAGACCATTCTTAGTATTGCGATGTCTTTCAGCATTGACCGTTGCTCGCTTGGGACGGGTCAAGCGATGCCGTCATTTTGCCGGAAGCGCCTTGAGGTAGGCACTGTAGGAGTTCTTGCCTATCCCTTCGGCGACTGCCAGCAATTCGGCGTCGGTGATCCATCCATTCGTCCATGCGATTTCCTCGATGCAGGCGATCTTCATGCCTTGGTGGTGTTCGATGGTCTGGACGAATTGGGAGGCTTCGAGGAGAGACTCGTGGGTTCCGGTGTCGAGCCAGGTGTGTCCCCTGCCAAGGCGTTCGACGTGAAGATCGCCACGCTCGAGGTAGGCGGTGTTGACGGAGGTTATCTCGAGTTCGCCGCGGGCGGAAGGTTTCACGTCCTTGGCAATGGCGACGACGTCATTGTCGTAAAAGTAGAGTCCGGTGACCGCGTAGTTCGACTTTGGCACATCAGGTTTTTCTTCGATCGAGATGGCCTTGCCGGCATCATCGAACTCGACAACGCCGAATCGCTCGGGATCCCGCACAGCGTAGCCGAAGATGGTGGCTCCCTCATTTCTCGCACCCGCGGTCGCGAGTTGGTTGGTAAAACCGTGCCCGAAGAAGATATTGTCCCCGAGGATCAATGTGCACGGATCGTCGCCGATAAACCTCTCCCCAATGATGAAGGCCTGGGCCAGTCCATCCGGACTGGGCTGCTCCGCATACTCCAGCCTGATCCCGAACCGCGATCCGTCGCCGAGGAGACGTCGAAAAAGGGGCAGATCCTGCGGAGTCGAAATAATGAGAACCTCTCGAATTCCTGCCAGCATCAGGACGGAAAGCGGATAGTAGATCATCGGCTTGTCGTGCACGGGCAGCAGTTGCTTGCTAACGGATATGGTTACCGGATGAAGTCGAGTGCCGGCACCACCGGCGAGTATGATTCCTTTCATTGGACGCTCATTGCATTGTTGACTTCATCTTCTCGACATACCAACTGGAGGTCTCAGCGAGCCCTTCACCCACCGAATGGGAGGGAGCATAGCCGAGATCGTTGACTATGGCCCGTGTATCCGCCAACGAATGCCGCACATCGCCGGGGCGAAAATCCCGGTAAACGACCTCCCTTGTCGCCGCCTCAGGCAACTCGACGGCCACCCGGTCCCGAATCAGCGAAAACAATTCATTCAGGGTCGTCCTTTCCCCACACGCCACATTGTAGGCACGGCTGTCGTCCGACTCCATCTTCGCGACTCCTGCCAACAGGTTCGCCTGCACGACGTTATCAATGTAGCAAAAATCCCGCGAAGTCTCTCCGTCCCCGTTGATGAAGACCTCCTCATCGCGAATGAGGGAGGCGAACCACTTGGGCATGACCGCCGCGTAAGCCCCTTCCGGATCCTGCCTCCTCCCGAAGACGTTGAAGTAGCGCAGGCCAATCGTCTGAATCCCGTAGGTTCGACCAAAGACCGCCGCGTAAGTTTCATTCATCGCCTTCGATGCAGCGTAGGGAGAGAGCGGATTGCCTGTCCGTTCCTCAACTTTCGGCAAATTCGGATCATCCCCGTAGACGGAACTGGAAGACGCATAGACGAACCTCTTGATGCCTGCGTCCTTCGCCGCCGTCAGCATATTCACAAATCCGCTGACATTGCATTCGTGCGTCGAGACCGGATCCGCGATGGAGCGGGGCACCGATCCGAGTGCGGCCTGATGCAAAACGATATCCACTCCGTGAGAGAGAACGTCTCGACACGCTTCCTGATCGCGAATATCGCCTTCAATAAACTCACATCGAGCCCAGGCATCCTCGCCGACAAGGGAGCGAACATCATCCAGGTTGTGCCGGTGTCCGGTCGCCAGGTTGTCGAGAGCCAATACCGGCTGACCAAGCCTGAGCAGGGTTTCGAGAAGATTGGAACCAATGAACCCCGCGGCCCCCGTGACCAGCCAACGGCGGGGAGTCTCCCTCAATTCCAACTTTAGCTCTTCAAAAGCACTCAAATCCAAAAAAGAAAAGCTTCTATCAAGCCCGCCATACGGTGGCCGACGGCGAGGCAAACTTCGCCATGGCATTTCGCGTGTCGACAACTACGCCGTCCCAATCCGCGATTTTCTGCAAGTCGACCTCCGAATGATTCGTTGAAATGACAATACAGTCCAACTCCCCGATCGCCGCGTCACTCAATGGAGTGGATTCAAGGTGCGCCCAATTCTTATGCTCCCGCGTCATGCCCACCCTCGGAATGTGCGGATCATGATATCCGACTTCCGCACCGAGCTCCGCATACTTGTCGAGCAGGGAGAAAGTGGGAGATTCGCGCAAGTCATCGACGTCCGCCTTGTAGGCCAATCCCAGAACGAGGATGCGACTCCCTTTTACGGGCTTGCCGACGGAGTTGAGGGCCTCAACCGTCTTGCCGACGACGTAGTCCGGCATGGCCCGGTTCACTTCTCCCGATAACTCGATGAAATGGGTATTCACGCCAAACTCCCTCGCCTTCCATGACATGTAGAAGGGATCGATCGGGATGCAATGCCCGCCCAATCCCGGCCCCGGATAGAAAGGCTTGAATCCAAATGGCTTTGTAGCCGCTGCATTGATCACCTCCCATATATCGATCCCCATCTTGTCCGCAGCCACTTTCATTTCATTCACGAGACCGATATTCACGGACCGGTAGATGTTCTCGAGGAGCTTGGTCAATTCGGCGACCTGAGTGGAAGAAACGGGCACAATCTCATCGAAGGCCCCTTCATAGAGGGATTTACCGGCAGCGAGGCAGGTTTGCGTGTGCCCCCCCACGACTTTGGGAATCTTCGTCGCCGCGATTGAGGAATTGCCCGGATCCTCCCTTTCGGGCGAATAAACCACGAAGACATCACGGCCCGGCACTCTTCCGAGTTTCTCGACCCGCGGCACAATCTCCTCCGCCGTCGTCCCCGGATAGGTCGTGCTTTCGAGCGAAATCACGGCCCCCTCCTTCAAGTGCGGAACAACGCTGTCGAGCGTTCCGCGGACATAGGACAGGTCGGGTTCGAAGTGCCGGTTCAACGGAGTCGGCACACAAAGAATGACCGAGTCGCATTCGGAGATCCTCCGAAAATCCACGGTTGCCTCGAGTTCCCCCTTTGATCCAGCCTCTTCCAGCACCACCGCAGGGATGTGCTTGATGTAGCTATTCCTCGCATTGATTGCGTCAACCTTCATTGGATCGATGTCGAATCCAATGGTCCTGAAGCCACGGCTGGAATAAGCAACGACGAGAGGCAAACCGACATAGCCGAGTCCGACGACCCCTACGCACTTCTCGTTGGAAAACTCTGGAATCATGCTCAACGGCTACCCTCTCGCGCCCAGACTCGAAAGCCATTCGTTTGCGCCAAGGTACCACTCCACTGTTCTGCGGAATCCCGTGGCCGCTGTCTCCAAGGGCTCCCATCCGAGTTCGTCCCGGATTTTTGACGCGTTGATGGCGTACCTGAAATCATGCCCGGCGCGGTCCTTCACGAATTCGATGAGATCTTCATGTCTGGCACCCCCAGGACGCGGTTGCGATTGGTCGAGGATCCCGCACAGAAGCTGAACCAGCTCAATGTTCTTCATCTCGTTGTTTCCGCCCACGTTGTATGTTTGGCCCGGGGTCCCCTTTTCCAACACCGTGCGCAATGCCCGACAGTGGTCATCGACGTAAAGCCAATCACGCACGTTTTCCCCGCTTCCGTATACAGGAATGGCCTCTTCCTTGAGGCACTTCAGAATCACGACTGGAATCAGTTTCTCCGGATACTGGTAGGGTCCGTAGTTGTTGGAGCAGTTCGTCACGAGAACTTGAAGCCCATAGGTGTCTCCCCAGGCTCGGACCAAATGATCCGAAGCCGCCTTGCTCGCGCTATAGGGGGAGTGCGGATCATAGGAAGTTGACTCCGAAAATGCGGGATCCGAAGTCGATAGCGAACCATAAACCTCGTCCGTGGAAACGTGAAGGAAGCGGTGCGCGTCAAGCTCTCCCTCCCAGGCATCCCGGGAAGCTTGAAGCAGGTTGAATGTTCCCACCACGTTCGTCTGGATGAAATCACCTGGACCGGAAATCGAGCGATCAACGTGACTCTCCGCCGCGAGATGGATCACGTGATCGGGAGAATGCTTCTCGAAAACCGCCCTGACGCCCTCCGCATCGCAGAGATCCACTTTCTCAAAGTGATGTCGCGGCTCGTTCTCAACGTCACGAATCGACGCGAGGTTCCCGGCGTAAGTGAGCTTGTCGAGGTTGACCACCTCGTCACCGCTCTCTTGCAGCACTTGGCGCACAAGATTCGATCCAATAAATCCGGCACCTCCCGTAACCAGGACTTTCATCGGCCTTCCCTCCCCTTCGTCTTTTCTCGAAGAACTATAGCGTCAAAAATCATCACAATTCCAAGCAAGCTACCGCCCTCGGTCGATTCCATGCGCTTTGCGCCGGAAAACCGCTCAGAACAGACTCAATGGGGTGTTTTTCCCGGGCGACGCGAAACTGAGTTGAGAACGGAAGAAAAGGTATTGTCTCCCTAACTTTGCACAAAATTTTAATTTTTTTAGCGCTCGCAATCATCGTGGTTTAGTATTCAAACGGCAAGTGGATTTTTGTCTGCAA
>JBCDLR010000233.1:0-6680 GCA_038745205.1 Verrucomicrobiota bacterium
CCGGTTTTTTCTGGAACGCCCGCCCTATCATGTAGGTGCGGTTTTTATACATGACCCGGCCCAGGGCGTTGACCGTGCGCACGGTGTCGGCTTCGTGGTAGGGCATTTCGGGAAGCGCGCCCTCGAGCAAGCCCTCCCGGGCGCGGCGCGGGCTGGGAGCATACACTTCCCCGGGAGGGCGCATTTGCAGCGCTTCGTGCCCGCGTTGGTGGTTGTAGACTCTCCGCCATTGCTGGAAGGCTTCGCCCACTTCGCGCAGGTCTTCCCATGGTGCGGGGCGCGAGAGCACTTCGGCTTTCAGACTTCGGTGGAAGCGTTCCTGTTTGCCCTGGGTCTGCGGGTGGTAGGCACGACCGTGGATGATGTCCACGCCCAGCCCCAGGAGCCACACGCCCAACTCGGTGTAGCCGCTGCCGCCTTCCGCGCTGGTCCCCCAAGGCGGGCCGTTGTCACAGAGGAGCTGGCGCGGCAGTCCGTAGCGACGGAAGGCTTCGCCCAGGCTCGCGCGCACTCCATGGGTGCGTTGGTCCCCGCGGGCTTCGAGCATCAGGTTGTAGCGCGAGTGGTCATCGAGCATGCCCAACGGGTAGCAGTAGCCCGCGCGCTGTGTGCGGAACTCGCCCTTGAAGTCCATTTGCCACAGCTCGTTGGGGGCCTCCCGCTCGAAGCGCTGGTAGCTCCCCGCCCTCACCGGCCCCGATCCGTGGCTTTCCAAGAGACCCCCGCGGCGCAGGATGCTCGTGATCGTGCTCGCCGCGGGCACTCCACGATAACCGCGGCTCTCCAGCAAGTGTTTCAACTTCCGCCCACCCCACGCCGGGTGCTCTGCCCGCGCCGCCAACACCTCCGCCTCCATCTCCGCGCTGCTCCGGTGCGGACACCCTCGAGGCCGACGACTCCGGTCCCCGCTCCACTCAACACCTCCCGCACCACCCCCGGCACGACCGCACTCCCCGTATCGCCTCTTCCACTTGTATCCCGTCTTGCGGCTGATCCCGAAACGACGGCACAATTCGCTCATGCTCACGCTTCCACTCTTTAAAAACTCGATGAATTCTTCTCGCATCGCTTCGCAACTCAGGCTTTTCCAAGGCATCTCTCCTCATCTCACAAACTGTCACCCATGTCCCCGAACACCTGTTACCTATGTACCCGGTCTGTACACGGAGGTCGCGATCCACCGCTGCCTTCGGCAGGATATACGGCCGCCTGCGGCGAGGCGTCCCTACCGCAGCCAGACTGATTTCAGGTAGTCGCTACCCGCGAAATCAGGGGGCATGAGGACGGATTCCATGGCAAAGCGGCTGCCAACCCTGGATTGCAGAATCGACGTGAAGTCCGCACTGCTCAGTCGGTGCGTGTTTGCGCAGCAGAGTATCCATCCACTTCTATCGAGGCAGCGCGTGGCGAGTTCCACGAGGTCGCCGTAGTCGGATTCGACGCGGAAGGTGCCCCGTGACTTGCTGCGGGAAAACGTTGGTGGGTCGAGGACGATGCCGTGGAAGAGAATCTGTTTTTTGGCGAAAAAGGCGAGTCGCTCGAAGACGTCGGCTTTGGAAAAATGGTGGTCGTCTGTCTCAAGTCCGTTGTGCTTGAAGTTTCGTTTTCCCCATTCCAGGTAGTTGCCGGAGAGATCCACGCTGGTCGTGTTCGCGCCTTTTGTGGCGGCGGCGACGGAGAATCCGCAAGTATAGGCGAACGTGTTGAGGATTTTTTGCCCGGGATCGACGAGGTCGAGAAGGCACTTTCGATTTTCTCGCTGGTCGAGAAACAGCCCGCAGGAGTATCCGGCAGTCGGATCGATTGCAAAGGTGACGCTGTTCTCTCGGATGAGGAGGGGGGAATGGGGCGCAGAGCCCGCGACAAGTTCGGGGGCTTCTTTTTCTTCTTTCGCGAGTCGTTTCCACCAGAGGGCGTGGAATTCGCCGGTTTCCCACAACTCCTTCGGGAGCGGATCGCTTTTTGTCTGCGCAATCCAGTGACCGTTGAAGTCGTCCACGACGAGGTCCCGAAACCCGTCGCCCGGTCCATTGATGAGGCGATAGGCATTCGTGTCGGAACCTTTCGCAAAGAGGTCTTTTCGTTTGGCAAGGGCCGTGCTTAGGTTCCGCGAAAATTCGTTCGCCACCAATCGCTCTCTCATATGTCCGACATCAAAGCAGCCCTTGAATCCGCCGTCCAATCCGGGTCTCTTCTCGAGTCCGCGCGGGACAACATCGTGGAATTCCTCGGAATTACCGAGAATCCCGTCTATCCCGAGAGCATCGCCGAACTGGTGGAGGGGGGGAATTGGAAGGAATTGAATGACCGTTTTTACAAGAAACTGGCCTTCGGAACCGGAGGGCTTCGCGGCCGGACGATTGGCGAGACGGTGACGAAGGCTGAGGCGGGGACGCCGCGGGAGAACGATCGCCCGGAATTTCCGTGCGTGGGAACGGCGACGATGAATTATTTCAACGTGAGCCGGGCAACGCGCGGGTTGATCGCCTACCTGAAAACCTATCTCGCGGAGAAAGGGGAGGGCGGTAAGCCGAAGTTGGTCGTGTGCCACGACACGCGACACTTCTCGCGGGAACTTGCGGAGCTTTGTGCGGAGATCGGAAAGAACCTCGGCGTCGACGTATATTTGTTCGAGGGCTTTCGTCCCACGCCGGAGATGTCCTTTGCCGTGCGTCAACTGGGCGCTCAGGCGGGCATCATGATCACCGCCAGTCACAACCCGCCGCACGACAACGGCTACAAGGTGAACTTTGCCGACGGCGCCGCCATCATCCCGCCGCAGACGGACGGGATTATTGGTGAGGTCGAAGCGATCACGAGCGAGTCCTACGAGGCGGTTCCTGAAGCCGAACAAGGCACGATCACGGCGCTCGGTGCGGACATGGACCGGGTCTATATCGATCGCGTGAAGGGCATGCTCTTGCGGCCGGAACTGCTTGAAGGCGGGAACGAATCGAAGGTTGTCTTCACGGCCATTCACGGGACGGGCGGGTTTTTCATTCCTGATTTGCTGCGGGAACTTGGGTTCACCTGTCTCACGGTGCCGGAACAGGACATTCCGGACGGTCGATTCCCGACGGTGGAGTCGCCGAACCCGGAGAACGCGCCCGCTCTCGCCATGGGCAAGGACCTGGCCGAGAAGGAAGGCGCGGACATTGTCATTGGCACGGACCCCGATTGCGACCGCATGGGGGTATTTGTGAGGAACACGGCGGGTGAAATGACCTTGCTCACGGGAAACCAGATCGGGTCCATCATGGCGGCCTACCGGGTCAAGACAATGTTCGATCTCGGGATCCTGAACGACTCGAACAAGAAGAACGCCATCCTCATCAAGACCTTTGTCACCACCGATCTGCAAAAGGCGATCGCGGAGAAGTATGGCATCGACTTCGTGAACACGCTCACTGGATTCAAGTACATCGGCCAGAAGCTGCGGAAGTATGAGGAGGCGATTCCTGGCGAAGCGCACGAAGGTTACCTCGACAAGACCGAGGCCGAGACGCGCGACATCCGTCTTCAGCACAGCAAGTTCATGATTTTCGGGGGTGAGGAGAGCTACGGCTACCTCGCTTGCGATTTCTGTCGCGACAAGGACGGGAATGCCGCGGCCCTGATGTTCGCGGAATCGGCGGCCTACGCCGCATCGCGGGGGATTACGCTGGTGGAGTATCTCGACGAGATTTACCTCGAATTCGGCTACTTCCTCGAGATCAACAAGAGCAAGTACTACGAGGGAGCGGAGGGCGCGGCGAACATCGCGAAACTGGCCGCGAGCTACTCGGACAATCCGCCGGCGGAAGTCGACGGCGCGGCGGTGACGGGCGTGCGCAACTTCGGCACACAGGATCTTCACGACGAGGAAGGCGACCTCATTGCGAAGGAGAAAATGATCTTCTTTGACCTCGCTGATGGCCGCACCTTCGCGGTCCGTCCCTCCGGCACCGAGCCGAAGATCAAGTTTTACCTCTTTGCGGAAGTGAAGCCCGATTCCTTTGATGCGGGTTCGCTGCCGCAGGTGAAGACGGACACGGAGGCCTCTCTCGAGCGTCTCTGGTCGTGGATCGATGGTGACATCGGCGGGCGCCTGGGGTGAGCGACATGGGCGGATCCTGAATCCCTTCTTGCTATTTCATCAGGGGCGCTTACTGGTTCCTTGCTTCGCCCGTTCGCGGAGTCGCGGCCCAAGTCTGGTTCGCCCCTTTTCCGGTCTTCATCGATGAGAGAATGGTTCTGGGTTTTTACCAACAAACATCTCATCGAGTCCCGCCCAGGCGCCAAGACAGGACAAGCCGGGCCCTCTGTACTACATGACACCTACCTCGTTCGAGGCGATGCCGCTGGCGTCGCCCATTCAGCGTGCGCTCTCGCTTCGCGATTACGTCACGCCATCACCCATTCAGGCTGAAGCCATTCCACTTCTTCTGGAGGGCCGCGATCTCCTCGGCTGTGCCCAAACCGGGACCGGGAAGACGGCTGCTTTCTCGCTGCCGATCCTGCAGTCCCTTCACGATGACCGGAAGCCGCTGCGGGCCAAGTCTCCGCGCGTTCTCGTTTTGACCCCGACGCGCGAACTGGCGACGCAGGTTGGCAAGAGCCTTGAGGACTACGGCGAATTCCTTGATTTCAAGCATGCCCTCGTCTTCGGCGGAGTACGCCAAGGACCCCAGGTTCGGGCGATGCAGCGGGGAGTCGACGTCCTCGTCGCGTGTCCGGGTCGCCTCCTCGATCTGGTCGACCAACGCTACATCGATTTGCGGAGCGTGGAGTTTTTCGTGCTCGACGAAGTCGACCGCATGCTCGACATGGGATTCCAGAAGGATGTCACGCGCATTGTTTCGATGCTCCCGACGGACCGCCAGTCGCTCTTCTTTTCCGCGACGCTCGCGCCGGACATCGTGAAGCTCTCGAAGACCATTCTGCGTGATCCCGCGATGGTGACAATTGCCCCCGAGAAAACCACGGCGGAGGCCGTCGAGCAGCGGGTTTGCTTCGTCGCACGGGAGGACAAGCGGAGGCTCCTTCTCGAAGTGTTGAAGAGCCAGGCGGAAGGTGAACTCACGATCGTTTTTGCGCGGACGAAGTTCGGTGCGGACAAGCTTGCCCGATTCCTTTCGCAATCAGGGGTGAAGTCCGAAGCGATCCACGGAAACCGCTCGCAGTCGCAGCGGGACAAGACGCTCAATCGTTTTCGCAAGGGTCGCCTTCCCGTGCTAGTCGCGACGGATGTGGCTGCCCGCGGTGTCGATGTGCGTGAAGTCACGCTGGTTGTGAACTTCGATTTGCCAAACGAGGCCGAAGCCTACGTGCACCGAATCGGCCGAACCGGGCGTGCCGGGGCGGACGGTTGCGCCATTTCATTCTGTGCCCACGATGAGCGGGAATTCCTTCGCGCGATCGAAAAACTGATCAAGAAGCGCATCGACGTGAATGCGGACCATGAATGGCACGTCGAGGCGCTGGCCAAGCAGCACGCCCAAGGCAATCGTGGCGGAAATGGAGGGAAGCCGTCGAAGTTTGGAAAGCGGAATTCCTCGCGCAAGTCCTATGGCCGCGACGAGCGTTCCGAGCGGGCCTCCCGTCCGCCCAGAAGGCGTCGTCGCCCGCGCGCGCAGGGACGCCGGAATGAGGGCGCCTTGGCTCGTTGAGCCTGTTGGACCAAGATCCCGCCATGGCGCGGAGCGGACGTTTGATGGCGGAGATTACGCTGCACCTTTCCCTGTGCAATCCCGGCCTGAGTTCGATTTGGGAATCCCGGAATCTGCGCTAGTGATGGAGTGATTTGTGAAAGGATCGCCCACTTCATTTTTTCTCCGAGTCGCGGGTGTGGCATTGAGCGCGGTGCTGCTTGCCCTTTGTTTTCCGCCTTTTGATGTGCCGTGGTTGGTGTGGGTGTGGATGTTGCCGTTGCTCGCTGTCCTGTGGGTAAATCCGGACCGGCCGCGTGCCCTCGGTGGTTTTGGCTGGGGGTATCTCTGCGGTTTCATTTTCTTTTCGATCAACATCAAGTGGCTGCATGCGAACGAATTCGTGCCTGCCGTGGGCGTCATCGTCCTGCATGCCTACCTTGCCCTCTATTTCGGGCTCTTCGGCGCGATTGCCTCGACATGGGGCCGGTGGGATCGCGGCGGTGGCGGCCAAGGTTTTTTCGGGGCGTCCTGGCCGGCGATCCGCTCGGCGTTTTTTTGCGCGGCGGCGTGGACGGGCTTGGAGTGGGCGCGCAGTTATGTCTTTTCCGGTTTCGGATGGAACGGCCTGGGGGTGTCTTTCCATGATGAACTGGCGATGGCGCAGGCCGCTGATGTGATTGGTGTTACCGGTTTGGCCTTCACGGTCGTGTATTTCAATGTCGTGATCTACGCCACGATCGTGCGCCTGGCGGCGGAGTTGCGGGAGGGGAGGCCGAGACCGCATTTTGATTTCATGGCGGCCGTGATGCTTGTCGCTTTGCAGTTTCTCTATGGCGTGAAGGAATTGACGAGGCCGTTACCTGAGGGCGTCACGGAATTGAGGGCGCTGATCGTGCAGGGAAACATACCGCAGGGGCAAAAGTGGGACCCGGACAAGGTGCATGAGAACTACCAACAAGGTCTGGATCGCCCGCAAATCTGCTCCATTGGCCAATAGATGCGTCGCAAAAGCGTGGCGCAACGTGTGCGGCGTCACCTTGTTGGCATCGA
>JBCDLR010000234.1:0-6566 GCA_038745205.1 Verrucomicrobiota bacterium
CCCGCAGGATCTCTTTATGGATGGATTCCGTGAGTTTCTCGAGTATATCGAGACTTGCGCCTCGAAGGGCTTCCTCGGTAACAAGCAGTCTGAATTCATCCGCCTCCAGAACGCCGACAAGGCTTGTCCAGTGTTGGGCGGCGATGTCGTAGTTTCCAATCCCGTTGTGATAGGCCCCAAGCTCTACTTGCACTGCAGGATTGTCGGGATGGAGACGTTCGAATTCCTTCAAGAACTTCCCTGAGCGTGTGTCGAAACGAGTTTTCGTTTCCTCTGAGGGATAAGTCAGCCAGAAGAGTCGGTTCATCAATTCGCCATTCCGCTCCCCGGAATCGTATTTTCTCCACAGTTTTTCCAAGTAGGCCTCGAGAACTCCAAGTTCCGAGAGCCCCTCTGCGGCCTTCACATGCAGTGAAGACGTTTCCCCTTCCGTCGGCCAGGGGGTTGCGAGGACTTCCATGAACAAGTCCTTGGCAACGGAAGCCTCACCCTCTTTCAGTGCATCGCGAGCTTTCTCAAGAATTGCTTCCGAAGGTGACTCCATTCGGGATTCCTCCTTTGCCGAAACAAGGATGCAAAGAACCTGAACAAAAACACACAGAAACAGTCTTCCGCTCATTCATGGAGAATAGGAATCTGACCAGGCAATGCCAAGCACGGAATTCCCGGTTCCGGGTGGAGAAGGCTCGGTGGAAAATCCAGAGTCCTACTTCACTGCAGCCTTTTTTTCCCCCGCTTCGATCTTGGCGATGGTGTCGGGCTTGTAGGGGCGGACGGCGAGGAATTTTTTCGCGTAGGTGTCCCAGTCGGCAAGGATGTCTTTGGCCTTTTCACTCTCGGTGTGTTCGAGGTGCTGGTAGATGAGGGCCTTGACGAAGTTCTGGTCTTCCGGATCTTCGAGTGGCTCGGGTTGGATCATCTCGCGGTTGTAGAGCTTTTCGAAGTCGCCGCTTTCGTCGAGGACGAAGGCGACGCCTCCACTCATGCCGGCGCCGAAGTTGGATCCGACGGGGCCGAGAATGAGGACGACGCCGTTGGTCATGTATTCGCAGCCGTGGTCGCCGCAGCCTTCGACGACGGCCGTGGCGCCGGAGTTTCGGACGCAGAGACGCTCGCCAGCGCGGCCATTTGCAAACAATTGACCGCCGGTCGCCCCGTAGAGGACGGTGTTGCCGATGATGCTGTTTTCCGCGGGGAGAAAGGCGCGTTTCTCGGGCGGGCGAACGATAATCTCACCGCCGCACATGCCCTTGCCCACGTAGTCGTTGGCCTCGCCGGTAAGCTTGATCTTGATGCCGCCGCAGAGGAGCGTGGCAAAGCTCTGGCCTGCGCTGCCTTCGAGTTGCACGTCGATGGTGCCGTTGGGCAGCCCGTGGTTTCCGTGCGTGTAGGCTACCTGGCCGGCGAGCTTGGTGCCGACGTTGCGGTTGGTGTTCTTGACCTTGTAGCTCAACGAGATAGGGGTCTTGTTGGCGATGGCCTCGCGGGCATCCTGGATAATCTGATCATCGAGGGGCGCTTCGTGGAGACCGTCGTTGCGCTCCCACGTGCGGTGGCGAGGCATGGCTTTCTTGGAGCCCTTGTTCACGTCCTTCAGGAGAAGCTTGAAGTCGAGCATGTTCGCCTTCGGGTGCTCCGGGACTTCGCGGATCTTGATGAGGTCGGGACGACCGATGATGTCGGTGAGCTTGCGCGCACCGAGGCTGGCCATGATCTCGCGGGTTTCTTCGGCGACGGCATTGAAGAAGTTCACGACATGCTCGACCTCGCCCTTGAACTTGGCCCGGTACTTCGGGTCGGTCGTGGCAACGCCGACGGGGCAGTTGTTGAGGTGGCACCGACGAACATAGACGCAACCCATGGCGATCATGGCGATGGTTCCGAAATTGAACTCCTCGGCGCCGAGGATGGCGGCGGAAATGATGTCGCGCCCGGTGCGTAGTCCACCATCGGTGCGGAGCGTGACCCGGTCACGAAGGTTGTTCAGCATGAGGACCTGCTGGGTTTCGGCGACCCCGATCTCCCATGGAAGTCCTGCGTGCTTGATGGAGCTCAGCGGGCTCGCGCCGGTTCCCCCCTCGTGACCGCTGACGAGGATGACGTCGGCATTGGCCTTGGCGACACCGGCGGCGATGGTGCCGACGCCGGTTTCAGCGACGAGCTTGACGCAAACGCGGGCCCTTGGGTTCACTTCCTTCAGGTCGTGGATCAACTGCGCGAGGTCCTCGATCGAATATATATCGTGGTGCGGCGGCGGACTGATGAGTTGGACGCCGGGTTGCGTGTTTCGCAGGCGGGCGATGAGTCCGGTCACCTTGTGCGCGGGTAATTGTCCGCCCTCGCCGGGCTTTGCGCCCTGGGCCATCTTGATTTCGATTTCCTGTGCATTGGCGAGGTATTCCGCGCTCACGCCAAAACGTCCGCTCGCGACCTGCTTGATTTTCGAGTTCGCACTGTCGCCGTTGGGGTAGGGCTTGAAGCGCCTCACGTCTTCGCCTCCCTCGCCGGAGTCACTCTTCCCGCCGATGCGGTTCATGGCGATGGCGAGGGTTTCATGAGCTTCGGGGCTCAAGGCGCCCATCGACATGGCGGCCGTGGTGAAACGCACGCGGATGTCCTCGATGGGTTCGACTTCTTCGACGGGAATGGCAGGGCCGAGCGGCTGGAAATCAAAGAGGTCGTGAAGGGCCACGGGTTTCGTCTCCTTGATGTCGGCGACGTATTGCTCGTATTCCTCCTTTTTTCCGGTCTTGACGAAGCTGTGGAAATTCTTGATGACGGGTCCGGTCACCGAGTGGCGTTCGCCGTCGCGACGCCAGCGGTAGTAGCCCGGATCACCGAGGTCGAGGCGTCCGGAATCCGGCACTGGTTCCGCGTAGGCGGCCTGGTGGCGGGTGATCGATTCGTTGGCGATCTCCGCAAACGTAATGCCGTCGAGTTGGGAGGGCGTTCCGGCAAAGCACTTTTGGATCAGGCGCTTTCCGATGCCGATGGCCTCGAAAATCTGTGCGCCCTGGTAGCTGTTGAGGATGGAAATTCCCATCTTCGACATGATCTTGAGGACACCTTTCTCAAGCGCCTTCTTGTAGTTGGTGAGGGCGGTGACTTCGTCGAGGTCGCCGAGCTGCGGCCGTTTGGCCGTCTTGTCGCTTTCCACGATCTTGCGCGCCGTATCGAAGGCGAGGTAGGGGCAGATGGCAGTGGCGCCGAAGCCGATGAGGCAGGCCATCTGATGGGTGTCCCTCGCTTCGCCGGTATCGACGACGAGACTGAGTTTCATGCGGTCGCCGGTACGAATGAGGTGGTGGTGGACGGCGCCAACGGCGAGGAGCGCGGGCATGGCGACGCGTTCCTCGTTCATGGCCCGGTCGCTGAGAACAAGGACACGAATCCCCTTGCCCGCCGCGTTTTCCGCCTGCTTGCAAAGGACATCGATGGCGGATTCGAGGCTGTGCGCCCCGTCCGCAAGCGGCCACGTGGTATCGAGGGTATGCACAGGGAATTCCTCGCTCAGCGTACTCAACGCCTCGAGCTGGTGCTCGAAGAGGAAGGGGCTATCGAGGCGGATGACCTTCGCGTGTTCCGGGGTGGTCTTGAGCAGGTTGCGCTCGGTGCCGAGGTCGGCAACGAGCGACATGACGAGGCGTTCGCGGATAGGATCGATCGGCGGATTCGTCACCTGCGCGAAGAGTTGCTTGAAGTAGGTGTAGAGAAGGCGCGGCTGCAGGCTGAGGACCGAAAGGGGAATATCGTCGCCCATGCTGTAAGTGGCCTCGATGCCGCCCTTGAGCATGGAAGTGAGGGAGAGCTTGATCTCTTCCTCGTTGTAGGCGTGAGCCACCTGCTGCTGCGAAAGAGTGAGGATGTCGAGCGGTTCGGCCCGCGGTGTTGGTGCGGGGTCGATCCGGTCGTTGAACTGGATGAGATGTTTTTCCAGCCACTCACCGTAGGGATGCTCTGCGGCGAGCCGTTGGCGGATCTCGCGGCTCTTGGCGACCTCCCCTTTTTCCGTGTCGATGCAGATCATTTGGCCGGGGCCGAGGCGTCCCTTTCTGATGACGGTCTCGTCGGGCAGGTCGACAAGGCCAACCTCCGATCCGGCGGTGAAGATTCCGTCGGTGGTAATCTTGTAGCGGAGCGGGCGCAGGCCGTTGCGGTCGAGGCATGCGGCCACTTTCCTCCCGTCGGTGAACGCCACGGCGGCCGGACCGTCCCAAGGTTCGCTGAAACAACGGTGAAACTGGTAGAACGCCTTTTCCTCCTCGGTGGTGAGAGGGTCGATGCGCCAGGCTGGCGGGATGAGGATCGACATCGCATGCTCAATGGATCGTCCTGACAGAACCAGAAGTTCAAAGGCGGCGTCGAGGCTTGCCGAGTCTGAGGCGTCGGGATCGATGAGGTCTTCGAGCAGTTCCTTTTCGCCTTCCCAGAACGGATGACTCAGGCGGGAAATGCGGGAATTGAACCAGTTTCGGTTACCGCGAAGGGTGTTGATTTCGCCATTGTGGCAAAGCATGCGGAAGGGATGTCCGAGCGGCCAGCTGGGAAAGGTGTTTGTCGAGAAGCGTTGGTGGAAAAGGCAGATGGCCGTCTCGTAGTCCGGGTTCTGCAGGTCGAGGAAGAACTTCGGAACCGCCGCGGCCGTCATGAGTCCCTTGTAGGAAAGAAGCCGTGCGGAGAGTGAAGCGATATAGAGTCCCGCGACTCCGGCCGCAGAGGCCTTCTTTTCGATTGCGCGGCGAATGAGAAAGAGCTGCCTCTCGGCGGTGTCGCCGTCGACATCGGCTGGGACCTGGAGAAGGAGTTGCTCAATGACCGGACAGGTTGAGCGTGCCTTGTCCCCAAGTTCGGACTTGTCGACTGGAACATCGCGCCAACCGATGACTTTGAAATCCCGGGAGGCGCAAACCTCGGTGACGATCTTCACGACGCTGAGTCGATTGGCTTCTTCCACGGGCATGAAAAACATGCCGATGGCGAGCTTTTCCGGATCGGCGACGGGGGTGCCGAGTTCCTCCGCGATGGGGAGAAAAAGTTTGTGGGGAATTTGCGTGCCGACTCCGGCGCCGTCGCCGGTTTTCCCATCGGCGTCAAGGGCGCCGCGGTGGGTGACGCGAGCGACGCTTTCAAGTCCGTAAGCGAGAACGCGATGAGACCTGACGCCTTCGATGTGGGCGATTAGACCAACGCCGCAGTTGTCGTGCTCACGGTCGAAGGAGTGGAGAGTTCCTTCATTGGGTACGGGAGTGCTGTAGTATGGATGCTGCATCGGCTTCGTTACGGGGGTTACGGTGGCCGATGGGTTCCGAGAGCAATTCCAGTGCCCGTCGGGAAGATTTTTCTTCTATCCAGAGACCTGCCGAGCCCGCAAGGATAGTCGATTTAACGGGGGCAGGCGAGGGATTAATTGAGTCGCCCGACCCGGATTATCCGAGGAATGGCGGTCAATTCCGGCGGCGACGCGCGAAAAGGGCGGCACCAGCGAGGAGACAGAGAGCAGTCGATGGTTCCGGGATAGCCGGGATGTAGTCATAGGTCACGATGACGAAGCCCTGCGCAATTCCGGGACCGAAGGAACCCGAAGTGCTTCCTGTGCTGGAGATATTGAAAAGACTGGTGCCCTCATACTCGATGTCGAAAGTCCCTGTCCCTGTGTATTGGGCGAAGAGACCTGGCGCAATGTTTCCGCTATCGCTCGCGGTCACTTGGGTGACGGCCATGGTGCGGTTGTCGTCGCCGCCATCGCCCTGGAAGGTCAAAACATCGTCGCCGTCGTTGGCGCCGACATCTGTAAATGTTTCACTATTAAAGGCTTGAACCCCCTGTCCGATCGTTTCGAAGGCCGCCGTAGAGAGTGTGACATCCGGCGAGGTGTAATCAACATCGACACCGAATTCCACCGTGATGTCGGAAAGCAAGGTTCCCTCGGCATCGACGGAGGCGTTGCCTTGATCGAACTCCACGAACGTGACCACATTGATGAAGTTCAGAGTGCCGAGGCTGGGATTGAACTGGTTGAACGTCAACGCACTAAGCGACCCTGATGTGGCAGAATTGAAGGCAGGAGAAACCGGTCCCCAGTCCTGTTGCTGCATCACTTGAGCACCCTGAAGAGGAAGGGTGAGACACGAAAATAGCGTGGAGAGGAGAATTTTGCCCGAGTAGTTCATGAGTTTAAGTTTTCCGAAATATATGGAAGAATTATAAACTAATAACTTCTAAGCAAATAAATTCAATAAAAATTTCATAATTTCCCGATTAATAGCCAAATAGTGAAAATTTTCGGAGGAGCCGGGCTTTTGGAGGAGGTCAGTTTCCTCTCTACCGCTCGGGCCGGCCACTGGACAGCCTTGGGATCACCGGCCAGAATCGGCGGCATGGAACTCTCTGGAAAAAATCTCATCGGTAGCCGTGAATTCGGGGCCGGCGAGGCATCACTCCGGGGAAGCAATCCGGTGGATGGGCGCGAACTGGAGACCGCATTCCATGAAGCGACGGAGGCCGAAGTCGAGGAAGCGATGGCGCTGGCGGCCGAGGCGGCGAAGCAAATGCGGACTTATCCGGCG
>JBCDLR010000235.1:0-6556 GCA_038745205.1 Verrucomicrobiota bacterium
GATCGACGCGAAGGAAGTCACCGTCGTCGACGTGAACGGGACCCGGGCCTACAAAAAGGGCCACATCCCCTCCGCCATCGACTTCCAGGCCAGTTCCGAAGATTTCGCAAAACTTCTTCCCTCAGACAAAGGCGCCCTCATCGTCGCCTACTGTGGCGGCCCCAAGTGCAGCGCCTACAAGAAGGCTGCCGAGGCTGCCGCTGATCTTGGCTACACCAATGTGAAGCACTTTTCCGGCGGACGTTCCGGCTGGGAAGGAGCTGGCGAAGAGTTCGAAAAACCGCAGAAGTCCGAATAATCGGGCTTTCCTTGAGACCACATATCCATTCTGATCCGACGGCCCGGCACACCACCGGGCCGTTTTTTGTGGCCAATTGACGGCGCGGGGATATGAATTGATTTCCGTCATTCTGAGGCGATTAATTCCGCCCGAAAACGCTCATATCAACATATCACGATATCTAGATACATGCCTGGCTCCTACATCTTCTCCTCCGAATCCGTCACTGAAGGACATCCTGACAAGGTTTGTGACACCATTTCCGATGCGGTCGTCGACGCCTGTTTTGCCAACGATCCCGGTAGCCGGGTCGCCTGTGAGACGATGGTGAAGGACAATCTCGTTATCCTCGGTGGCGAGGTGACGACGGCGTCTGAATTCGATTACCGCGAAGTCGCGAAAGAAGCAATGATCGAGATCGGCTATGATTCCAAGTACGCCGAGGGCACCGATTATGCCTACGAGTGCAAATTTGACGCGCAGGACTTCTTCTTCCAGAACAACCTCGGCCAGCAATCCCCCGACATCGCACAGGGCGTTGACGCCGCTGCCGCTGAACACAAGGACACCGCAGAACAAGGCGCCGGCGACCAGGGCATCATGTTCGGTTACGCCACCAACGAGACGCCGAACCTCATGCCGGCCCCGGTCACCTACTCCCACCAGCTCGGCCGCGCCCTGACTCAACTGCGCAAGGACCGGACGCACACCTGGCTGCGACCCGATTCGAAGACCCAGGTCTCCGTGAAGTATGTCGACAACAAGCCGACCCACATCACTGCCGTCGTCGTTTCCACGATGCATGCCAAGGAAATCGACACCCCGGAAATCCGCGAGATCCTGAAGAAAGACCTCATTGAGAAAGTCCTTCCCGGCGAAATGCTCACGGAGTACACGGAAATCCTCATCAACCCAACGGGCACTTTCTTCATCGGCGGGCCGGAAGGTGACTGCGGCCTCACCGGCCGGAAAATCATCGTCGACACCTACGGCGGCATGGGCCGTCACGGTGGCGGCGCCTTCTCCGGAAAGGATCCATCCAAAGTCGATCGCTCCGCCGCCTACATGTGCCGCTGGGTTGCAAAGAACATCGTTGCCGCCGAACTCGCCGAGCGTTGCGAGCTCCAGGTTGCCTACGCCATCGGCCACCCCGAGCCCGTCAGCCTGCATGTCGACACCTTCGGCACGAACAAGTTCGCGGAAGAGCAGATCGAGTCCGCCGTGAAGGAAGTCTTCAGCTTCAATCCGGCGGACATCATTTCCCAACTCAACCTCCTTCGCCCCATCTACCGGAAGACGACCAACTACGGTCACTTCGGCCGCGAAGACGAAACCGACGCCATCAGCTGGGAAAAGACCGACAAGGTCGACGCGCTGAAGTCAGCAGTCGGTTGAGGCACCCGCGAAAATCGCGAAAAATCGCGAAAGTCCTCGCGTCGCTTCCCGCCTGAAATTCAATCAGCGTTGGATTCCCGAAAGATCTGAGTTTTCAATTCGTCTTCTCGCGTACCAGATTGTAATTCAAGGATATCTTCCACGTCTTTTTCGCGTCCCTTCGTGGTTCTCTGCTAGCTGCGTTCGATCAGCGATTTCCCCGTCATTGCCGTAGGCTGCTTGACGCCGAGCATGTCGAGGAGCGTCGGCGAAATATCGGCGAGGATGCCGTCGCGGAGTTGCACTCCGTCCGCGTCTTCTGCGACGTAGAGCAACTGCACGAGATTCGTCGTGTGGGCCGTGTGCGGGCTCCCGTCGGGCTTGATCATCTGTTCGCAGTTTCCATGGTCGGCCGTGATCAACGCCTTGCCGCCAAGCTCCAACACTTTTTCCACGACGGCTTTCGTGCACGCGTCAATCGTTTCCACGGATTTCACCGCCGCTTCCACCACGCCGGTGTGGCCTACCATGTCGGGATTGGCGAAGTTCAGAATGACGAGGTCGTAGTCGCCAAGGCGCTTCACGAGTTCTGCGGTCACTTCGTGCGCGCTCATCTCGGGTTTCTCATCGTAGGTCTTCACGTCTTTGGGTGACTGCGCCACGAACCGGTCCTCGCCCGCATTTGGTACTTCGACCCCGCCGTTGAAGAAGTAGGTCACATGCGGATATTTCTCCGTTTCCGCGATCCTGAATTGCGCCAGACCCGCCTTGCTCACCACTTCGCCCAGCGTGTCCTCGAACGTCTCGGGCGGGAAAACGACCCCGCAGTCATAGGTCGCATCGTATTCCGTTAGCGTGAAATAATGAATATCCGGCGTCACTTCGCGGTCAAAACCGTCGAATTCAGCATGCAGAAAAGCCTCGGAGAGCTGCCTTGCGCGATCAGCGCGGAAATTGAACCACAGGACGACGTCCCCGTTGCGGATTCGCTGCTCGTCCGCATGTTGGAAAATCATCGGCTCCAAAAACTCGTCCGTTTCGCCCGCTTCGTACTGCGCGGCCACACCCTCACTCGGCGTTCCGGACGGTATGTCCCCTCGTCCGAGGACAATCGCATCCCAAGCCAGTTTGTTCCTGTCCCATCGCTTGTCCCGGTCCATCGCAAAGTAGCGACCGATCACCGTCGCGATCCTTGCGCCCGAGTTCGCCAGTTTTTCCTGACAAGTTTCAAGGTATCCCTTGCCACCTGTCGGCGATGTATCCCGCCCGTCGGTGATCGCGTGCACGCAAATGTCCTCCACACCCGCGGCCTTCGCCGCGTCCGCGAGGGCCACCATGTGATCCTGGTGGCTGTGGACCCCGCCGTCGGAAATCAGCCCCAGCAAATGCAGACGCGTCGGCTTCGCCTTCGTAACGGCCTCCTGAAGGACTTCATTCCCCGCGAGTTGCGCCTCTGCGATCGCCTTGTTGATCCGCGTCAGGTCCTGGTAGACGATCCGACCCGCCCCGAGGTTCAGATGCCCCACTTCGGAATTCCCCATCTGCCCGTCCGGAAGTCCCACGTCCTCCCCGGACGCACTCACACGGCTCATGGGATATTTCGCGAAAAGAGAGTCGTGAAAAGGGGTGTCCGCGAGGTGCGTCGCATCCCCATTGGCTTCGGCCTGTGCGGCACCACCGGGATTGATTCCCCAACCGTCGCGAATGATAAGAATGACTGGCTTTTTCGACATCGTCCTTACCCCATTCGCCCAAACCTCACCCCAGTCAATGCCCGTCTGAATGGCCGATCCCGCTGGAAAAGCTTACAGGCACGCATTATTCTTCCCGCCATGCCATCAGGTGTTCCCCTCTTCCGCCCGATTTTGTTTCTCTTGGCCGCCTTTACCACTCTGTCCCATGCTGCAGAACTGAAGAAACTCGCTGATTTTGAGGAAGCTGCAAAAGAGCACAATGTGACCCTCGTCCTTCCGGAATACCCGGAATCCCCGGAAGAGATCAAGGCTGCCGTCGACAAGGTCATTTCCGAGTTCTCGGCCATCGGGGACAGAATCGCCTCGCTCCCTTCAGGAGAGCTCACTTTCGAAAACGTCATCGCTCCTTTCGATGAACTCTACAATATCTACGAGCACCGCTTGAGTCCCGTCGCCATTGTACAGAACACCTCCACGACCGCGGAACTGCGGACCGTTGCCACCGAGGAGTTCAAGCGGTTCCAGGAATTCGGCATCAGCTTCGACTACCGTGAAGACATCTACAACGCGATCAAAGCCTACGCCGACACCGATCCGACGGTCGAGGGCGTGGACAAGCGAATCTTCGACAACGTGCTGCGAGACTATCGTCGCAAGGGTTTCGGACTATCTCCAGCGAAGCGCGCCGAAGCCGAGCGGGTGCAAAAAGAAATCACAAGGCTCGCCACGGAGTTCAGTCAAAATATCCGCGAGACGGAAACGCTCGAAAGGTTCAACAAGGCGGAACTTGAGGGCATTCCCGATGAATTCCTCGCGACACTGAAAACGGGGGAAGACGAATACTCCTTCTCCGGGAAGATCGCCGCCCACTTCGTCAAGGTCCTCACGCTGGCCAAGAACGAGGAATCCCGGAAACGCATGATCCATGCGCGCAGCCGGCACGCCATGGAAGCCAATCTCCCTGTTCTCACGAAGGTCATCCAGCTCCGCACCGACCTCGCGAACCTCCTCGGATACGCCAACTGGTCCGACTACAAGACGGAGACCCGCATGGCGAAGAACGAAAAAACCGTCCGTACCTTTCTTCAGGACCTTTCCTCCGGTCTCCAGCCAAAATTCGAGCAGGAACTCGAAGAACTGCGGAAACTCAAGGTCGCAGAGACCAGTGATTCCGACGCAAGGATCAACAGCTGGGACATTTCTTACTATGAGAACAAGTTACTGAAGGAAAAGTATGAGATCGATCTCGAGGGACTCCGTGTCTATTTTCCCTACCAGGCTTGTCTAGACGGCATGTTCGAGGTCTACGAAACGATCTTCGGTATCACCATCACGGAGATAGAGAACGAGAATCCGTGGGCCAAGGGTGTGACCGTTTACGTCGTGACCGACACCGCCTCAGGCAAGCCACTCGGTGTCTTCTATCTCGACATGTTTCCCCGCCTCGGGAAGTACACCCACTTTGCCCAATTCGGAATCATTCCCGGCAAGTTGCTCAAAGACGGCACCTACCAGCGCCCGACCGTCGCCCTGATTTGCAACTTCCCGAAGCCGATTGGGGACAAGCCCTCACTCCTTTCCTTCGACAACGTGGAAACCCTTTTCCACGAATTCGGCCACTGCATGCACAGCATTCTCACGGAAGCCGAGTATTCCACCATGGCTGGCACCTATGTGCCCCGCGACTTTGTCGAAGCGCCCTCCCAGGTCCTTGAATACTGGATCCGGGACAAGCAGGTGCTCGACTTGTTTGCCGCTGACTATCGCGATTCATCAAAGAAGCTTCCTCAGGAGGTCCTCGACAACATGGAGGCCGCCGATCTCGCCACCATCGCCATCAAATACCGGGGCCAGATTGGATACGGGATGACCGACTTGCTTCTGCATAGCTTCAGCCACCGCATCCAGGTGCAGAACGTCGGACGCATCGGCAACGACGTGCTTGCCCAGTATTTCCTCGCCCGCCCCGAAGGCTCCGCCTACGTCGCCGGATTCGGCCACCTCATGGGCTATGACTCGGGATATTACGGCTACGCCTGGAGCGACGTCATCGCCGCCGATATGGCCAGCGTCTTCGAGGACGCCGAAGGCAAGTTCATGAACAAGGAACTCGGCATGCGCCTCCGCGAGGAGGTTTTCTCGCAGGGTGACCAGCGGGACGTCACGGATAGCGTCGAAGCGTTCCTCGGAAGGCCGCGAAGCATGGAGCCATTCTTGAAAATGCTCGGATTGGAAAACAACAACACGGAAAGTTAATGGTCTTCGACGGAAAATCTCCAGGATCCATCCTCCTTGCGACAGCCCTCGCGTTCGCCTCCCTCGTGCTGTCGTCCTGCGAACAGCGCGAACAACGGGTTGACCGCGCCCTGAGAGACGGGATTCTCCTCACGGCCAATGGATCGGAACCGGCGGAATTGGATCCCCACATCGTTTCCGGCGATCCTGAGAACAAGGTCATCACTTCCCTCCTCGAGGGACTGATCGCCTACCATCCCGACGACGATTATGTTGCTGAGCCGGGCGTCGCCGAGAGTTGGGAAATGGAAGACAGCGGACGCGTCTGGACCTTCAAGCTGAGAAAGAACGCCAAGTGGTCCAATGGCGATCCCTTGACGGCCCATGATTTCCATTGGTCACACATGCGCGGCCTCTCACCGGAACTCGCCAATGAGTTCGCCACCATGCTCTACATCATCGAGGGTGCCGAGGCCTTCAACAAGGGAGAAACGGACGACTTTTCCACGGTGGGCGTGGAGGTCATCGATGACTACACGATTCGTTACCGGCTCACCGGACCGACGCCCTACTTCATCTCAATGCTCAAGCATTACTCCTTCTGGCCGGTTCACCGGCCGACGATCGAGAAGTTTGGTCGCCTTGATGAACGTGCCACGGGATGGACGCGGCCCGGGAATTTTGTCGGGAATGGCCCCTTCATTCTCGAAGAATGGAAGTTCAAGGATCATATCAAGGTCCGGAAAAACCCCCACTACTGGGACGCGGACAGGGTCAAGCTCAATGGGATTCACTTTTTCGCAGTGGAGAATGTCACGACCGAAGAGCGGATGTTTCGCAACGGCCAGGTTCATCTCACGAAGGAATGTGCGCTCAACAAGATTCCCTTCTATCGCGAAGATTACCCGGACTGGATCCAGATCGGCCCGCAGTTGGTGACTTACTATTATCTCATCAATGTCACCCGCCCCGA
>JBCDLR010000236.1:0-6401 GCA_038745205.1 Verrucomicrobiota bacterium
AATGGAGCAAACCCGCAGTCTTGACGATTTTGCGGCCGATCTCAGGATTCTCCTGGAGGACGAGTCCGCCGAGGAAAAATACGGTGATCAAAACAGGCTCGCCCGCATGAACGGCGCGGTTTATCTCATCGTTCAGGCCGAAGAACAAGGCGTCGACCTTGAGAAGCTTTTCGAGCGTTCCTTCAACGAAACCGGATTCAGCGCCGCTTATCAGGAAACCCTGAAGACTTCCCTGCACCAGAATCGCATGCTCGCGGAAGACTACGGGTTCTTCACAAAGGCGAACCGATACCGGCTCGAAAATGGCGAAAATCCCGTTATCGCCCGTGGCGGATTCCGGGGCGACCTGGCCCATCTTGAGGAAGTCGTGCCCGAACTACTGGCGCCGGAAGCCAGCATCGACTTTGCGAATCTTCGCTACTGCCCCGAGTCCCTCGCCGGGGAAGAAGACTTCGACCACCTCGACAAAGTGGAGATCGCCACTCATCTCCACCACGCGAAGATCGTGTCTTCGCCGAGCTACTTGCGGGTCCTCACCGCCTACAACAACGGGTGATCGCCGCCCGCGAGTCCGTTCCGCGCCGGTGACACCCTGAAGCGGCCTTATGGCTTGCTCTCCTTTCGTGATTCCGCTAGTAAGGCTTCCCCCACGGATGTCCCATGGATTCGGCGGAACTCCCACCCACCTTCTTCAGCATTGCTGCGCGCAACCTCGGTCTACTCCTCCTGCGGGCCCTTGCCGGCGTCTCCATGATCGTGCACCACGCATGGGCCATGGTGCTCACTGGTTGGGAATACTACTGGCACGGATCGGACTGGATCCTCGTCGAGGCCGCCACCGCGATGCAACTTCCCCAGCCCGTCGTCTTTGCCACCCTCGTCGCCATCACGTTCTTCCTCGGATCCATCTTTCTCATCCTCGGGATTCTGGGAAGGATCACGTCGGGGGCGCTCCTGGCGGCCATCCTTCTGGTGCTCTACGGTTTCCTCACCCGCGAACTCCCCGGCGCCCCGGAATTGCAACAGTTCTGGATTGAGGTTTGCATTCTCTACGCCATGGCTTACATCGTACACTTCATCATGGGATCTGGAGCGATTGCGCTCGACCTAGTTTTCGCGCGTTTTCAGCGTCCCAAGCGCCACCGGAGCCTAGAGGACGTGGGTTAGAGCGAAATCAAAACGAACGCACCAACGAACAAGGCCTCGATTTCAACCCCCCGGTAGTCCCGATGAATGCGCAGGCGCGCCTGCCCACCTTGCTACATTCTCATGCTTCGATTTCTCAAAAAGATCCTCGGTGGCGACTCCACCACAGCCTCCAAGCCCGCTCCCAAGAAGAAGAGCGGCACCGGAGAAACCGCGAGGAAGTCTCCTTCCCGCAAACGATCCCGCCGAAGATCAAAACCACGCTCGGAGGACGGACAGACCGAGGACTACCGCCCCGGCGAAACCCAAACGACGGAGGGCTCAAGTTCCGCAGACGGATCCCCCACCACCCGCAATCGTTCGCGACGCAGCCGCTCCGGAGGGGAGGGCCGAAGGGATGGCTCGGAAAGGTCATCGCGCCAACAGGGTCGACGCTCCCGCAGTGGAGGAGGGCGTCGGCGAGAGGATTCCGAACGATCGGACAGGTTTGAAGCACCCGCCCATGTCGATCCTCGTCCGGAGACACCACGCATCCAGATGGATCCGGATGCTGTTTTTCCCCCGGCCTTTGCCGAGCTCGGATTTTCCGATCCGATCCTTCACGGGATTCTTGCCGCGAATTATGAGACACCCACACCGGTGCAGGCCAAGGCAGCCCCGCTCATCCTCGAAGGTCGAGACGTCATTGGCGCCTCGCAAACCGGGACCGGGAAAACCGCCGCCTTCGGACTCCCCATTCTTTCCAAGATGGAGTCCCATGGCGAACTCCGCTGTCTGATTCTGGAACCAGTCCGCGAACTGGCCGCACAGGTGCATGATGCCTTCATGACATTCAGCGCGGCGACCGACTTGCGCACCACGCTTCTTCATGGCGGAGTCAAATATGGGAAGCAGACCGAGGGCCTCATGCTCGGTTCGGACATCGTTGTCGCCACTCCAGGCCGGCTCCTCGATCACCTCAGCCGCGGCACGATCTCCCTCGACAAAATTGAGTTTCTCGTTCTCGACGAAGTCGATCGCATGCTCGACATGGGTTTCCTTCCGGATGTTCGCAAGATCATCAACAAGTGCCCGCAGAACCGGCAAACCCTATTCTTTTCCGCGACGATGCCGCCCCAGATCGACTCGCTGGCCAAGTGGGCGTTGAAGGATCCCGCCGAAGTGGAAATCGGCCGGCGCATCTCGGCCGCGGAGACGGTTTCCCATTATTTCTATCCCGTCGCCTCCACCCAGCGCGAGGAACTGCTCCTGGCGCTCCTCGAGAGTACGGAGTTTCACAGTGTCATGATCTTCACCCGGACAAAGCGCGACGCGGACATGCTCTTTTCGAAACTGCAGACCCACGGCGAACACAAGATCGCCGTCCTCCACTCGGACATCCGGCAAAGCGACCGCACGAAGGCACTGAATGGATTTCGCGAGGGCGCCTACGAAGTCATCATCGCCACCGACCTCGCCGCCCGCGGGCTCGACATCAGCAACGTCACCCACGTCATCAACTACCAGGTCCCGGAAAACTCCGAGGACTACGTCCACCGCATTGGACGCACTGGACGTGCTCAGAAGGAGGGCGATGCCTTCACCCTGCTGAGCGCCGACGAGTTGGAACGCGCCGAGTCCATCGAACGCCTCATCGGTCAGAAGATCGAGCACCGAAAACTCGATGACTTCAATTACGTCTACACAACGCTGCTCGACGACGACGCTCCGGATCCGGACTTCTTCAAGAAGCGCAAGGGACGCGGCGGCGGGAAGAAGAGGCGCCGCTAGGTTCCCGTCATGCGCGTCCTCGCCATCGACCCCGCCCTTCGCAAAACCGGTTTTGCGGTGCTCGAGGCGACGGCGCCGAACACAAGCCCTGCCGTCCTTACTTACGGCACTCACGTCAACAAACCCTCCCTGCGGCAATCGCTTTGCTTCGTCGAAATCCGGACGCGGGTGTCGGAACTCATCGAGGAGTTCAATCCTGAAGTCTGTGCCATCGAATCCGTCATTTATGTCCAAAGCTACAAGACGGCCATCATCCTCGGAGCGGCGCGGGGAGCGGCCGTCACCGCCGCCGCCGCCGCCGGGCTCGAGATCCGTGAATACGCGCCACGTCGCGTGAAGCAGGCGGTCGTCGGAAAGGGCGCTGCCGACAAGTCACAGGTCGCCTTCATGATCCGGGCGCTTCTCGGGCTGACGGAAACTCCCGAGCCCGACGCGGCGGATGCACTCGCCATCGGCGTCGCCCACATCCAGTCCAATGGCGGCGGTGACCTTGTTTAGGATGTGCCGTCGTCGACACTGGAAAAGATTTCCCCTTCCAGCAGGTTCTTCCCCGTCCATTTGGAGATCCCGAAGTCAGCGACTCCCGCCTCACCCCACCAGCCTCTTATACCGGTTACTCCGCTTTCTCCGCTTTCTCTGCTTTCTCTGCTTTCTCTGCGGCCCCCTTTTCGCCCCCTTTGCTCCTTGATCCACCTCCCTTTTTCCCGAATCCGCGAGAACCTTCGCCGGATCGCATGCGCTCTCCTCCCGGACCGGAACGATGATTTGCCAGGATCTTCTCCACGCGCGGGTCGATCTTGATCATTTCCCGGTAAACCGTTTCATGGTATTCCCGCGAGGCGGCGATCTTGTCGGCAAGCACTTCGGCCGACTCCCTCTTTTCGCGAACGGCAATCACATTTTCCAATTCCTGGGCCTTCGTCCTCGCTTCTTCGAGAATCTTGCGTTCTTCCGGATCCATCGGCTTCCCACGTCCTCCGAGCGCGAAGCCAAGTCCTGGCATCCCCCCATCGTTGCGTGGCAACATTCGCTTCAGGATCTCCTGCACCTCCGGATCCTCCTTCTCCAGCGCTTTTCGCAGGGCAACCTTCAACTCTTCGCCCGCAGTCATGACGTTTTTGCGGGCAGCAACCACTTCCGCGTCATTCCAAACGGAGCCAAATGCGGCGCGAATCTTCTCGCGTTCCTCGGGAGAGAGGGACTGCATCAACCGTTCCGGACTGACCCGTTCACCACCAAATCCGGGCCCGCCGCGGCGCGCCTGGGAGCGGGGCTCCTTGGCTTGCTTCTCTTCGTCGACCGCCCGGGAAAGCGCGGGAGCACAAAGCAATGCCGAAAGAAGAATGAAGAGTGGCAGGCGTGAATTCATTGGGTGTGGCGGATGGAGTCCCGCGTCAGATCCAACCCGCGAGACCTCGGCAAGTTTCGTGGTTCCACCATACGCCCGCAACCCTTCATTCCGCATCATATTCAGAGGATCAGGACCTTTTTGCGCCTTGCGCGGCACGTCATCTGCGGTAGGAGTCCCGCCTATGCCAGTTGCCACGCCTCAGCAATATGCCGAAATGCTCGACGCTGCCCAACAGGGTGGCTACGCCTATCCGGCCATCAACATCACCTCCCTGCCAACGATCAATGGCTCGCTCAAGGCCTTCGCGGACGCGAAAAGCGACGGCATCATTCAGGTTTCCACCGGCGGCGGTCAGTTCGCTTCCGGCACGTCCGTGAAAGACGCGGTGCTCGGCGCCATCATCCTCGCCGAAGCAACGCACAAACTAGCGGAACGTTACGACATCCTCATCGCCCTTCACACCGACCACTGCCATCCGGAGAAGGTCGATTCCTTTCTGCGACCACTTCTCGCCGAATCCCGCCGCCGCAAGGAAAGCGGGCTCGGCCCACTGTTCCAGTCGCACATGTTCGACGGCTCCGTCGTCGACCTCGATGAAAACATGAAGCTTTCCTCGGAGCTCCTCAAGGAGTGCGCGGAACTCGACATCATTCTCGAAGTGGAAGCCGGCTGCGTCGGCGGTGAGGAAGACGGGCACGACACCTCCGGCCTTCCCGCGGAGAAACTCTACACCACGCCGGAAGACATGCTCCAGGTCTACGAGACCCTGCACCCTCTCGGTCGATTCATGTTCGCCGCCACCTTTGGCAACGTCCATGGATCCTACAAGCCGGGCGCCGTCCAGTTGAAACCGACAATCCTCAAGGACGGGCAGAAAGCGGTCATCGACAAGTATGGCGCGGAAGCGGAAATGGACCTCGTCTTCCACGGAGGCAGCGGCAGCGCGCTCGAAGAGATCCGCGAGACCCTCGACTACGGGGTCATCAAGATGAATATCGACACCGATACCCAGTACGCCTTCACTCGTCCGGTCGTCGACCACATGTTGAAGAACTACGACGGTGTCCTCAAGATTGACGGCGAAGTCGGAAACAAGAAAACCTACGATCCGCGGAGCTACCTGAAGCTCGGCGAACAGGGTGTCTGCGAACGCCTCAAGGAAGCGTGCGACGATCTGCTTTCCACCGGAAAGACCATCTACAAGGGATAAGCCCACAAAAAAGAAAGACCGCGCTCCGGAAACTCACCGAAACGCGGTCAACTTATGTCTTGGGCTTTGTTGGAAAAGAGTTAGAGATTCGCGCCCGCCCAGAGTTTTGAATACTGTTCGCAGTGGACGATGAGCGTCTTGTATTTACCGAGGTCCACGCCGGAAGGAATCGTGTAGGTCTGATCGCCCTTCGCGGACTTCAGCTTCACCAACTTGTAAGCGCCGCTCGTGGCGTTCTTGCCGTTGAGTTCGGAAAGTGATTTCGGTGAAAAGAAGATCTTCAAGTCAGGAGCGCTCCTCGTCTTGAAACCGACAAGCTTCAGCTTTTTCACGCCGTCTTCCTCCACGATTTTCCAACTTCCGTTGACGGAGTATTCCTTTTTGCTCCAACTGCCGGAGTTGGTGGTTTTTTCCGCAGCAACGATGGGCGATGCGGAGAAGAGGGCTGCGGTGAGGACAGCCACGGTGGTTCGAATAGGATTCAGGATGTTCATGACAAATGTTTGTTAGTGAATGGATGAATTGTTGTTTGGAGCGTTGCGACGCTTCGTAGGATGGGACTCGCCGCGCCCGCGATTATTCCGAAATAAAAAGAGGTTTTCCCGGGAATAATCCGCGGAACTGGACACGGAAGCGATTCCGCCTACCATGCGGCGCGATGACGGAAGATCCCCGCGACAAGCCAGAGAACCCTCTGCTGAACATTCTCCTGAATGTTCTTCTGCCCGTCGTCATCCTCAGTTACCTGAGTAATCCCGACAAGACTCTCTTCGGTCTTCCCGTCGGACTCGGACCGCTCTGGGCTCTCATCGTCGCCATCTCTTTCCCCGTCATCTATGGCGTCTGGTTTTTCATCACGCGACGCAAGACCAACTTCTTTTCCATCCTGGGCTTTGTCAGCGTCCTGCTGACCGGCGTCCTCGG
>JBCDLR010000237.1:0-6353 GCA_038745205.1 Verrucomicrobiota bacterium
CATGAAAAGACTACTACTGGTCATCAACCCCTACAGTGGATTTGGGAAATGCGCTTTCACCCAGGTTTTTGTTGAACACTTGAGTAGGAAAGGGATATCCCACGCGATGGCGACAAGCGTGGAAGAGAACGCCGCCAGCGACGCGGAAGTTTGGGACCTGGACGAGGAACTAAACACGGAGCACTTGCTGAGTTTTCTCGATGACGGTCCGATCGGGGTCATCGATGCGCCGGTGAGCGACGCCGAACAGATCATCGAGTTCATCCAGGAGTCGGGGTTCGTCGATTCGCTGGCGGATGTGGACGCGGAGATGACGATGGTGTTGACGGTTTCCGACGAGCAAGAGTCGGTGGAGAGAATGGTGAGGCTCGCAGAGGACCTTGCCGATGGCGCGCAGTATCTCGCCGTCCATGAAATGGACATGGAAGAAAGCAACTGGGCCGGTTCCTACGGGGAAAAAGTGATGAACTACCTTGGGGCCGCAGAAGTCGAGGTGCCGGGCATTGAAGAGGAGATCCTTTCGAGCTTGGAGGAGAGTCATGAAATGACGCTCAGCCAGGCGCTCGCCGAGCGGAAAATGCTTCCGCGTTTCCTCCGCGACGGGCTTCACCGCTGGGAGTTGGAGTTTGCCGACAACTTGGAGGAATGCAGCGACATCCTCGTTCCCGAGGATGCCGAAGACCGTTCCGTCTACGTGAGCGGCAAGGGAAGCGGGATTACTCGCTGAAGCAGAAGGCGGCCCCTGGCAAAACTAACGTCCCTCGGTAAAGGGAGGGATGGAAGGTGCGTCGCGCGGGGCGGAACCGGAGGACATTCCGGATTCGGTGGCGGAGCTGCCGATGGTCGAGGAAGGCGTGTATTCGCTGGAGGGTCCTCCCTTGGAGGCCTTCACGGATTGTTGTCTCCGCATTTCATCTTCGGCGGCGAACTCCTTCAGGTTGATGTCTGCCTGAAAAAACTGGGAAAGGATGAAGGACGAGATCCCGCAGAGGATGGCGAGGAACAAGGACATCATGACGAGTTCCCCCTTTTTCGGACGGAAATAGGGATTCGGATTCTTCTTGGCGTAATAGAGAACGATGCCCGCGGAGACAAGGCCTGTTACCACAAGACAGATGGTAAACACCTGCGTGTTCATGATGGGAAATAGGGCGAGCGCTCTCTGTCTTTCAAGTCTCGGTTGGACTTTTCCGTTGAGAAAGTGCCTTTTGCACGCTAGGCACCCGGCACAAATATTGATGAGTTCGACCGAAATTGAGCGCTTTTTGAACAGCTTTGCGAAGCTCAATGTTCTCGTGGTGGGGGATGTGATGCTGGACCGGTTTATCCGCGGAAATGTCTCGCGAATCTCGCCCGAAGCCCCTGTCCCCGTCGTGGCTGTCCACGAGGATGAATATTTCCCGGGGGGAGCGGCGAATGTGGCGAGGAACCTCGCGCCTTTCGCCCGGAAGGTGAGCGTCATCGGCCTTGTGGGAGACGACACGGAAGGTGCGAAGTTGAGTTCGATTCTTGAAGACCGCGGACTCGACGGGTCGGGAATGCTCGTCGATCCGAAACGGCCGACGACGTTGAAGACGAGGGTCGTTGCCCGCGGCCAGCAGGTGGTTCGTTTTGACCACGAGGATGTTCAGCCGATTAGCGAAGCGCAAGTCGCCCGCGTCGTGGAATTCCTTCGCGAACAGATCGGCGGTGTTGATGCGATCGTTTTGCAGGACTACGGGAAAGGTTTCGTGACCCAGTCTTTGGTCGATCAAGTGATGCGGCTTGCCAGCGAGAACAATGTGATCGTGGCCGCGGATCCCAATCCGAACAATCCGCTCCGCTGGACGGGAGTGACGGCAGTGAAACCCAACCGGCTCGAGGCCTTCAAGGCGGCTGGAGTGGTGGACCGCGGCATTTCCGATCCCCCCGAGACCTGCGCGACACTGGGCGAGGTCGCAGAGAAGCTTTTCGGGATCTGGGAAGCGAAGTCCTTGCTCGTGACGCTTGGGGAATTGGGCATGGTTGTCTTCGAAAAGGAAGGCCGTCGAACCCATATCCCGTCGCGTGCGAGGGAAGTTTTCGATGTCTCAGGCGCCGGGGATACCGCCATCGCCTTGTTTACGATGGCGCTGGCGGCGGAAGCGACGTTTGTGCAGGCGGCGGAAATCTCCAACTACGCCAGCGCCGTGGTTGTCGCGAAGTCCGGAACAGCCACCCTGTCCCCGGACGATCTCATCGCGGCGTTCCGCGAGCATTAGGATGGGTGAAGATTCCGTCGGTTCTCCGCGAACGGCAAAGCCTCCGGCGCCAAATGGGAGTTAATCCAGTGGCTTGGCCTTGGCCGAGAGGGAGGCGGACTCCGCATCCTGGTCCCGCTCCTTCTCCTCGAATTTCTTCATCGTCGCCTTGAGGGCGTCATAACTATTGCCGCGTTCCAAGGCCCGCTTCGCGGCAATGGCGTCCGCCTTGTGCAGAGATCCACTGAACCAGATCAATCTCCAGCGGTCTTTCTTTTTCTTTTTTTCCAGCTTGCGGTTCAGGAGATTCAACGCCTGAAGCACATTTTGACTGATGTCGATGTGCATCGCCTTACCCCGATTTTGTGCGACGAAAACTCGGTACATGTATCCTGGCGGTTGAGAAAGATACCACATGGTCCTGCCTTGGAAACTTCTTTCCCTTCCTCGTTCAGGGGGCTTCCATCGGAGTTCCCTCCAGGTGCTTTCCCAATTGCGCCTGCACCTTGTTTCCCCAGTTCCCGAGGTATCGCCACGCCGTCTCGATTTGGCGAGCCTTGTTCAAGGCTTCTTCAGGTTCTTTTGCATGGGTCTCTTGAATCCCGCCCAATTCTTCCCGCAGCTTCTGCGTCTCCCGGCGAATCTCTCCATTCAACGCGAGGAGTCCCGCTTGGATCGTCGTCGCTTTCTTCGTGAGGAGCGCCTTTGCCAGATGGGTTGTCGCCGCGTCGAATGCCTTGAGGAATCCGTCCGACTCCTGCAGGGCGGATCCAACTTTTTGAAAAAGGTCGGCGACGAAGGAAGGAATCGTCATATCGGCGCGCTTCCCGGATCCAGATTCCAGCGAGATCCAGTGGGAAAGGCGTGCACAGGGATCGATTAGGTTGTCGCGCGCAGTCGCGAGGAGGTGAAAGGATTGGGAATCGCCGCCGGCGTCTGGATGCGAGACCTTGCTCCGCTGCTTGAATTCCCGATCGACGTCGCCCTCCGCAAGATCAAGTCGGCGGGGCAGCCCGAGGATATCGAAGTAGTCGTCCTCCATCGATGGGCCTCAGGCCGCGAAGCTTTCGCCGCAAGAGCAAGTCACTTCTGCATTGGGGTTTTGCACTTTGAAACCTCCGCTCTGCAAGTCGTCGGAGAAATCCAGTTCCGATCCGGTCACGAAGAGGGCGCTCTTGGGATCGATGACAACCCGCACGCCGTTGGAATTCACGAGAATGTCGCGGCGCGAGGGGCCATCGACCAAATCCATCTTGTACTGCAACCCGGAGCAACCGCCGCCAACAACTGCGACGCGCAGGGCTCCGTTTTCAATCCGTCCTTGCTTGCGCAGGAGGTCATTGAGCTTGTCCGAGGCGCCCGGGAGAACCTTGATCAGGGACTCGTTGCCGATCTTGTATTGGGCCGGTGACTCGCGGGTGTCTTCAGCGGACATGAATGGGAGGGGAATCCGGGAGCCGCAGCGTGCTCCGTGATTCATTGGCCTAGTCGGTTTCGATTTCCAGGGAGAACTCTTGATGACACCCGGCGCACGCCACCGTCGTCTCGGTGTTCTCCGCGTCCACCTTGATCAGTTCGGAACAAGTGGGGCAGTAGAAAAGAAGCCATTGGTCATCGAGAAGCAATCCGGATTCGGTCGACTCCGTGCTGAATCCGGAAGGTTCCGGTGCGGTTGCGGTTGAGGACTCAACCGCGGGTGCGGGTGGATCCTGAACCGGCGTGGGCTCAGACCTCGGCGCTGCTTCAGGAATCGCTGCTTCCGCCCCGGCCTCGGAGTTTCTCCGGCGGCGATCAAGACTGGAGGAACGGCGAGGGAATCTGCCTTGGGTCGCGGTCCTGAATTCGGCGGATTCGGTGACGGGCTGGTTCGATCCATTCGTCGCCTCTTCGAAAGTGCGAGCCGAAGGAATTGGCTTCTTCTCCGCGCCCTTCTTTTCCGCCTCGGGAGCAGCGGCGGATGCTTGTGGGAAGGAATTCCGGTCGGGCCGGGGTACGACAGCAGATGTGCGTGGTTCCGGGGAGGCCGCGCGTCGCGAGTTCGGACCAACCGGAGTCGTCGCAACAATTTGTTCCTGCCTCGGACGCTCGGGAATGCCTTTCGCCTGTGGGGAGACGCCATCGATATTGGGCGTCGAGACTGACGGAACCACCACGGCGGACTGACAACCCGGGCAACGCATCCTCACCCCGGCACGCTCAGCCGGCGCCGCCACGCGGACGTCGCAGAAGGGGCACAGGAATCGGATTTTATCGGGCGATGCGGCCACTTTTTTTTGGCGGAGGTTGGTTGTGCGGGACAAATCTTGTACCCAAAGTATAATCCCTCGACTTGGGGATTGCCACCAGAGAGGTGGGAAGACTCAGGTGAATTCCCTCCGTCCTCCCCTTCCGAGAATGTCTGATAATCAGAGCGAAACGTCCGATGGTCAATCTGGATCTGGGGAGAGCCATGAAATCGATGCGGAATTGAGGACCTCTATCCCCGACAACGGCGACGCCGATCGTGAAGAGAAGGTCGAGGAGAAAGAGGTAGCTTCGCCGAAATCGCTCGCAGGCAACGGAAAGACGAAGACCGTCCTTCCCACATCACGAAATCGTGGCCATCGCGACCTCGCTGCTGTCGCCTTTGGTGGAGGGGCCGACGACGGAACCGGGGAATCCCATTTTCATTTCGGTTGCCCCACCTGTTCTCAGGACATCGTGATCGGCGCCTCGGAGAGGGGAACCGAAAAAGAGTGCCCCCATTGCGGGGCGAAGTTCATCGTCCCGGACATTCAGACCCGTCTGGAAAGTGCGGGCAATGCCGGGGTCGACGCGAAACAGGGCAGTCCCGGGGTCGACGGAAGTGAATCCAGCGAGGAAAAGGACTCCAGTGTCCACCGGTTGAGCCCCGACCGCACGCCACCCCTGATTCCCAAGGACGAGGAAGCCGCCGCGCAAGCCGACGAACTCTGGTCGGGTGGTGGCAAGAACAACGCCGTCCCCGCAGCCGGTTCGTCCCTTCCCGCCTTTTCCTCGTCCGACTGGAAGAAAGTGGGCATCATTTCCGCGGTCGCTCTCATTGCCATCGTCGCGGCAGTGAACCTCCTCGTCTTCAACTCCGGTCCTGACGAACTCGAGGAAAACGCACCTGCGGAACCCGTTGCCGCGCCGGAGAAAACGGCCGACGACCTGCTCGCGGAGGAACTCAATGCGTTTTTTTCCTCGTTCAAGGACGCGCGATCGATCGAAGACAGACTGGAGCTGGTCCGGAATCGCGCCCTCGCGGAAGAACGGATGAACCGGTTCTACTCCAGCTATGGCCTGGAGGCGCCCCTCCCGATCCTCCAGTTGCGGACCCTCAAGCGTGAAAAGATTTTCGGGCGCGAATTCGTCAGCTTCGAAGCGGAGCAAAACCGGACCAAGGTCCACGTCTTCTTCGAGCACGAAGGCGGCGACCGGTTCAAACTCGATTGGGAAAGTGCCGTTGGTTATACCGACACGAACTGGAAATCCTTCGTCGTGAACCAACCCGTCGAGGCCCACACCTTCCGCGTTCTCGTCTCGCGCGACGACTATTACAACTACAAGTTCGCCGACCCAAGCACGTATCTCTGCGTGCAATTGGTTGACGTGAATGGCGTCGCTCGTTGCTACGGTTACACCAAGCGGACCGGGGCCATCGCCCGCCTCCTCGACGAAGTGCTCCCTCCCGACAGCCGCGAGAGTCTTCCCTGCATCGTCACCGTGCGCACCGCTGATCCGGGCGCCGATCGCCAGCAGGTCTACCTCGAAAAACTGGAAGTCGGCTGGCTGGAGGAGTAACGGAAAACGCCGATTGCCCGGGGCAGGAGCGGGTAGGAAACGGCATGGAAATCGAACCTGGTTGCTCGGCACGGGACGGCGAATCGGCAGTTGACGATGGGCTGCCGATCTGGTTACTTTCGCCCCCATTTCGGGCACTCCATTGCCCCCGAAATTTCGACGGTCAGGTGGCTGAGTGGTCGAAAGCGCTTCTTTGCTAAAGAAGTGAACCTTCACGGGTTCCGTGGGTTCGAATCCCACCCTGACCGCCATTCGCCTCGGCGAATGGACACTCTGCCGCAGGCAGCCGGGATGAAGAACACGGTTCGAGCGCGCCGTCGTGATCACGAC
>JBCDLR010000238.1:0-6340 GCA_038745205.1 Verrucomicrobiota bacterium
CGGAACCAAATTCATCAATACCACGGCCAAAGTGGCCGTCCCCGAGATCGATTCCTCCTTTGAGCAAGTCGAGGGGATCATACCCTAACAGGGCCACTTCAGCGGAATCGAGACTATTGGTCATCTTCTCGATCGCGGCCTCCAATTGCGCCTCGACCGCGTCCGGCTCAAGTCGCTTCTCCAATTCCCGCGCCTTGGCCGGGTCGCCATTGAACCAGAGGAAAGCGGGAAGTTCCGCAAAGCCGACCGGATCTTCCTTCCAACTCGGTTGCCATTGCACTTCTTCCACGAGACCCTCCTTCGATTCGAGGAATGCGGCAAGATCCGACGCCAATTCCTCTGCGGCCGCGCCCTCGCTTCCCTCGATGGTGAGGATCAGCTCCCCCCGCCGGCTGAAATGATCCATGAACTTGCTGAGCCCCTTCACCTCCGGGAGGTCAGAGGGCAGCAAATCGAGGAGATTCACGTTGAACGTGATGCGCGTGACGCTGAAGGCGGCGAGCGCGGCGACGCCCAACGCCAAAGCTATTCCAGAGAATCGCTTCATGAAAACGCCGAGCTTAGACCCCGCTCGGGGACTGCCAAACTAAAATGCCTTCGATCCGCGTTCGCGGGATGCTTGCGGGCGATGCGCGGGCACGTATCGTGCACGATGATCCGCCTTCCCCGACATTTTGCCCTCGCGATTTTCGCGTGGGCGGCGGTATTTCCTTCCGGCGCGCAGGAGGAATTGCCCGCCTCCATCGCGGAGAAGCGGGCCCATTTCGAGGATCAACTCGCCAAGCTCACCGCTCCCATCGACCGCCAGTATGCCGATGCGCTTCAACGCTTGGAACGGGATTTTGCACTCGCCGGGGATTACGAGGCGGCGATTGCCGCGCAGGAGGAACGCCGGGACGTCGAGGAACGACTTGAGGCCATGGCGGAGAAAATCATCGCTGAAGAACTGGTCATGCCGGCGGAGGCGGCAAACTCCATGACCGGCGCGACCCTCGAAGCGGAGGGCGTTCGTTTCGGCAAACTCGGCGATCTCGTCGAATGGACCGTGGCGGGCATCAAACCGGGAGCCTACGAAATTCTCGTGGAGTACGCCTCACCGAAAGCGGTCTCGGTGAGAGTGCAGGAATATTTTTTCCGACTGAGCGGCGAATTGCCTGCCACTCGCGGCAAAGACGACTTTCAGGAACAATCCATCGGTGTTCTCAAGGTGACAGACCGTGCCACATCGTTGAGCCTGATGGCTGGCAGTGTGAGTGAGAGTTATACCGTCAAGAGATTGCGTGTCGTCGCCCGTTGAATCATGAAGAGCCTACCCACAGGATCCCAGAGCTTGCCCCAGACACCCACGATCCTATGCATGGCGGCGATGACTCTTTTTCCCATGGCGGCGCAGGCCATCGAAAACGAAAGGCTCAGTGGTCTCAGGCAGACGTTTGAGACGGAGTTGGAGAAGCGCCTGATCCCGTTGAAGGACGAAGCCCTCCGCAAGCTCGTTGTCCTCGAGAACCAGCGCGCCATCCGGGGAGACTACGAAGGCGCGATTCGTGCCCGCGACCGGCGTCTCGCGATCACGGATCGATCAGGGGACGAGGAAGAGGAGGGCCTTGAGGAAGAGGGAGCGATTGAGTTGTCCATGAGTGAGGCCCAGATGTCTGGAAATTCCATCCTCTATGATCGCCGGCGGGATGCATTGGTAGGATTCCGGAAAGCGGGCCACACGGCCAGCTGGGATGTCCTGGGAATCACACCGGGTTGGTACTCCGTCCTTGCGACCTACGGGTGTGCCGAGCCGTTCCGCGCCCGGCGAGTGAAGGATGACCCCGCGGCCGGCGACGAGGAGCGGCGTTCAGGCGGGACCTTTCGTTTTTTCGAAGACACCGCCTTGATGAGCGACGGCAGCCAACCGCTGGAAAAAACGGTGACGCCGACCGGCGGCTGGGACCGGCTGGTGAAACGAAACATCGGCCGCCTCAAGATCACGGGCAATCGCACAACGCTTTCCCTCGAAGTCGTGGAAGCCGAAAACGAAGGCATCATGTTCCTGCGGAAGATCACGCTTGCCCCCACGTTCGGACCCGAGGAGATGGGCAGCTTCCTCCCGGGAGGGAACGATGCGCCAACAAAGCTGAGGGCGCTTCGGGAACAGTACAACAATCAAGTAGAAACCATAACGACGCCCGCCATCCAGATTTACATTGAAGCGCTCCGGAAACTCGAAGAAGAATTCACGAAAGCGGAGCGACTGGATGAGGCTCTCGCGTCGCGTGGGGAGCGTGAGCGAGTGGAAGGACGGCTCCCCGAGCCGGAACCGGAAGGGGAGGTGGAGGATGGGTAGACTTGGGACTATTCTCGCGGGTGGGGCGTCTTTCCTCGCGTCAACGATCGCGGGCTGGGCACAAATCGAGCAGAGCGCGCTGGATCTTCCAGGATCAGACCCGGAGATCGCGGCCATCGAAGAAGAGTTTGTCACAAGCGCGACGGCAACCCGCGATGAGTTGGGTGCCCAATACCTCGAAGCTCTCGCCAAGCTGAAGCTGGAACTCGAGACTGCAGGCGATCAAACGGACGCGGCATCGGTTCAGGACGAGATTGAGCGCATCGGCGAATTCCTCGCGGAATCCCAGGATGCCAGTTCACTGAGTCTCGACCAGATCCGTCCGCGTTCAGCCTTCCTCGAGTTCCCTCTCGACGACGCTGAACCGGCACGCGGAGTGGAACTGAGCAGCGACGGCGAACAGCTGGTGGGTTTCTTCCGTCCGGGGGCTTCAGCTACTTGGAAGTTGCCGGGATCCGCGGCGGAGGGAAGCTATGAAGTGATCGTGCAGTTCAGCTCGGCGCGGGGAGAAGGCGGCGGGTTCAATGTTTCGATCGACGATTCCCAGGAAATTTCGCAAACCGTTGTCGGGAATGGCGAGTGGGGCGAGAGGCGCTTCAGCTATGTGGGGGATCTTGAACTCGACGGCCGGGGATCCGAGATCATCGTGTCCGTGCGGGGACTTGCCCGGCAGGAGTTGTTCAGGCTTCACGGCTTGACTCTAGCCCCGCCCGGAACGTGGGAGCGACAGCAAGCGGAATTGGTTGCCGACGAGTCGCGGGACGAAGCTCGCGAGGAGAATGAGGACGCCTTCCAAAAATTCACGCGGGTTCGCTACATTTCAGATGGGGCCAACGAAGGTGACACGGCCCTCTTCCTTGTCGAAGGAGAGAGACTGCGGCTTCGGACGTATTTCGTGAGGACCCCGCTCGACGCGAGCGACAAATTGATGTCGGGGGACGCCGGCCTGTTGCGCCGCGTGCAGGAGGCAGGGCGCTACTTCGAGCTCAAGCCGACGGAAGCGGCCGATCTCGGAGCACGGGCGAACGAATTCACCCGCCGCATGCTTGCGGGCAAGGATCTCACCGTCTACACCCGCAGCAGACCGGCGAAGGACACGAAGGGTATCCCCAACGGGCAAAAAACATTTCTCGCCTTCATCGTTGCGGACGGCGAGCTGCTTTCCAAGGCTCTCGTAAGCAACGGCCTTGGGATGTTGACGGGCGCCTTGACCAGATTGCCGGACGGACGGGATCCGAAGTCCTACTACCAGGTGCTCAAGGAGGCGGAACGCCGGGCCCAGGAGTCGGGCGCGGGCGGGTGGGGTGGCACAGCGTCCACGAACTGATGGAAATTCGCACGGCAATTTTGCCACCCATCAACGACCCGCCTAGCCAATTGCCATCGGGTCCACGTCGATGGTGACTGTGACATCGTCGGGCACATTCATTCCCCGCAGCACCTCGCGAATCGTCCTGCCCATCGCCCGGGCGGACTTACCCCGCAGCAACAATTGAAACCGGAATTGGCCCGCCGCCTTGGCCAGCGTCGCGGGAGCGGGTTCACCGACGATCACCGATTCGCCGATGGAAGGAACCAATCGCTTGTGGAGCGATTCCAAGGTGAATTCCGCGAGCCGTTCGTTGGAAGAACGGCACATGATCTGCACGGCATGAAAAAATGGCGGGAAATCGAACTGCTTGCGAAACTCGAGCTCCTGTTCGGAAAACCCGATGAAATCGTGGTGGCGGGAAAACTGGATGGCCGGGCTTTGCGGCGTATGCGTTTGCACGATGACCTCGCCCTTCAATTCACCACGCCCCGCCCGACCGGCGACCTGCGTGAGCAACTGGAAGGTTCGCTCGCCAGATCGGAAGTCACCCACATGCAGGCTGATGTCGGCATTGAGGATTCCAACCAACGTCACATTTGGAAAATGAAGCCCCTTGGCGATCATCTGCGTGCCGATGAGCATGTCGATCTTCTGACGCTTGAAGGCATCGAGTGTCTCGCGGAGCTGGTTCTTCCGCCGCATCGTGTCGGCGTCGACACGCGCAATCCGCGCATCCGGGTAAACGGAGCGGAAGATCTCCTCGGCCCGTTCCGTCCCGTATCCGGCGAAACGAATGGAGGGATCCCCGCATTCCGGGCACTTCCGCGGGCCAATCTGCTGGAATCCACAAACATGGCAGATTAGGCGGTCCTCGGAACGGTGAAAGGTCAGCGACACGCTGCAATGTGGGCATTCGCACACATGGCCACACGCCGGGCAAACCAGTGAGCTGGCGAAACCACGGCGATTCAGGAATAGGATCGACTGCTCCCCGCGCTCCAAACGCTGGTCGAGGGCCGAGCGCAGTCGTTCCGAAAGAATGGCGGGGCCTCCGCCCTTTCGGTGTTCCCGTCGCATGTCGACAATGCGGATGATGGGAAGCTCGCGGTCGTCGATTCGTTCGTCGAGGCGGGCGAGGTCATATTTGCCACTTTCGACGTTGTTCCATGATTCGAGGCAAGGCGTCGCCGAACCGAGAACGACCGCACAGTTTTCCAAATGGGCGCGAACGACGGCGATGTCCCGCGCGTTGTATCGCGGGGAGATGTCCTGCTTGTAGCTCGGCTCGTGCTCTTCATCGACGACGATCAAGCCAAGATCATCGAAGGGGGCGAAAATGGCGCTTCGGGGCCCGACGGCAATCCGAGCGCGACCATCGCGGATCTTCCGCCACTCGTCGAAGCGTTCACCCTGGGAAAGGTGGCTGTGCAGGACCGCGACCTCAGTATCGGTATCGGCGAAACGTCCCTTGAATCGATGCACCGTCTGCGGCGTGAGGGCGATCTCCGGCACCATGACGAGTGCACTTTTCCCGGTGGCGACCACTTCCTCGATCGCCTGGAGATAGAGTTCGGTTTTCCCAGAACCCGTGACGCCATAAAGCAGGACGGGTTTCGAGTCGCCTTGAGCGCGGATCGCCTTTCGCACCACGGCCATGGCCGATTCCTGGGCCGCCGTGAGTTCGAGCGCGGAGGTGGCGACAAATTCTTCGTCGGCGGTAGGGTCCCGGTCGATGACCTTCTCCTCCAGTTGGACCCACCCCTTTTCCTCCAGGCCTCGTAGCGGCTTGATGGCGCCAGCGCCGAATTGGGTGACGGGAAGGGCCTCACCAGCATCGATCAGTTCTCGAAGAATGGAGGACTGGCGTGGCGCACGGCGGGAAATCGCATCGATCTCATCCGCTTCCGGCTTCCTGCGGATGGAAGCAAAGAGTTGGGATTGCGCGGAGTGCCGGTCACCGCGCACCGCCGCGGGCAAAACCGAACGCATGACTGCATCCCGATTGGCGCAGTAATAGGTAGCGACCCAATCCGCCAGATCGAGCAGCCCTTTCGTGAAGACGGGAGCGTCATCGACGAGCCCCCCCAAGGGCTTGAGTTGAAAGTCCCCTTCGCCCGCATCGGCGGGCGAGCCCAATCCCACCACCGTGCCAACCGCCCGCTTGTTCCGAAGCGGGACGTAGACGCGGGAACCCACCGCCACGCGAGGCGCGAGACCCGCCGGGAGTCCATACCAGAGTTCGAGGTCCGACGAATCATCAATGAGGATCCTCGCCGCACCCTCGGAGGTTGAATCTCGGCCGTCGGCGGCGGGAAGGAGGGTCGGCCTGAACTTCTCAGGCTCCCCTTTCCGCGCGGCACCCTTGGCCTTGCGATCCAGTCCTTCATCCGTTTCGGAATGCTCAGACTCCACGACCGGCGGCGGTCGGCTTTCGATCTCGGCGTTGGGGAAAAGTTCGTCCACGGAAACCGGACACTAAAAAGCCCCTTGGCTTTCCAGCCAAGGGGCGTTCGAAAATTTCTCGGTTTCTTCGTGCGAGCGAAACTTAGAAAGTGACGCTCAAGCTGATTCCTCCGTAGAGGTAATCATCTTCACCGATGTCGTCGAGTCCTTCAAGAGCGATGGAACCGGCGATATAAGGTGTGACGGTAGCGGCGTCAGTGAGCGCGATCGGAAGAGCGAGGCTCAGGCCG
>JBCDLR010000239.1:0-6338 GCA_038745205.1 Verrucomicrobiota bacterium
AGGAAATGTATTCGCGATCGAGGAGGTTCTGCACGCCACCGATGAGGGTCAAGTTTTCGCAAATGTTGTAGTGACTTGATATGTCGAGGAGGAAGGCGGCGTCGATGATTCCTTCGCGGGCGGTGGAGCGGGGCGATCGGAGGTTCTTGGACGTTCCGAAGGAACTCGAAACGTAGCTGCCATCGACGCCGCCTTCCTCCTCGACATATCAAGTCACTACAACATTTGCGAAAACTTGACCCTCATCGGTGGCGTGCAGAACCTCCTCGATCGCGAATACATTTCCTCAAGGCTGGCCGAAGGGCCACGTTCCGGTGCGCCGCGCCAATTCTTCGTCGGATTTGAAATTGAATTCTAGTTCGGCCTGAGGGAAGTACGACTTCTCTTTTCATGCCGCAGACTGTCACGCAGTTGTTTCTGAAAGGCGGGGGCTTCATGTGGCCCCTGCTTCTTCTATCAATCCTTTCGCTCATTCTTATACTAGAGCGCAGTTTCTACTTCTCCCTCGCGAGGTATCGCGTCGGCAGGAGCCTCGACCATCTGCGTCGTGCCTGGGAGGGCAATCAACCTCCTGAGCCGGGGCGGAACCCGATGCTCGCCCTCGGGAAACTTTACTTTGCGGAGCACCGGGAAGGCATTGTGCACACGGAGAATGTGGCGGAGCGGGAGTCTTCCCGTCTCGTCAATCGCCATGAGCGTGGACTTCGCCTTCTGGGTCTCATCGGCACCATCTCACCCCTTATCGGCCTGCTCGGAACGGTCTGGGGCATGGTCAAGGCCTTTGCCCGGATTGCCGAGCTCGGGGAAAAGGTCACACCCGCCGACTTTGCCGACGGGATCTGGACGGGCCTGCTCACGACCGTCGCCGGCCTCCTCGTCGCCATTCCGGCGGTCGCGGCGAGCCGCATATTCGAAGCGAAGGTCGACCAACTCGTTCATGACCTCAACGAGGTGGCATCGCACTTGAAGGAGTGGGTCTTTGGAAACAGCAACGCGGCTGAAGGGACTGCGGACTCCTGACATGGCACTAATGGCAAAGCGGAGACGCATCGATGCCGGGATCGACATGACCCCGCTCATCGATGTCGTCTTCCAATTGCTCATCTTCCTCATGGTGAGCAGCCAGTTCACAAAGCCGGATGCCGTCGTCGAACTCCCACAGGCCGGCCGGAACGCCCCAAAGGTTGATCCCCGACGCGACAAGATTTCCGTCGCGGTCGAGGCCGACGGAACGATTGTGGTCAACGGAAAGACCATCACAAGGGAAGAGCTGCCCGCCGCCATCGAAGAAGCGGCAGCGAAGCTCGACGAAAAGCGGGTCGAATTCCGCGGCGACCACGACGCTGCCTACGGAATTTTTGTCGAGATCATGGAGATCGCACGCGAGAAGGGCGTTGCGTCCTTTGGCGTGGTCAAAAAGAACGAGCCTGAAAATGAATAGCCCCATTAAATGGGCACTTCGATGGCCCTGTATCGCCGTCCTCGCCATCACCGCCCATGGCGCCGTCGCCTTCATGGCCATCGGTCGATCCCACATGCCCACGCTAATGGCAGCATCGGCAGAGTCCGTGATCGACATCGAATTTCTCACCGACGCGCCTCCCGAACCGGAGCCGGAACCAAAGCCGGAACCGGAATCTGAACCGGAGCCCGCGAAAGAAGATCCTCCTCCAGAGCCTGAAGAACCAACTCCGGCGGAAGTTCTTCCCTTGCCGACGCCCGAACCCGAGCTCGAGAAAAAGGTGGAAGTGACGCCTCCCCTGAAAAAAGAACCTCCGAAGCCGGCAACGAGAAAGGAAAACCAGCCTCCGCCTCCGAAGCCCAAGTCCGCGCCTGCGAAACGAGCTTCCCCACCCACGGCGCCCCGCGGCCTTGCGACGAAAGTGAGCATTGCCCGGCGATCGACACCCGCTTACCCGCGGAACGCTCTACGCAATCGTATTCAGGGAACCGTCTACGTCCTCATTACGGTCAACTCCTCGGGCCGCGCAGCGTCCGTTTCCATTTCCCGCAGCAGCGGAAACCGGGACCTCGACAATGCGGCGCTCTCGGCGGCACGACGCACGCGCTTCAACCCGGCCCGCAACGACGGCGGCACACCGATGGTTTCGCGAACCATCATCCCCTTCCCGTTTGTCATTCGTTGATCGCGCCCCGGCGCGCGGGCCGAACTTCCTAAGAATGCGACGGATCGAAGAAGATCCGCACGTCCGCTTCCTCGGAGCCGATGATTTCCTGGGCACGCTTGAGGGCATTACGGGTGGAGAGGTTCGGATTCTTTGTCGACCCGAGAAAAAGATTCTCTTTCCCTAACACATTAATTAATCCGGAGTTTCTCAAGACACGGTAAACATCCTTCATCGCCCCGCTCACGATCAGGTCGCGGCCCTTCGAACGAAGAAAGCCAATCAGTTCCTCCAGAGCCATCACGCTCGTCGCATCAAGGTGCCGCGCGTTCTTCAGGCGCAGGATGATCACCTTGAGGCTGTCGTCGCGAATCGTGCGTTGGATCTGCGTGCGGAAAAGCTCGGCGGCACCGAAAAAGAGTTCGCCCTCCACGTGGACGATGGAGATTTGCGGAATTTTTCGCCCGTTTTCCTCGTCCATTTCCTTGAGGGAGCCGCCTTCATCGAACTCATATTCAACGAGATGTGGGCGACTTGCCTTGCGCAAGTAGAGCATGATCGACGTGCCGACCCCGAGGAAAATCGCCACGTGCAGCGGAAGGATGAGCGTCGAAACGAACGTCACGACCAGCGTCACCGCATCCGATCCCGTGGCGGCGAGGGAGATACGAATCAACTTCGTGTTGATGAGGGAAACGGCAATGCAGATGACCAGCGTCGCGAGCGCGCACTTCGGGATGTACTCGATGAAGCCCCCGAAAATGAGAAACATGAGGAGGCAAAAAACCGCGCTGAGCAAGCTCGAGATCGGTGTCATCGCGCCGCTGTTGAAGTTCAAGGCCGACCGCGTGAGCGACCCCGAAGCAGGCATCCCGCTCAGGACCGAAGCCCCCAGATTCGCGACCCCAACCGCTAGCATGTCCTGGTTCAGGTCCACACGTTCCCCCGCCTTGCTCGCCAGCGATTTCGCCATCACGGAATTTTCCAGCGACGCGAGGAACGCGATGGCAAAGGCGAGGCCGAAGAGTTGGTAAATCCGGTCGAAAACTCCGGGGTCGGAAAAGATGTCGTAGTTCGGCAGGAGGTTTCCAATGTCGCGCACGTCCACCGACCCGAAGGTCGCCACATCAAGAACCTGCCGGTCGTGCAGGATCGACGCGAGGATCGTAATGAGAACGAGCGTCATGGCAAAGCCCGGAAAACTCGGCACCAGTTTTCGGAGGACGAGAAAGATCACGAGAGTAGCCGCACTCAGGCCCAGCGCCGCGAGATTGGTCTCGGGAATTCGCGAGAGAATCTGCCACGCGATGGTGAAGAAGGAGCGCGCCGACTCCCCGTCCGCCGCGGGCAGGGTCACCCCGATGATCTCCTTGCTCTGGTTGAGCATGATGAGCAGGGCAGCCCCGGAGATATAGCCGACAACAACCGTCCGGCTGATGTATTGAATGAGATCCGCCGCCCTTGAGTAGGCGCCGATGATCAGCAGGACACCCGCCATGAAAATCGTCAGCGGCATGAGCAGGAGCATGTCCTTCCCGAGCGCCGGGTAAGCCGCGAAGTAACTGAAGATCATGAAAGACGTGGCGTTCGTCGGTCCAAGGATCGTGTGCCGGGAACCCGCGAGGATCGGACCGAACAAGGCGGCCACGATCGAGCATGTGATACCGTACTGCAGCGGAAGACCGGCGATCACGGCATAGGCCATTCCCTGCGGAAAGGCGAGGAGCGCCACATTGATGCCCGCCCGCAGATCGTGTTTCCACTTGTCCCCGCTGTAGCCCGCCAGGCGGTCGCCGAGGGGAAACGGTTGGAGTGGATTCTCGATGACGAAACGCTTCGACGCCTTCCAGAGATCGTGGAGAAGGTGCCTGATGCGTCGGTCCATTTGCTAACGGGAATGTTCGCCCCTCTTTGCCCCTAGCGCCACATCAAAGAAATCGTGAAACACCTTTTCATAGACCTCCCGCTTGAACTCGATCACCCAGGCCAGTTGGAACTCACGGGGGTGAATCCATTGGAAACGCGCGAATTCGATGTCACACGCCTCAAGGTCAATGAGGCCGTCGTCGCCAGCAAACAGGCAACGGAAATACGTCTGGGTTTGTCCCCGGCATCCCCCCCACTTCGTTTTTCCGTTCGGGAACACGTAGTCGTAGCCCGACCGTTCCTCGACGATCTCGTAGCTGTCCGGCGACAAGCCGATCTCTTCCTCGACTTCCCTCACGAGCGCCTCCCGTGAAGACTCGCCTTTGTCCACTCCACCCTGGGGAAATTGCCACGCCCCCGGGATATCTGCCCGCTCCGCGACAAAGATCCGACCGTCGGGCTTTTCGAGGATCGCGGCGACGTTCGGACGGAGTTTTGGCGGCTTGGATCGACCCATCCCCACCAAAAGCACAAGGAATCCCGGGGGCAACCCGCATCCCTTAAATTCTACAACTCCCTGAAAATGAGACTTTTAATATATTATTCGCATTTTCCCGTTTGAGATTCCACGGCGGCGTCATACAGCTTTGTCGCTCTATTCCCTCGCCAGAATCCATGGGTAAAACTCTTATCATCGCGGAAAAACCATCGGTCGCTACCGACCTCTCCAAGGCATTGACCAAAACGTTGGGGAAGTTTGAGAAGAAGGGCAAATCCCGGGATTCCACGCATTTCGAGAACGATTCCGCCTTGATCACCTCCGCGGTGGGACACCTTGTGGAGCTGAAAATGCCGACGGGACCGAACGGGAAGAACCTCCCGTGGAAGTTCGACGTCCTGCCCGCCATTCCGAAGGAATTCGAACTCCAGCCCATCGAACAGTCCGAGGGACGCCTGAAGCACGTCCTGCGTCTGGCCAAGAGCAAGAACGTGGATCGCATCGTCAACGCCTGTGACGCCGGTCGCGAGGGGGAATTGATCTTCCAGTACATCATGGACATCGGCAATATCGACAAGCCGGTGCAACGCCTCTGGATGCAGTCCATGACGACCGGCGCCATCCAGGAAGCGTGGAACGATCTCCGCGCAGGCGAGGAAATGAACAATCTCTCCGATGCGGCCAAGTGCCGGTCCGAATCCGACTGGCTCGTCGGCCTCAATTCGACCCGTGCGCTCACCTGCTTCCGGTCAAGACACGGCGGGTTCAACATCACCGCCGCTGGCCGCGTGCAAACACCAACTCTTGCCATTCTCGCGAAGCGTGAGCGCGAGATCCAGGCCTTCGTCCCCGAACCCTACGCGGAAGTGCATGCCGAATTCTCGGTCGCCGCCGGTCTCTACGAAGCGAAGTGGATCAATCCCGATTGGAAGAAGGACGAAAGCAAGCCGCACGGGCGCGCAGAACGTATCTGGGACAAGGACCGCGCTTACGCCATTCGCGACCGCTGCCTCGGGAAGACCGGCTCGATCGAAGAGGAGAAAAAGCCGCAAAAGCAAATCGCCCCGCAACTCTACGACCTGACGACCCTGCAGCGAGAAGCTCCGTTCACCGCCAAGAACACCCTCTCCCTTGCGCAGGCCCTTTACGAGCGACACAAGATGCTGACCTATCCGCGGACAGACTCGCGTTACCTTCCCGAAGACTACCTGGGCAATGTCGTCCAGACCACGAAGGACCTCGCCGGTTCCAATCTTGCCGTGGCCAAGTGGGCGGAAGACTCGATCCGGAACAATCGCATCGCCCCCCAGAAACGCGTCTTCAACAACGCCAAGGTTTCCGACCACTTCGCCATCATTCCCACCGGCCGGGTCGTCAAGCTCACCGAGGCCGAGCAAAAACTCTACGACATGGTCGTGAAGCGATTCATCGCCGTCTTCTTCCCTCACGCGGAATTCGAGGTGACAAAGCGACTGACGACCATCGATCACGGATCCGAGAAGGATATCTTCCGCACCGACGGGAAGATCCTCATCACGCCCGGCTGGCTCGCCGTCTACGGCCGCGAACCTGGAGTCGCCTCGGGCAAGGACGAGCTGGTTCCGGTCGACCCCGGGGAATCCGCGAAGACCGAAAGTGTCGAAGTCGAGGAAAAGGAAACGAATCCCCCGCCCCGCTACAACGAATCCACGCTTCTTTCCGCCATGGAAGGCGCCGGGAAACTCGTCGACGACGAGGAATTGCGCGAAGCGATGTCAGAGCGTGGACTCGGCACCCCGGCGACGCGCGCAGCCATCATTGAGGGCCTCTTGCGGCAGAAATACCTCGCCCGCGACGGGCGGGAGCTC
>JBCDLR010000240.1:0-6321 GCA_038745205.1 Verrucomicrobiota bacterium
CTCGTAAGAGCAATAGCGAGCACTAAAATGATTTTGAATACATTTTTCATAAACTTTAATATTTAACAGTGAAAAAATACGAGACTTGTGGAGGGAGGCCGAGATTGTTGCCGGTCCAAACCGTGTTGATGTCGGGTTGGTCGTCATTCTGCTTCGCGCCGAACGGTGCCGGGCCTTCCAGCCATTTCTTGTCGTTGAATTGAATGTTCTCCCATTTCTTGAGCGGTTCGATTTCCTCCGCGTATTTCCAGATCCGGGCCTGTTGGCGGGAAGGGGGGACGATTATCTTGGCGTTGGAGACGGAAAGAAAATCATGGGGCGGATTGACCTTCGTTCCCTTCGGCATGAGGTAAACGGCGGCGTCAAAACCGATGTCGGAATCCGTTTCCGCGGTGCCTCGCGAATGGATGCGAAAAGCAATCGTGTTCTTGCCGGTCCGCAGATGGGTGGATTCGACACGCATGACGTTGTAGCGCGTGGAGCTGAGCCAATTGATGTCCCTTACGGCAGGCGTGGACCTCGTGATTGGTCCGGCGGCAAGTCCCACGCGCCGGACCTCCCGACCGTTCACATAAACAACGGCGCCGTCATCGGCCCGGAGATGGATCTCAAGGGGACCCTTGGTGGTGGATTCGCCGAGGATGAAGTTCGCGCGAACAAGCATGGGACCAATGTCCTCGCCATCCGCGGGTTTGGGAAGGCGGCTCAGAACCGTTCCGTCTCCGTAGTATTCACCGTTGCTCTTCCCGATGGGGGCCTTGGACAATGCCCACTTTTGCACCGGGAAATCGGTTTTCATCCAGTCCTTGGGGAACTTGTTCCAGTTGATGGGCATGTGTCGCCACTTGGAACCGAGGGGGATGAACTCCGCCGTTGGCTTTTCCGCGCCCCATTTGAATCCGCCGAGATCAGAATTTGCGAGAGGGCGCGTTCGGCTGAGAGGATGGGGCAGGTAGTCCCCGTCTTCATTGATCCAGGAAACGGCTCGGAGATCTGAGCTTCGGTTTTCCAAGGAGTTTTTGTCATCCTTGTCGGTGACGTTGTTCGTTGCGTTGGCCTTGGACCCATCGATGAGGATCAAGGTGAGGACCCCGCCGATGACGAGAGCGGCGGCGACAGCGAGCGGAGTCATCCATGGTGTGGACGGTTTCTTTCCGGGCGGGCGAATGGCGGCGGTCGTGCGCTGAGTCGCGGAAAGTGTCGTCGGCCTCGTGGCAGCCCGTTCTTCCGCCGCGGCCACCGCGGCTTGACCGGTGATCAGCTTGTTCCTTGTTTCAGCGGGCTGCGTCTGCTCCAGCGATTCCTTTGGCAGTGCAGCAGCGATGGCGTCGAGTTCGGCGAGAGCAGCCTTGGCATCTTCGGGCCGGTCGTCGACAGACAAGGCGAGGAGACGCATGAGCCAGGCAGCAAGCGGTTCGGGAAGCCCGGGTCGGAGCTCGCGGATGTCATGCAAGCGATGGTCGAGATGGGCGTCCATGACGTGGGCGGCTGTCTCTCCCTGGAAGGGATACTCGCGAGTGAGACCGAAGTATCCGAGGCATCCCAAGGCATAGAGGTCGGTGCGACCGTCGAGCGGAACATGCTCAAACTGCTCCGGCGCCATGAAATAGATGGAACCGAGAATCGAGTTTCCGTGGTCGATCGTCTGCAGGGCGGGGGAAGCGCTTATCTTGGCGAGGCCGAAATCAAGAACCTTGAGATCGTACTTTCCGCTTGTCCGCTTCTTGAGCATGACGTTGGTCGGCTTCAAGTCGCGGTGCATCATGCCGATTTCCTGCGCGGCAATGAGGGCTTCCAATGCCTGCTGCATCACGGAGATGAAGTCAGAAATTCCGAGCGGTCCGTCCGCAATGGCCTCGTCGAGGGTCTGGCCGTCGATCAATTCCATGACGATGTAGGCACCGTCGTCGTCAGTCGCCGCCTCGAAAACATTGACGATGTTCGGATGCTGCAGTTTCGAGAGCATGCCGGCCTCCCGGATCAGATACTCACCCGTTTTCTGCGCTTCCTCCGGCTTCTCGTCCTGAGGCAATAGGCGCTTGATCGCGACCTCCCGAGCCAAAACGGTATCCCGTGCCCGGTAGACGGCTCCAATGCCGCCTTGGCCGAGCTTGCCAAGGATCTCGTAGCGATCACTCATGGATTAGGGGGCAGACGACTTCCAAATTGCTTGGAAATTCTAATATATCCCAAATTTATGGTATTTCACCTCTTAATTGCTGGCCGAAAATCGGGGATATATACCATGAATCGGGCTTGCTGGGGCACCCTGCAAAGGGAAAAATTCCTCCATGCCGCTGGAAATCTGGATTCTTTTTGGGGCCGTGGGGATGATAGCCTTTGGAGCGGTTGTTTGGGGAAAGACGGTCGAGGTGCGGCGCGAGCGGAGATTTCGGGAGGCCGCGGATACCCTGAAGTTCACCTATTTCGGGAAGGGCGAGTCCGGGTTGCCGCCGGGGATCGATCGATTGAGTCAGTTTGCCCGCGGGTCGCTCCAGCATGTCGAGCACTTGATGCAGGGGACCGCGAACGGGGTCGAACTGACCCTGCTGGATTTAGCGTCCACGGCGGGTTTGGGGATCTACCAATCGGTGTCAGTGCGCTCAGTGGCCATCTTTCGATCGACCGCCCTTGAGCTTCCGTCGTTTTGCCTCTACCCGCGTGCGTTGGGCCAAAAGCTCGCGGTGCCGGCGGGAATGGAAGCCGTCGCTTTTGAGGACGACGTGGAATTCGACCGCCGGCAAGGGGTGAGTGGCGGCGAACCGGCGGCCGTTCGCTCGCTCTTCGGCCCGGAAGAACGGGAATTCTTTGCCAAAGACGGACCCTATAACCTCGAGGGTAGCGGGCCCGTACTCGTCATCTACTTTCCTCAACTTCCCTTGGGGGCAATGCCGGAATTCCTGCAGACCGTGTTCCCGGTGTTCTCTGTTTTTCGCCAAGCTTGTGCGCGTCCGCGCGAACGAAACCTCGTTTCCGCGCCGGAAGAATAAACGAAGACCGGATATTTCAGGCGTGCGGAGGAATCCGGAATCATTCGCAATTCCCGCAGTTCCCCATTAAGATCCGAGGCGGTTTCAGTCTGGAAACCACTGCTGCCAACGATCGATGCCGACGACCTATACACTGGGAAAGTTGCTGGCCGAAACTCGCGATTCCCGCGGGCTCTCGGTGGAAAAAGTTGCGCACGAAACACGCATCGGGGCATCGACGATTCGATGCCTCGAGAACGACGATTACTCCCAGTTTCCCAATCTCGTCTACGCGCGGAGTTTCCTTCGTCTTTACAGCAAGCACCTCGATGTCGAGGCGTCTGAGTTCCTCGAGGAACTGGACGCGTTGGTTGACGCGAACGATCGTGGGCAAAGCTACTTCTCGGGGCAATTTAATCCGAAGGAATTGCGGGAAATTTCCAGTTGGAAGAACTATGTCCCGGTCCGACCCATCTTGACGGTGTTGTTCTTCATGGCGGTCGGTGTGCCCGCGGCGTGGTGGGTCAGCAAGCTCTATCTCGACCGCGAACAGGAGACGATGGTGGAGTCAATTCCGACGACTTCCTCCCTCGAGCCTGCTGATTTTTCTGCCGAAGAATCTTCCGGAGCGGATGGTCTTTCGCCGAATGGAACGGCGGTCGGGGCTGAGCCGGAAGTGGCACCGGCACTGACGGCAGGTCCGGTGATTCCGGAAGACTTGCTGAATGCGCCCCGTGCTGGAGCGGTGATCGAGGAACCGGCGGATGCCGCTGAGACGCCGCAGGAGAACGCGGAATCCGGAGAAGGGGAAGTCGATGCCGCGGAGAATGCGCCTGAGGTCGATGAAGACGGAGCACCGGTTGCCAGCACGGGAAATTCCTCCGTGTTCTAGGACGGATTTTCCCTTGCTCTGATCGCGGAGAGCGCAAACTTGGGCGCCCTCGAAATTCCATGAGTTCCATCACTTCCACGCAAGTCACTGACTTGAACGTCGTTTCGACGCAGCCGCTTCCGTCGCCGGCGGAACTTTGCCGGGAAATTGCGCGAACGGATGAGGAGGCAGCGTTCGTCGCCAACGCCCGTGCACAGATCCAAGACATCATTTTCGGCGATGACGAAAGACTTCTCGTCATCGTCGGCCCCTGTTCGATTCATGATGTGGACGCCGGTCACGAATACGCACGTAGACTCGCGACCTTGCGCAAGGAAGTTGAGGATGTGATGTGCCTTGTCATGCGCGTGTATTTTGAAAAGCCGCGCACGACCGTCGGCTGGAAGGGGCTGATCATGGATCCGCACCTGGATGGTTCCCATGATATTCCCGGGGGCCTGCGCATAGCGCGGAAATTTCTGCAAAGCGTCATAGCCCTTGGCGTGCCGACGGCGACGGAGTTGCTTGACCCGATCACGCCGCAATACATCGCCGATCTCATTTGCTGGTCGGCCATCGGGGCCCGGACGACGGAGTCGCAAACCCATCGTCAAATGGCGTCCGGTCTGTCCATGCCTCTGGGATTCAAGAACGCGACCTTTGGATCGATCGGCCCCGCCATCAATGCGATCAAGGCTGCGACCTCGGAACAGACTTTTCTGGGGGTCAACGACGGCGGCATTGCTTCGGCGGTGACCACGAAAGGGAACCCCTATTGCCACATCATTTTGCGAGGCGGGGCGAATGGCCCGAATTACGATGCGCCGAGCGTGGCGAATGCTGCTGACGAACTCGAGCGTGCAGGCCTCATCCGGGCGGTCATGGTCGACGCGAGCCATGACAACTCCGGGAAAGATCACGAGAGGCAACCGGCGGTTTTCCTTGATACGGTCGCTCAGAGCAAGGCGGCGAACAGCCCGGTCATCGGCTCCATGCTTGAGAGCAACCTGAAGGCGGGCAACCAGAAATTCCCGCAGCCGAAAGAGGAACTGCAGCGCGGCGTCTCCATCACCGACAAGTGCCTCGACTGGTCGACGACGGAAAAACTGCTTCGCGACGCGGCGGCATCCCTCCGCTAACGGACTCGTTGCGAAGCGTTTGTCACCCGGCCGATTGCGGTTACACTGCCTCGTCGTCCGGAACGAAACGCACCCATGGTAAAATGGATATTACGTCGGCCTCCGGAGCCGAAGGTCCAGGTTCGATTCCTGGTGGGTGTATTGCCGCTGAGGAGAAAATCAACGAAAACGAAATTCCCCCGTTTCATGTGATAAACCCGCGCGGAGGCATAGTATGGGGTCATGAAATCATTCCCCCTCCTTGCTACCCTCTTCTCCGTTTTCGTTGTATTTCATACTCCCGTCATGCTCTCCGCGCAGGAGGAGACAAAGCCGGCTCCCGAAGCTGCGAAGGCGGAGAAAAAGAAGGCCGCTCCCGCAAAAAAACCGGCGGAGAAAAACCAGAACGCGAACAAGGCGAAGGGTGGTAGCGGAAAGGGAAAGGGCAGCGGAAAAGCGGCCGGGAAAGGAAACAAGCAGGCAGTGCCGAAGGCGGCCGGGCAGAAGAAACCCGAAGCCAAAGCCGCTCCCGCCCCGAAAAACGAGGCTGCTGCCAAGCCAGCCCCACCCAAGAAAGCGGCTGCTCCAGGAAAGAAGGACACCGTCCAGCCACCATCGAAAGCGGCGCCGAAACCGCCGGCCGGAAATGATCCAGTGAAGTCAAAGACTTCAGAGAAAAAGACTTCGAAAAAGCAGGAACCCGCCAAGCCGGCTCCCGTTAAAAAGTCGCCTCCAAAGACCACACCCGCGGCGAAAAAGCCTCCCGTGCAAAAGCCTGCTCCCACCGCCGCCACGGGCCCGCTGACTGCTCATCTTCGGCTCAAGAGCATTCCAAAGTTCCAGGTCAAGAAAGGCGATGACAGTGTCATGGCCATCTTTGTCTACGACGTCATCGATGTCTTCGACGGGAGTTACTCCGGGCGGACCATCAAGGTCGCCAATGGTGTTGTCGTCTGTGGCCACCCCACCGGTGCGGCTGACGAGAAACCAGGTGCTGAAACGACGCTCCATCTTGTTCCTCTTTCCAACTACAACTTCGGAACCTGGAACATGACCGGAAATATCGGCGGCGTGGTTTACACGCCGAAGTTGTAAGCTGCCGCGACCTACCCGTTGTTCGGCTTTTCACTTGTGGCCGTTCTGGCGGCGAACGCGGCGAAGAGGGGGATCAGGAGGGTTTTCGTCATGAATGGGGTTTTGGAATAGGACGGTCAGGAGTCGATTCAGACTCCTGTGGATTAATTTTGTCAAAACGTGATTCCCTTGCGGCGATAATCCGGTTGAACGAAGACTTTTCGAGAGCACACTACTGCGACGCGACCATCCGGAGGGGTGGCAGAGTGGTCGAATGCACCGGTCTTGA
>JBCDLR010000241.1:0-6231 GCA_038745205.1 Verrucomicrobiota bacterium
AAGGAAACCATGGACGGGTGAAAAACGGAATGAATGGAGGAGGTTTCGACTCCAGTCTTCAGCCAGTCCCCTTTCCCCGTCCCTTTCCATGAACCGGTGCTTTCGATCGTTCTTTGTCTTCCTCATTGCGTTTTCGACGGTCGCGGCGCAGGGGCAAACGAAACTTGGTGGAGGAGGGACGAGTCCGCTCTTGCTGTCCTTTATTAATCAGGACAAGACCTGGTTCCAGGATGCGAGGCAGGCCTACCACGGCAACGACCTGGTCGGGGGTGACGGGCCGATGTCGAGGATGGATTGGACGATTGTGCTGACGCTCCATCGATGGATTCATCATTCGGCGATCAATCCAGGCCAGCCCTTCGTCCACGGTGATGACCTCTACCCGCTCGTGAACGGGAACATGCTGGTGGAGGTCGTTTGCGAAGACGGACAGTCATGGCAGGCCGTGGAGCCCGCCATGACGAACCTGGGCGCTACAGGCATGAGTCGCGACGGGCTGGTCATCAATGCGTGGATGCCCGTCGTCTCAATGACCGCGATGAGTCAGCTCGGGGGCGTGGATTTCATTCGTCCCGCCTACCGGACCACGCGGTCTGCAGCAACGGGAGGATTGACCGTCTCACAGGGCGACAAGGCCGCCTCGGCCGACCTCGCGCGGGCGCTCGTACCGGGCTTCAGCGGCGAGGGCATCACGGTGGGCACGCTGTCCGACAGTTTTGCGCGTGCGACGTCACCGGCCACCACTGCCACCCAGGACGTGGCCAACGGCGACCTCCCTCCCGGGATCGAGGTCATCAGTGAATTTGGCCAGGCCGCTACCGATGAGGGACGGGGCATGATGCAGATCATTAACGACTTGGCCCCAGGCGCGGCGCAGAAGTTCTACACCGCATTCAACGGGCAGGCGGATTTCGCCAATGGGATCCGCGCGCTGGCAACTGCCGGATGTGACATCATCGTGGACGACGTGTTCTATTTCGCGGAGCCGTTTTTCCAGAACGGTCTCGTGGCCCAAGCCGTGAATGAAGTGACCGAAGGGGGCGCCGTCTATTTCAGCGCGGCGGGGAATTCAGGTCGCCAGTCCTATGAATCGCCCTTCCGAGCCGCAACCGGCACGACCGGACTCAGCGGCGGACCCTTGCATGACTTCGATCCCGGCGCCGGTGTCGATACCTTTCTGGAGATCACGGTGGGGGTCGGTTCGTCCGTCACTATCATCGTCCAATGGGATCAGCCTTTCTTCAGTGTCTCGGGTGCGCCTGGCTGCCAATCGGACATCGATGTTCTCGTCACCGGCAGCGGCGCCGGTCAGTTTCAGGCGTTGAATGGTTCACTCTCCAACAACGTCGGCGGCGACGCCCTGGAGATCCTCACGTTTACGAATCCGGGCACCATCGACATCGACGGCCTTCCCGGCGCGGATACCCAATTCAATCTGGTCTTCGAACGATTCACGGGTCTCTCTCCCGACGTGATCAAGGTGCTCTTTTTCGAGACAGGAACTTTTTCCGTCAATGAGTTCGACACGCAGAGCAGTACCCTCGTCGGACACGCCAACGCGCAACGGGCGGTGGCGGTAGCGGCTGCCCCCTACTTCAACACGCCTGCTTTTGGTGTCACCCCGCCTCTTCTCGAGCCGTTTTCCTCTCCCGGCGGAAGCCCGCTTCTCTTCGAAGATGATGGCACCCGCCTCGCGCAACCGCTCGATACCGCCCAACCCCGTATCACCGCTCCCGATGGCGGCAACACGACCTTCTTCGGAAGTGATTTGCCGTCCACGTTTCCCGACGAAACCGATACCTTCCCGAACTTTTTTGGCACCTCTGCCGCTGCGCCGCATGCCGCCGCTGTGGCCGCCCTCGTCCTCGAAAAGGCGGGGGGGCCCGGGTCGCTCTTACCTTCAGACGTTGATCGCATCCTTCGCGATTCGGCGATCGAGATGGGAACCCCCGGGATCGATGTCGAATCCGGGGCTGGCCTTATCGACGCCCGGGCCGCACTCGAGGCGACGCCTCTTGGTTATCCTGTCTGGGTGCGCCGGGAGTTTGCGCCCACCAGTCCCCTGACCCTCGCGACCGACGACGGCGACGGCGATGGAAAATCCAATGCCGTCGAATTTTTCATCGGAACGGACCCCGAGGTGGCCGATTTCGTGATGCCATTCACGCTCGGGCGCTCGGGCGATGACTTCACGCTCGATGTCCCTGTCTCGCCTGAAGTGGATCCAGCACTGGGCTCGATCTTGTCGAGCACCGATCTCATCACCTGGGAAACCCGGGAAGACTTCGACCTCGCCTCGAGGCCCTTTGTTTTTTCCGCGGCCTCCGGGGGTCGAGAGTTCTTTGACTTGAACGTCGAGACGGATCCGAGCCAGAACTGATTGACTCCGCGGAAGGTCACGCGACAACCAGTCGCGACGTCTTTCTGTATCAGTCGAGGAATATGGCCGTTTGTTTTCCTGGCATCACCGCCTTCTTCGCTTGAAAAGAAACAACGAGCTTAGCCCCAGGAGTGTGACTGCTCCAGGTTCGGGCACAAAGGCGAGGCTGAGAACAGGGCGACCATCGACAATCGGGATGTTTTGCGGGTTGTTGACGTCGACCCGCGTGATGCGCTGGAGGTTCTGGTTCAGCCAGTAAATGTCTTCGCCAACAGGGTCGTAGTCGAGATAGGCTGGGAAGACGATTGTGTTGAGAAGGGGATCGAGGATCTCTCCAGTCGTGATATCATACCGTCCGATGTAGGCGTTGCTCCCCTCGGGAATCGCGCCCCCGTCACCCCAGTAGAGAGTGTTGGTCACGGGATCGATGGCAAGTCCGTAAGGCGTGAAAATTTCCCCGGAATTTGTAGTGCTGGAAATGACCGTAGTAAGTCCGCTCCCGTCGTAGTTCATTCGCAGGATGCGCCCCTGCAGTTGCGTTGAATTTGTTTCCGCGTTGAGGATGTCAGAGAGATAGACCTGTCGGTTTCTGGGATCGATGACAACATCCCAGACGTAGTTCAAATCCGTATGCGGCACAATCTCCGTGGAAATACGGCTGTCGAGCGAGAGGGACCACACGGTTGAAAGATTGGCAAAATCCAACCCGTTGTTTTGTCGCGTAGAGAAAAAAGCAAAGCCCGCTGCACCATCTACCGCAAAGCCCCTTCCGCCGGGAAAGGATAGCATCTTATCGTCGTAGAGGTTGTAAATCTGGGTCGCACTGCTGCTCCCTTTGCGGTTGAGTGTCCAAACGGAGTTGCCACCGAAGAGATAGTATTGGTCAGCGACAGGGTCGTATTCAATCTCCTCCAAGTTGCTGTCACCAAGTTGATCAGTGTCTTGAGGGAGCAAGAGGTTCGTCAAGCCGGCCCCATCGGACTGCACTTGGTCAACCCCGAAGGTGCTGCCCTGACTTGTTGATTCAATATAAACAAAGCTCACCGTGGAAGCCTGCAGCGCTGGCACCAGCGCATAACTGATAACGGAGAGCGTGACCACCCGGAGTAGAAAGCTGCGAAAGTCGCACATGCGAAGGGTGGGCTATCGAAAATGGGTGCTCGAGGCGAGACTGAAGAGGTGACGGTTTCTTCACAAATCCTGGTTGTGCCCGCCGTCAGGTTATCGCCGGCGTCGGCGCTGAGCCGCGAGGAGCAATCCCATTCCGACGAACTCGTCAAGTCGCATCGACTCCTAGTACGATGGAAACTTGGTAGGAACGCCTTGCCGCAGGCGTCGCATTCTTGTCTGCAAATGCAGACGCCCCCTTCGGCGGGTGATCAGGGACATCTGCGGCGAGATGTCCCTACCTCATTGGTATCGGAACGTCTTCGTCGCTTCCCGCCAACGGAGAATGTTCGACAGAGATTCAGGCAACGCGTTGGTGCCACCCCAGGTAACGTTCTCGAGGATGCCGAAGAGAGCGAAGTCGGCGTAGACGGGGGTGATACCGAAGAGAAAGGGCTGCTCGGCCAGGGTGCGCTCGGCGGGTGCGAGGAGGGTGAGGAAACGGGCGAAGAGTTCGTCGTGTTGTTCGCGCCAACGCTCGACGCAGCCGGGGCCGAACTTTCGCTCCTTGTGGCGGATGATCATCGTGCGGGCGACGATGTCTTCGATGCTGTCGAGATAGAACGGATCCATGAGGACGAATCCGGCCATCTCCAGCTCGTTCTCGATCTTCTCCACCAGCGGCAAGTGAGCCGCCTCAATCTCTGCGGGGAACAAACGCCCGGAGGCGAAGTTCTCATCGACGTAGCGTGCGATGTCGATCGACTCGGTCGACGATTCCATGACCAACTTCCCGTTGTGGTCTAGCATCGGGACAAAGTAGAACTTCCCCTCGCTGCGCTGGATCACCTCCTCCCGCGTGTGCGGCGTGACATTGAGCACCTCAAACTCGACCCCCAAGGCCTCCAGCGCCCGCGTGATCGGGATGCAGTAGGGGCTGTGGGGGAGTTGGTAGATGGTGAGGGGCATGGTGCGCTGATGAGGCTAGGTCGGCTTGTTGGCTTCGATCCATTCCCGAAGGTATGGCGGTGAGTTGTGGAGAGTAATGCTCAAGGAAATGAACCTGCCAATGCCTCCACCAATAGCGGCCCCCAGAATCGCTTCTCTCCACATCCAGCCGAGGCTTGAGCAAACTCCACATAACAAAAGTCCGAAGATGAACGAGGGTTTCATCCAAGACTTCCTGTTAGCGTAACTCCGGCCCGCCTTTCGTTCTAATCCTGAAATGGATTGCATTTCTTGTATCGATGAAATGGTTGGATAAGACCTCATTCGATCAATTAATCAGAACCAAGCCTGGAGTCCAGAAGACGGATCAAGAAAGAGATCTAGTCTCAGTGGACGCATGAGTTCAAATGTCTCGTCATTTCTTGGCGTGGTCATCCGCCGGGCTCTCTTCATGGTGTGCTTTTACGGCAAGAATGCATGGAGAGGATCTACTTGAAAGCGGGATGTTCGGCTGTGGGCTCAAAAGAAATTCATCGATTTCCAATTCTCCAGATCGAAATGGCGCTCCTAGTTAGAGGCGCAGGCACTCTCGCCACTCAATTCATGATACTATGCCGAAGACTTTCGATCCCTCTCTTATAGTTCAGGGAACTGGATCTCGAGATCGTCGTAGACGGATTTATCCTGAATGAGGCCGGAGGTCAGTTTGTTCTCCATGCCGTCGGCACTCAACACTCGAAGAAAAATCCCTTCATAGGGGTCAGCATGAATATGAGCGGGCTTCGGATCAAATCGCTCGGAGAGTGGAATGTAATTGTACCAAAGCTTGATCAAGGTCACCGCCGCCCCCGGAAAAGGTCCCTTGCTGACTTGTGTTCGCTTTGTCGACATGGCTCGAATCTGCCCGATGTCGAAGGGACGCGTTGACCCAATCAACATATCGTAAACCGTGCCAACCACCTCCATGTCAATAGTTAAGTCGCTAATCTCCAGGTCTTGACTATGCTTGAAAGCGATGGTGAGAAGCCGATTAGGCATTCGTGCATCTTCGGCTTCCCGATCCTTCTCGAGCGCCAAAAATTCATTAGTGGCTGCTTCCCCCAGTTGCTCACGCAGACTGGACTCATCACCCTGCAAGGTGAAGTTGAAGAGCATTCGTAGGTTTGAGAAGTCTTGTATGGCTTTACTCTCCGTCGCCTCTTGTGAGTCCTCCGGGCCACCCCCGACAACCGTAATCCTGTCTTCGCGGCTGTGGAGGGCATTGTCGATAGGCTCCTTGTATTCGGAGTTGGTCATGAAATTGAGCACTTTCTTCGAAAATTGCTCACGATCTTCGTAAACTCGCGGAGGCCAGTAGGACGGATGATCACTTTCGTAGCTGAAGAAAGGGAATCCGCCAAATGGTTCGATCTTTGCCAGATACGGAGCTTGGGGACTCCCTTCAACTGCAGGGATCATCCGATAGACACGGGTTTCATACTCAAGAAGCCCCGCTCCGATTAAAGGAGGCTTCTTGCGTTTCCCGAGCACGCTGTCGAGAAGATCTGCAAACGTCTCCTTGTATTTTCCCTTGTCACGAAAGTCGACGTATCGCGCGCGGCGTAAAAAAGTGGCAGGCTTCTCGCCGTTCAGGAGAATGGGAATAAACCGGAAATTTTCGCCCGCAATCTTGCGCTCAGTAGCGATCTCTACCTCGAAATTAACCGCACCACCTTTTCCCTCTTCGGCCTCAACGGAGGAAATGGATCCCGGTGTCATGACAAAGAAAAATATGTCCGCATCAGGTATATTACGAG
>JBCDLR010000242.1:0-6163 GCA_038745205.1 Verrucomicrobiota bacterium
GGGAAGGACGACTGGCGCCTCGAATTCGAGGGGGGCACCCTCCGGCAAAATTGGTGGAAAGACGTCGAGATCCGCAAGCTCACGATTCGCCGCGAGGCCGGGAAACTCCTCTTTGAAAACGGAAAACTTTCGCTCGGTGATGGCGGGCAGGGCTTTCTCGCCGGCGAAGTCGAGACCGGGGCCATCCCCCGCCTCAACCTGCGTCTCGAGTTCGCCGACGTTCCCCTCAACTATCTTCTCGCCGACTCTCTCGAGACTTACTTCGACAGCGCCGTCATCGCCGGCACCAACCAGATTGTTGGCTCCATCAACCTTCGGTCCGGCGTCGAACACAAGCTGGACTTGAAGTTCCAGTCCGGCACCATCCACGACTTTCCCCCGCTGGATGCCCTCGCCCTCATCACCGAACACACTCCCTTCCGCCGCTTCCCCATCGACTCCAGTTCCATCAAGGCGGAGAGCAAAGAGGGCGTTTTCTCCCTGAAAGAGGTCAACCTCATGTCCAACATCAATGGCAAGATCACCGGCACCATGGAGATCGAAGACCCGCGCGTGCGCGTCGAGGAAAGCAAGATCGGCCTGCTCGGCGAAGGCGCGGAAGGAGAAGGAGCAGCGGCCTCGGTCGAAACGCCGGCGGAGGTGACGTATCAATTCCGAGGCGAACTGCTCCTCGGAGCAAACCAGGCCACCGTCAAGGATCCGGCCCACCCACTCGTCCAAAAATATATCCCCGAAAACTACGACGGCTTCTACTGGATGCGTTTCCCCGTCAATGGTTCCCTTGCCGAAAAGGGCTATGATCTCATCCGCGAAGTCCGCCGCGGCTTGCGAAACTAGAAAACTGGCACGCCCGCCGTGATTCGAACACGGGACCTACGGATTAGAAGTCCGTTGCTCTATCCAGCTGAGCTACGGGCGCTCCTCGCCTTCGCGATGGTGAAATCTAGCAGCTTTTTCCGGCGGCGAAACCCGGGCCTTCCCTCTTGACCCGGCCTTGGGGGCCGTCGAAGAGATGAGGATGGCCCGACTCAACGAAAACTACCTCAAACTCGCCGCCGGCTACCTCTTCCCTGAGATCGCCCGGCGCGTGAAAGCCTTTTCCGAAGCGAACCCGGACGCCGCCGCCGAGGTCATTCGCTGCGGCATCGGCGATGTCACCGAGCCGCTCCCCGCCGCTGCACGCGACGCCATGAAGGCGGCCGTCGATGAACTCGGCAACCGCGAGACCTTCCGCGGCTACGGACCCGAAAACGGCTACGATTTCCTTCGCGCCGCCATCCGTGAAAACTGGTATGCCGGTCTCGGCATCTCCGACGACGAGATCTTCGTCTCCGACGGCTCCAAGTGCGACTCGGCGAACATCCTCGACATCATGGGACCGGGCAATTCCATCGCCGTGACCGATCCGGTGTATCCCGTTTATGTCGACACCAACGTCATGGTCGGAAACACCGGCTACGCCTCCGACAAGGGCGGCTACGAGGGACTGATCTATCTCGAGTGTACGGAAGCCAACGAATTCGTCCCCGAACTCCCGCAGACGAAGGCCGATCTCATCTACCTCTGCTACCCGAACAATCCCACGGGCGCAACCGCGACCAGGGAACAACTCGCGGCCTGGGTCGGTTACGCCAAGGTCAACGACGCCGTCATCCTCTACGACGCGGCCTATGCCGCCTACATCCAGGAAGAAGACGTCCCGCGTTCCATCTATGAAATCGAAGGGGCCCGTGACTGCGCCATCGAGTTCCGCAGCTTTTCAAAGGATGGCGGGTTTACCGGCGTGCGTTGCGCTTACACCATCGTCCCAAAGCAGGTCATGGCCGCCGACCACGAGGGCCACAAGCACCCCCTTCATCCCCTCTGGGCCCGACGCCAAAGCACGAAGTTCAACAGTGTCAGCTATCCCGTCCAGCGCGGAGCCGAGGCGCTTTTTTCCGAGGCAGGAAAGAAACAGGTCGGCGCGCTCATCGAGCACTACATGGGCAACGCCTCCCTTCTCCGCGAGGTTTGCGGTGAACTGGGCCTCGTGGCCTACGGCGGGGTGAACGCGCCCTATGTCTGGGTGAAATGCCCTGACGGCACCGACAGCTGGGGCATGTTTGACAAAATGTTGGAGGAAGCGAATGTCGTCATCACCCCCGGTGCGGGTTTCGGCGCTGCTGGCGAAGGGTTCTTCCGGATCTCCGCTTTCAACAGCCGCGAGAACGTCGAGGAAGTTTGCCGCCGCATGAAATCGCTCAGCTGGTCGTGAACCGGCATCGACGCACCTTTGACCCGCCTCCGGCCCAAATGCCGTGGCGGTTCCTCATCTACGGCGTCGTCATCCTTTACCTCTTCGCGGACCTCTATTTCCTGAAAGGGCCGCTCTACCGGAGGCTCACGGCCGAACCTGCCGTCGAACCCGGCACCGTCGCCACCGTCAATGGTTGGCCGGTCACGGAAGCGGAGCTGGAACGCGACCTTCACATTTATTGCCTCGAACGGAATCTCGAACCCGGGCAACTCAGCGATGATCGCCGCACCGCCATCCGAGCCGTCGTCCTCAATCGCCGCATCGACGAGCTCGTCGTTTACCTCTATGCGCGCCTCGAATCGCCGGAAGTCACGGAGGACGAGATTGACAGCGCCTTCTCCAGGTTCCGCAAGCAGTTCGCCAGCGAGGAGAGCTATACCGAACGCCTCGCCGCCCAGGGCCTCGACGAAGCGGGCCTTCGCGCCTGGATCAGGGGCCGCCTCATGCAGGCGAAATGGATTGAAGAAGGCATCGCGGAAGCGATCAACGTTACCGAGGAAGAGGCACGCGAGTGGTACGAGCAGATGACAGATGCCGGGCTTGTCGCCGAAGTCCTTCGCGCCCGCCACCTCTTTCTCACGCTCGATGACAAGGATCCCGAAGCAGTGGAGAAGGAGATTCGCGAGCACGATGTCGCGATCAATGTCGGGGAAATTCCCCTCAAGGACCGGGCAACGGAGTTCTCCGATGACGAGCGAAGCAAGAAGCGCGGCGGAGACCTCGGCTATTTCACCGCGAACCGCATGCCTGACGCCTTTTTTGAAGCCGTCAACCAGTTGGAGGTCGGCGAAATGAGCCAACCGTTCCAGACCAAGCTCGGTTGGCACATCGCCGAGCTGCTGGAGCGCAAGCCCGCCCGTCGCGCGAGTTTCGCGGAAATGAAGGACGAAATCACCGCCCTTCTCGCCAACAATCGCCGTATTGAAGCCGTCGACCGCCTCGTCCTTCAACTCCGCAACACCGCCAACCTCCGCACCTATGCGGCTTCCAACCCGCCATGACTGCCTTTGACCTCTCGACAAACGCCAAGTTCGCGCTCACCGGCGAGGATCGAATTCGGTTTCTCAACGGCCAGGTGACCAACGACGTCAAGTCCGCCTCCTCCGCCCTTGCCCTTCCCGCCTGCGTGACCAATGCCAAAGGCAAGCTCGATGCCCTCGTGCAGATCACCGTTTCTCCCGCGGCAGATGCCCTGTGGCTGGACACCCATGAAGCGCTTCGTGAAAACCTCTTCACGCGGCTCGATCGGTACATCATCGCCGACGATTGCGAACTCGCGGACGTCACCGCCGATTTCCATCTCTGGCATGTCTGCGGGGACGCTCCACCGGAAGTGGAAGCCGCCATCTGCGCGAAATCGAGGCGCTTCGGCGTTGATGGATGGGATGTTTGGTCGAAGAACCCGCCGGCATGGAACGCGGCCGATCCGGCCCTCGCTGACCGGCTCCGCCTCGAAAACCTGGTCCCTGCCTGGAACGCGGAGGCGACGCCCGACTACTTCCCCGCCGACCTCGGCCTCGACCACACCGCCGTCGACTTCCACAAAGGTTGCTACATCGGTCAGGAAATCATATCACGGATGAAGATGTCGGGGAAATCGAACTGGATTCTTGCTTCCTTGAGTCTTGAGAGTGCTCCAAATCCGGGCACTTCCGTTTTCCTCGAGGGCGAAGCGGAAAAAGAGATCGGCAAGATCACGACAGTTTCAAAAAGCGACGCGCTCGCGATCATGAGACGATCCAAGGCAACACCAGGGACGAAGATCCTTGCCCAAGACAGCGAAAAACCACTTTCCATCAGGGGAGAAATCACAAAGACTGTCTGAAGATGAACGCACGTGCCTTTCGAATCATCCTCCTTGCCTCCGCATGCGCCCTCTTGACGGGAGCCTGCAAGACGAAGAGCTTCACCAGTTTCGACCGCTTCCAGCCACGACGAGCGAGCGTCGACGACAGCAACACCGTTCACCTGCGCGTCGACTTCAACAAGAAGGTTCGCACCATTGCCATCCAGCTCGATCCCGGCACCGCCCCACAAACGTGTGCCAACTTCAAGAAGCTCGTTCGCGAGGGATTCTACGACAACCTGGGCTTCCACCGTGTCATCCCCAACTTCATCGTGCAGACCGGAGACCCACTGACGAAGAACCAGCTGGAGCGGAATAACTGGGGCACCGGCGGTCCCGGCTACACCATCCCGCTCGAGCTCGGCGGAAAGCACATTCAGGGTGCCGTGGCCATGGCGAAGGCGCCGAGCAACCCCGAGTCCAACGGGAGCCAATTCTACATCTGCATCGCCGACCTCCCGGATCTTGATGGCCAGTACACCGTTTTCGGCCAGGTTACGACCGGCATGAAGGACCTTTTCGAGATGACGACCCTCACCACCAACTCGCAGGATATCCCGAACGGCCGAGTGCAGATCATTGAGGCCCGCCTCGTTTCCAACGAAGCCCCACCCGCGCCACCCACCGATTCCGAGTTCGTCTCCCAGCGCAAACTCGAGGAAGAAGCCAGCAAGCGCCGCATGACACGCTTTGTGGAGCGGATCTGGTAGCTGATAGTACTACCACGGGGGTCCCGCCTGTGACCGAGGCGTAAAAACGCGCGGAAGAGCAGCGCGTCAGGACATCGGCGCGCATTGCTAAAAAGAAGTCGCCAGCCTTCGCCCCACACGCAAAGTGCCTGTGCGACTCTCTCACTCCACCTCTTTAAACCCGTCTGCGAAGTAGAATCCGAGTCCGATCAACGAGAAATCATTGGCCAATCTCTCCAATGGTTGCCCTTGTGCCGTGGAAACTCCTCCCACTGAGTCCGCTGGACGAACTCGAAAGCGATATCTCTTCCCTTCCTCGATCCGCGACTCCGGCGTCATCACCTTCTTCCGAAACCCCCACGATTTGACGACAATCTGGCCGTCCAACTGGTCCAGTTCTCCCCCTTCGATCGCCTTCGCCTCCTCCCAGATCATCTCAAAGATCGCGTCTTGATACGGTACTGATTTCGGGTCGCCAATGGGTCCCTTGCCGTCCTTCGCCAGGGTCGCTTCCACCAGAATCTCCCCGTCGCCCAGCACGGGTTTCTCCGTCCCCGCCGGTTTCTGCAAAGGATTCCAGGTCACGTCCTCCCAGACCACTTCGTTTCCGGTTCCGAGCTTGGGCGTATAGAGCACATCCCGCGCGGCCACGGTCCAAATCACGATCTTTTTCGCGCGGACTTCATCATCAAAGCGCCGGGCGAAGTCCTTCCGCACCGCCGTCGACGCGCTTCCGTTTCTAGCGACAACATCGATCGCCATTCCCAGCTTCGCCGCCAGGTGCTGCGCCAGCCCAGCACCAATCGGCGTTTCGCCATTTCCATTTTTCTCCCCGAACCCGATCGACGCGTCATGAAAAATGTTCGTGAAGCTATCCCCCAACAAGACGACCTCCGACTGTGCATCGCTCTTCACCGGTTCCCCCGTCTCCTTATCCAACACCCGCCGTACCACAGCCCCTTCCGGCGAATACAACTCACTCCCCTCCGGTAAATCCAATTGCTCCACCAAATCCCCAATGTGCTCCCGCTCTGATCCGACGACTTCGAACGGCGACGGGGCCGCACCAATCTTGGCGAACCACGACCGCGACTTCACCTCTTCCGCGAGGATTTCCGCCACCCTCTCCATGGCAGCCGGCTGCCAATGGGTATCCTGCTTGAGATACACCTCGCCCTCCTTCTTCATCTCCCAGAGCGGATCGACGAGGTCAAGCACCCCAATACCCGCCTCGCGAAGTTTGCGGTAAAACTCCTCCTGGTCGGGATGCCGCAAGGGCCCGTCTGCCAGCGCCTCCCCGGCGATCCTCTCGGGATAGATCATCGGCTTGAC
>JBCDLR010000243.1:0-6153 GCA_038745205.1 Verrucomicrobiota bacterium
AGCTTCCAAGCCTCCATCTTGTGCATGCCATAAACCCATTGAGGAATCATGAGCACGGAAACAAAGACCGCAAGTCCGAGAGCCCAACGAGCACGGACTTCCTTCGAAAAGGAGGACTTCTCTTGCGACTGCCACCGGTAGAGGAGGTAGGCGATCAAGCCCACGATCGCGATGGCCACGAACATCGTGGGGGTCATGTAGCGGGTGTGGAGGGCACGAAACTTATCCATGCCATGACGCCCGAGGGCCAGCGCAACGGCCGCCACAACCGAGTAGCCTCCCATCGCAAGCCACGGGAGGAAGGCCGCACGGAGACTCTTGTCCCTCCAGCAAAAAAGCAAAATGAGACTGAGAACGGCAAAGGCAATCATGAGCCCCCTCCCCGCCTTCGTTGCCACCGCCGTCGGGTCGGTATGGAAGACGCGAACGATGACATTTCCGATACCGACAAAGGCAAAGCGGGTGACATCATCAAAGTCCTTTTCCCGCCCCAGAAGGCTCTGCATTCCCGGCGTCGCGGCCCCGGCTTCCGCGCCGTAGGAATGCATGCTCGCCTCGTGAACGTTGAAATCAATCGTCAGGTAAGCGGCAATCGTCAGCGCCCCCACGGCGGTGGAGAGGATAACGAAAGCAAAGCGACGCGGACCAAAATCCGGCAAGAGGAGAGCAAGACAGACCACGACGGGCCAGAGCGCGAGACCGTGGCCAAAACTGTGGGTGCCAACCGTCGCAGCCACGAAAACGATGGCAAACTTCACCCAAACATTCATGCGTGACGGCATGGCCCAAATGATCGCGCACAAGCAGGTAATGGGCAGGACCATCGCCACCTGAACAGGCCAGAGGAGGTTTTGGTACTGGAGGGGACTAAAGAGAAAAAGATTCAGGATAAAGACCATCGCCCACGTCCACACCGCGGACCGGAAGACATGGTGGCAAAAGAGCCCCAGGAAGATGGAAGCAGCCACGAGGGATCCGAAAATGAAGTAACACTCCCATCGCACGTCGCCGCCGCTGAGCTCGTTTAAACCGAGAAATACAAGCCGCGGGAAAAACATCCGGTGATCGATGTGCGGGGAATAGAGATAGGCAAAGTCGAGTTCTCCCTCATAATACTTTTTCAAGAGAATGGCACGCTCCCATCCATCCCAAACCGGGATGTTCACCGCATGGGTAGCGACAGCGTAGCCGGTGAAGATCGCCGGCGCCAGGGCAAGAAGCACAAGGATCGCGAGTCCGAGACGGCCGTGCCAGGAGCGTTTGGCCGCAAGCCCCAACCTGGACTCGCCGATCGATTCATCGCCCTCCTCCAGCCCTTCCGGAGACGGAGCGTCGTCGTCTGCTGGCGATTTCGAAATTGCGGATGAGCTGGCGGTCATGAGTGGAGTTCCCATCGAGCGAAAGCGGTTTGCAAGGCCATCTGACGCCGACGGCGTGACATAACCATAATTTCTCCGATTAATCGAATTCTCACCAAGCGTTATTTCCCGTCAAACGGCGGATCGAAGGTCAGCCGCCCGCTCCGAATCCGCGGGACAACGGAAAACGCCGGCTGGCCCTGCGTCGTTCGCGCCTATTTTTGAATTTGATAGGCAGGCGAGGTCACCATCAGGTAGAGGGCCAGTCGGACCTTGTCCCGCACCCCATTCGAACTGGTGGAGTAGGACTCGGTGAGTGCATCGATAATCGCCTCGTAGGGGTTCTGGTTGGCGTCGGCCACCACCGGCCCGCCGCTGGGGGTACGGTCCGCCGGCTCGAGCGAGTAGGTCTGCTGGAGATATCCGGCACAGAGCAGATCGTCCAGGGCATCGACGAGCGCCTTGTCGCGCTCCCACTCGGGCCCGCTCGTGGGATAAAGGCTGATCCAGCGGCTGCGGTCCGGAACATTGTGATCAGCGTTGTTGGGATAACCCCAGAAGCCCTGGTTCGGGATGGTCTGCAGCCCCTGACCGGTCGGGGTGGAAGTGCCATTCCACGTGAAGTTGTAGAAGTAATTCAGATTCTGCACCGCAGAGGTCTCGGTAAAGATCTGGAATTCGGGAGCGACGAGCGAGGAGTTGGAAATGACGCCTCCCGGTGCGTAGGTCGGAAGGTAGAAATTGAAGACGGTCTCCGAGCGCTGCGGCGACATGGAGAGGTTGCCGTCAGTCGTCGGGTATCGGAAGAAGGAATCCGCGGAAAAATTGTTCGCGATGACCGAACTCAATTTGAAATCGGTCGTCGCCCCAAACCGGCTGTTGCTCCCGCTGAACTCGGAAACCGTTGTCTGCGTGCTGCCGCCGAGGGCGCGCACCATCTGAACGTAGGCTTCCAGCGGAGGCTTCTTCCGGCCTCCCACATTGGCGATCATCGCCGGAGTGCGGGCCTCGTAGTCGAGGAGAATCGCCTTCGAGACTTCGCCAAGGTCGCCGCCGGTATCATTGAAGACCTTGGCCACTCGGTAAACATACTCACGGGACGGATTACTGGAGAAGATCCGCTGGATGAGCCGGTAAGCGATGAAGGCCGGCGTACTGGGATGACCATCGTAGGTCGGGCTTCCTGTCGCCAGCGTGCCGGGCGCATTGCCCGTGCCCGCGAGCCAGTCATGGACATCATTGAGGTCGGCATTGCCCATGTGTGAATCGTTGTTGCTGTTGGTCGTTCCGTTGTTGGCCCCGGTATTGTCAATGACCACCCCGCCGACAATGTTCTTCACGCCGCTATCGTGGAAGTTGCCGAACATCTTCATGGGATAGAGGAACTGGGATCCATACCAGCGGTTCCCGTTCGACGTGTTGAAAGCGTTCGTGTTGGTTCCGGTGTTGCTCGGGTTATGCCAATTCGTATTTGATCCGTGGCTGTGCCCCAGTCCGGTCATGACCTTCGACAATTCCGTGATGTCCGTGTTGTTGTAGGTCGGCTGCGGAAGTCCATTTTCGCTGTCCAGCGCAAGGGAACCGTCGAGGTGAAGCACGAAGAGTCCGATTGAGAAGAGCTGCATGATTTCCCGGGCATAGTTCTCGTCAGGGAAGACATCGGGATTCCCGTCGTTGTCGAGATCAGCTTCCTTCTGGTTGCGCAGATGGCTGAGATAGTTCCCCATCATCGGGCTGTAGGTGACCCCCGCCAGCATCTCGTTGAAGGAGTCGTCGGCATTCTCCGCGAGCATGTCCCAGTACTTCGTTGCGCCGTAGTAGAAGTTGTTCGTGTTCGGATCCTGCGAGGAAATCACCAGGATTTGCGACCAGGCAAAGGCCAGCTTCTGGCGTACCTGGTCCTTGCCGCCGATCATCGCCGTCCACATCGCCCGGCGGTTGTTGTTGCGGTCCGTGCGCCCGAGGCCGAATTGGTTTCCACGATAGGAAACGTTGATGACCGGCGTCACGTTGTTCAGGTTCCCGTTCCCGTCATTTCCGAAGGGGACCGGCCACGCGGAAGTAGGCTCGAGGTGATTGGAGGGATTCGTGTAGTCGAGATTGTTCAAGGTGTTGTTGATCGTGGTCAGGTTCGTCACCTGCCAGTTGTCCACGCCCGGCCAGTTCTCGGTGGCGAGGTCCTGGTGCAGGTCACCGGGATAGGGCAGATCCTCGTAGTAATCGCCGTTGTTCCCCCAGTCGTCGTATTCGAAGAACCGGCTGTCATAATATCCTCGCGCGACCCATTCGTGCCAGTCAGCCGCCATGGTCAGGTCAAAGATGCGTGTTTGTGGCGTTTGCGTCCCGTCGAGTTGCGTGTCGAGGAAGCCCTCGAAGACCACCATGCGATCCTGGTTGGGTTCCACGAGAATCTCGTTGTAGAGCTGATCGACAAGCTCGGAGGTAGCGCCAAAGGTCGCCTGGTTGAGAAAGCGGACAATCTCCCGCCGGAGGTCTGTCTCGTTCGCCACGGGGTCGATGTGGGCGATGACTGGCGGAGCGGACGGGACCGGCGGCTCGATGGAGCCCACGGCCGGGACGAGGAAGGAATACAACTCGCCGGCAGGATTATTCACCGTGTGCCAGTTGATGTAGACCTTCGTCTCACCCGTCGTTGTTGTCTCGCCTGCCTGATTGAAGAGGGAATCAATGATGGACTGCGGTGAGTAGGAGCCACTGTCTGACAGTTCCCACGCAAGGTCGGCGATTTCACCGGTCGGCGGAAGGCTGAAAGTCACCGGATCCGCGCCGGGATTACCCACGTCCTTGTGCACGTGAGAGTTGATTTGCGGCGAACTGAATCCGCCCGTGATGCTCGTGAAGAGCGTGAGGGTGTCCTTGTTGGCGTTCAACTTGCCTGAGACGACTGCGCTCCCCTGCGGGTTGGCCGCGCCGGGTTGGGGAACGGAGAACCCGACGAAAAGCGTCTCATTCTCGGCGATGTCGGCCTGGTCGTAGATCAATCCCGCGGCCGAGGTTGCTGCTGGATTCGGGTCGTAGTTCGCGTGGTCATCCGTTGTGATGGTTACCGTTTCCGGATACTCGTGTATCGAGTCCTGCACGGGATCGATGACGACATCCACGGTATTCGCTCCTGCGGCAAGGACCACGCTGCCATTGAGGGGCGCGCCACCAATCGTCTCCTCGTCATAATCGGACGACTCGGCCCCGTTCTCATTGAGGGGCGCGGTCGTGCCGCTCAGCGTGTAGAAGATCGTGTAGCCAGATATTCCGCCGCTCCGTGTGAACTGGAAGCGAATGACGTCGGAGGCGTCGTCCTCGCGAGCCTCGCCATCCGCAGCAACAACTGTGATCACGTCGCCGACCGCGCTGGAGGTCGAACTCGCCATCGCCTCGGTCAACTCATTGAGATCCCCGGTTCCGTTCCCTGCCGAAAAGGCATTAAAGGGACTGTAATCGGCGAGCATGTTCTCGGTCGCATCGTCAATCCCGTCGAGATCCGTGTCGAGGGACTCCGGGCTGTTCGGACCAAAAGTGCAAACGCGCACGAAAGTTTGCTCACCCTGTCCGATTGCGGATGCGTTGCTTCCTGAAAAATCGACCAGCGCGCTTACGGCACCTGGGGGGATCGCACTGACCAGCCCGGCGTCTGTCGGAGTGGTCCAGCCGAGGGAAACGTGGTCATCGGGTCCACTGCTCACATGGAGAACCTCGAAGTAATAACTTGCCCCGGCCGCGAGTGTAATGGGCGAGGACTTCTGCTCATCGGGCGCGAGTCCATTGTCGGAATGATAGGTCCATTCGTTCGGACCGATGTTGGCGCTGGCCTGGCTAAGGATGAGTTGAAGGTTGGAGGGATTCGGCGAACCGGACGACGTGCTCAGCCAGAATTCACTCTCGTCATGCCCGGCAATGTAGAACGTGTAATCGCCGGAAACCGGCGCGGTGATGTAACCGCAAATCCGTTGACCGTAGTCATTCGCGTAACCGGACGGCGCTTCGGCCCCTACTGTCATATCGACTCCACTTACAGGGTCAGCCTCGGCACTCCCCGCGGGCGAAGAGCCGTCGGACCAGTTCAATACGTCTGTCTTGAATTCATCAAGGCTGTTGACGCCTGGCGACAACCACACTTCGCGAGTGGCACCACCGGCAAGCCTCGCCTCTCCGCTCGCGGTGAAGAAAAATGTCAGCGTGCCCCCGTTTCCGGGCACGAGAAGATCACTGCCACCAGCGTCCGTCAGGCTCCCTGTCCAGTGATCAAGGCTGGAAGTGAAGTCAATGCGGTAAGTCTTCCCGAGAACCGAGTCCCAACTGAACTCGCCGCCGGAAGCGGAGAACGAGGCCGCCTTGATCTTCAGGGACGAATTTGGATTCGTGGGATCAGTCCCACCGATGCACTCCTGCAGGTTGTTGCTTCCGTCTGCGTCACTGTCAGCGGAGGCGTCATTGCCGAGAGACCCGAAGTAGGCGTATTCCCAGGCATCATCGAGACCGTTGGAGTCACTGTCGGGCAGTTGCACTTGCGCGGCATGGAGCACAACTCCGGGCAGGAGAAGCAGGAGCAAGCCGGGCTTGGGAAGGCGGTGCGGTTTCATGGGAGTTTTATTTCGGGGTATTCTCAGTTGTCAGCAGCGATTGAGGCGTCGTGAAAGTCCTCGGTGTAGCCGAGATCCAGGTCGTCGCCCGACCAGAGTCGCCGGTCAGGGCCGGACGAAATGACATCCATGACCTGGTCGGAAATCTTGTGAAACTTGTAAGGCTCGCCCCAGCGGTCGGTCAGTTCACCCGACTC
>JBCDLR010000244.1:0-6123 GCA_038745205.1 Verrucomicrobiota bacterium
ATCGACGTCGACAGCGAAACCGGCTCGCTCCCCTACGGAATCCCCGGAGACAACCCCTTCGTTGGCCAGGAAGGCGCCCGTGACGAAATCTGGGCCTACGGTTTGCGCAATCCCTGGGGATTGTATTTCGACAAGGAGGGCCGCTTCTGGTGCGCGGACGTCGGACAAAACCTCTACGAGGAAATCAACATCATCGAGAAGGGCGGCAACTACGGATGGAGTTTCCGCGAAGGCATGCACGAGTTCGTCATCAATCCTAACAAACCCGTTAACCATGCCTTGTTCGGCGAGCCGGAGTTCGTCGAACCTATCTTCGAATACGGCCGCACCGTGGGTCTGAGCATCACCGGTGGTTTCATCTACGAAGGCAGCGCCCTCCCCGAGTTGGCCGGAAAATACATCTACGGCGACTTCAACTTCGGCACCATCTGGGCGCTTGAGTATGACTTCGAGAAAAAGGAAGCAACTTCGAATGAAATCCTCTGGTCACGGGTGCCCAAGGAAAAGAAAGGCCAGCGCTGGACCGGGTTTTACCCGACGGCCGAAGGCGAGGTGTATGCGCTGGATTGGCATGGGGGGATCTATCTTCTTTCCCAGTTGAAGTAGCTTTCGGTTTCTCGCACCGAGGCACAAAGAACGCAGAGTTTCCTTTCATTCCGCGTGTCCTTGGTGCCTCTGTGAGAGACCCTAGCCGTTCTCCAAGAAACGCACGACTTCCACCAAGGCCCTCGCTCGGTGGCTGAGCTGGTTCTTCGTCGCTGCCGATAATTCGGCGAACGTGTCCTCATATCCCTCCGGCACGAAAAGCGCGTCATACCCGAAGCCACCTTCGCCCCGTTCTTCTTCGATGACGGTTCCTTCCACCGTTCCGTCAAAGGTCGTCGTGATTTCGTTTTTTCGGGCCAGTGCCATGACGCAGCGGAACCGTGCCTGGCGGGCATCGCCGGATTTCCCGGCCAACGCGGCGAGGAGCTTGGCGCGATTCGCAGCGTCATCGGCGCCTTCTCCGGCATAGCGTGCAGAGAAGACCCCGGGGGCACCGTCGAGGCCGTCGACTTCCAGCCCGGAGTCGTCGGCAAGGACGAGCGTCCCTTCCGGGAGCTTTTCGCTTGCGGCGAGAGCCTTGATCTTCGCGTTGGCTTCGAAGGTGGTTCCCGTCTCTTCGGGCGGTACGAAATCGGGCAGCGAGGCGAGGTCGGTGATCTCCGAAAACCGGTCGCCGAGGATGGCGCGGATTTCGTCGGTCTTGTGGCTATTGTGCGTTGCAATGACGAGGGACTGCATGTTGTATCCGGTTCTTTTCCGCGGGTGACGCCACCGGCGGTGAACCCCATTTACCCTGAATGTCAGAACGACGAAAGCAGTATCCTTTCGATGTCATCGAGCCGAAATGGCAGGCCCGGTGGGACGAGGAAAAAACCTTTGGCGCGCCGAACCCGGGCGACCCCGGCTTCGATCCCGGCAAGCCGAAGTACTACGTCCTCGACATGTTCCCCTACCCGAGCGGGCAGGGCCTTCACGTCGGTCACCCCGAGGGCTACACGGCCACTGACATCATGGCGCGTTTCAAGCGGATGAAGGGTTTCAACGTCCTGCATCCGATGGGTTGGGACGCCTTCGGGCTTCCGGCGGAGCAGTACGCGATCAAGACCGGTCAACACCCGCGCGTCACGACGGAGAAGAACGTCGAACGGTTCCGTGGCCAGTTGAAGCGGCTGGGCTTTTCCTATGATTGGGAGCGCGAGGTCAATACGACGGACCCGGGGTATGTGAAGTGGACGCAATGGATCTTTCTGCGCCTCTACAACAGCTACTTTGACGAGCGCGAAAAGGCGGCACGCCCGATCCGCCGGCTTGAGGAAAAGCGCCGTGCGGAATTGCCGGAGGAGACTGCGGAGGAAAGGCGGGCGTTTCTCGATTCACAGCGGCTCGCCTTCGTTTCGGAGGCGCCGGTGAACTGGTGTCCCGAATTGGGGACGGTGCTTTCCAACGAGGAAGTGGTCGATGGCAAGAGCGAGGTTGGCGGTTTTGATGTTGAACGTCGTCCCATGCGCCAATGGATGTTGCGCATCACGGCCTACGGGCATCGTTTGATCGATGAACTCGAACCGCTCGATTGGCCGGAGGGAATCAAGGCCCTGCAACGAAACTGGATCGGGCGCAGCGAGGGCGCGGATGTGACCTTTCGGGTGCAGCGCACAAATGATCGTATCACCGTTTTCACGACGCGCCCGGACACGCTGTTTGGCGCGACTTACATGGTCCTTGCGCCCGAGCACCCGCTTGTTGCCGAAATCACCACGCCGGATCAGCAGCGTGCGGTCGACCAATACAAGATCGACGCGTCGAACAAGAGCGACATGCAGCGCACGGAGCTGGCGAAGGACAAAACAGGGGTTTTCACCGGCGGCTACGCGGTCAATCCGGTCAATGGCGAGGACGTCCCCATCTGGATCGCCGACTACGTCCTCATGAGTTACGGAACGGGAGCAATCATGGCCGTGCCGGCGCACGACGAGCGGGACTTCGAGTTCGCACAGGAGTTCAACCTCGAGATTCGTGAAGTCGTCCATCCGAAAAACGCGCCCGACCGGGACGACGACGATGATGAGCCGCATTGCTTTGCCGGCAAAGGCATCGCCGTGAATTCACCGCTCATTGATGGTCTCGAAACCGATGAAGCAAAGGCGAAGATGATCGATTGGCTGGAGTCGAATGGATTCGGACGCCGTGCCATCAACTTCAAGCTCCGCGACTGGTTGTTCTCCCGTCAGCGTTACTGGGGGGAGCCGTTTCCGATTCTTTGGGAGAAGGGACTGCACCGCGCGATCGATGAAAACGACTTGCCGCTTGCGTTGCCGGAGATGGAAGACTTCAAGCCGACGGGCACTACCGATCCTCCGCTCTCAAAAGCGATTGACTGGGTGCGCGTGGACGGCGCTTCGCGCGAAACGAACACCATGCCGCAGTGGGCGGGGAGTTGCTGGTATTATCTCCGATACTGCGACGCCCGGAATAGTGAACGGTTCATCGGCGAAGAAGCCGAGGAGTATTGGATGGGCGCAGAGAACGAAGAAGCGGGCGGGGTGGACCTCTACATCGGCGGTACCGAACACGCCGTTCTCCACCTCCTGTATGCGCGATTCTGGCACAAAGTCCTCTTCGACCTCGGTTACGTCTCGACGCCGGAGCCGTTTCAAAAGCTTGTCAATCAGGGGCTTATCCAGGGGGAAGATGGGCAGAAGATGTCGAAAAGCCGGGGAAACGTGGTCAATCCCGACGATGTCGTGGAGGAATACGGCGCGGATTCATTGCGACTCTTTGAAATGTTCATGGGGCCGTTGGAGCAGACGAAGCCCTGGAGTACGAAGGGCGTGGAGGGTGTCTTCCGCTTTCTCTCCCGCGTCTGGCGTCTGTGCATGGAGTCGGACCAGGAGGGTAACTGGATGGTCTCCTCCGTCCTCGTCGACGAGGACGCGGATCGAAAGACCTTGAAGGTTCTGCACGAGACGATCAAGAAAGTCTCGAGTGATATTGAGGGTCTCGATTTCAATACCGCGATCGCGCAGATGATGGTTTGCACGAACGAGTTGACGCAACTTGAGAAGCGCCCGGTTCGGGCCGTCGCCACGCTGCTCCAGCTGCTCAATCCCTTTGCCCCGCACCTCAGCGAGGAACTGCATGAACTGCTCGCGAACAAGTTCCCTTCACTCCATCAAACAGAGATCGCTCGCCAAACGTGGCCGGAGTACAAGGATGAGTTCCTCGTTGTCGACGAGATCGAGATGGTCGTGCAGGTGAACGGCAAGCTTCGCGATCGCATCGTCGTGAAAAAGGAATCCTCCAAGGAGGAGATCGAGCGCACCGCCCTCGCCTGCGAGAAGGTGCAGCCGTTCACCGAGGGAAAGACAGTCCGCAAAGTGATCGTCGTTGCCGGGAAACTGGTGAATATCGTGGCGAACTAGTGACTGGGGCACCCGACCGGGCCTCATGCCCTGTCCTCTGGCCTCCGCTCCTCGCCCTCGCCGGCGAAGAAATACGCGAAGGCCTCGGCGACGCCTTCACTTGCGGGGCGTCCGGCAATGTAGCCGTCATTGGCAGCCACGAGTGCCTTGATCTCGTCGATGGCATTGACGGGGCAGGCGATCATTCCAGCGTGTTCCCGGTCGAGCATGGAAACATCGTTGTGGCTGTCCCCGGCGACAAAAACATCGGCGCTGGAGATTTCCAGCATCCTCGCCAGTTCCGTCAGTGCCGTCCCCTTGTTGTAGCCGATGTGACTGAAGCGGAGGTAGATGGAATTCCTCTCGTAGGAGAGTTCCTTCGGTAGGTTGTGGTGTTCTTCGATGAAGGCACAAATGCGATCCATCTCTTCGTTGGTCGCTGCGATGATTCCTGCGGGATCGTCGGGAGTGGCCACGAACTCGGCGTGGGTTTTTTCAGCAACGAACTCCTGAACCTCGCCGAGAAACTTCCGGCAACTCTTGAAGAGTCGAGCGTGTTCCTTTTGGCAGCGGCGATTCCACTTTCCGAAGTCGACCCATCGATTGAACTGGCCCGGGGCGAAGATCTCCCGCTCCTTGGCGATGATGTAGTGGGGCAGGGGCCGGATGTTGTGGTCCTGAATGCCTTCAAGGGCGTGAAAGAGCGTTCGACCGGTATTGACGACCCAGAGAGCTCCGTTGTTCGAGAGGACTTCAAGCCAGCGGAGGAAAACCTCGCTCACGCCGTCGCCAACGATGGTGCCATCGAAGTCGAGACAAACGAGCTTGGGCAGCCTTGGCGCAGCAGCAGGACTGGAGGGATCTTCCATTCGCAGGTGGACGGCGACCTTCCTTGCAATCCGCCGTCACGCAAGCGCGAGTCGCTCGACAGGGGCAGCACGCAGTCTATGTTGACGGTCTATGAAATCCGCTTACGAACTCGCCATGGAGCGACTGAATGAAGATTCACCGGTCACGCCGCTCACCGACGAACAGAAAGCGGAAATCGCCGCGATCGATGACAAGTTCAAAGCGAAGATCGCTGAACGCGAAGTCTTCCTGAAGGGAGAAATCGCAAAAGCCCAGGCCGCGATGAACTTCCAGGAAATCGCCGACTTCGAGGCGCAACTCGCCAGTGACCTGAAACGGCTTCAGGACAACTGCGAGAGTGAGAAAGAAAAGATCCGCGGAGGAGCGTAACGCCCGGCCTCAGGCGGCTTCGCCGTAGGAAGCCTCTTTCATGACGGTGGCCAGGGTCGTGTAGGTGATGGTCCACGCTTCCTCGGTTGCGGGCGTGAAGTCGTCACCCAAGCCCTTGCCGAGGGTGTCGAGGAGGGCGGCGCCGACGGTATCGTAGTGCTCGGCCTTGACTCCGTAGTCGACGTGGCGCTTTCCGAGGGCCTGCACCGCGGGCACAAGTTCTCCCAGGGTATCGAGTCCCTTGACTGCGACCGTGATCATTTGCGTGAGCTTCTTGCCCTGTTCCTTCATATCGGAGTTCGCAAAAAGCGGTTTCACCTCCGGGTCGAGTTCAAAGAGCTTGGCGTAGAATAGCTCGGCGGCCGTATCGGCAATGGGAACGACTTTTTCCCAGGAGCTTTGAACAAGTTCCTTCTGCTCGAGAGTCAATGGTCCCTCGGCTTCAGGTTCTGTTTCAGTTGGAGTATCGGATTCCATGGATGATGGTGGTGTTTCGGTTTTTTCAGCGACTGGGGGCTCAGCGGTTGAATTGAAGAGTTTCTTGAGAAATGAGAGCATCGTTTTGTGAAAGCTTGTTGGGATTCATTTGGGCGTGGCGACCATGAATTTCACGGCGGAAGCCATTTCCTCGTCGGTGAGATAGTCTGATCCTCCGCGCGCAGGCATCTCGCCGTCCGGTCCGATGAAGCCTTTGATTGCTTTCCGGATCATGGTGTCGATGCCTTGCTCCGCGCGATCAGCCCATTCTTCGGCGTCGACCAGCGCAGGCGCTCCCTCCTCGCCTTCGTTGTGGCAGAGTGAGCACTCCTGGAGATAGACTTCCTTTCCGGAGAGAAGCTCCGGATCGTCGGGAACCCAGTCCCATGGATGGGATTTCTCGGGCTCCGATTCTTCCGCCGAGGTTTCGGCGGGCCCCCCGCAGGATGCGAGGGAACCCGCC
>JBCDLR010000245.1:0-6102 GCA_038745205.1 Verrucomicrobiota bacterium
CAGGGCGAGAGTCATGCCGAGAATGCCACCGCCGATGACGGCCATCGACTTCTTCGCAGTTGGAACCAAGTCATTCATTTGTTCATAATCAACAGGTTACGTTGGAGGATTTTTCTCGACGACCTGCGAATCGACAATCGCGTACTTCAAACCACATTCGCAGTCGAGGCCGTCTTGTTCGACGGGAACTGCATCGGGGGAGAAACGGAAAACCGGTATTCCGCAACGGCAAACGATTCCGATGGATCGGGCTGGAGCGCCGACGGCGAGGTGGAAAGCGGGAACATCGTGCGTGACGAGAGCGCCCATGCCAATCATGGCAAACCGGCCGATCGTGAGATTGCCCCCGACGGTACAGTTCGCTCCGATGGTGGCGCCATCCCCGACTTTCGTGAGGAGGGTATCTTCATCCGGATCAGAAGAACGGAGTTCCTTCAAGTCGGAGGTCGTCGCGCGCGGAAAGCGATCATTGGTGAAGACCGTGTGAGCGCTGATCATCACGCCGTCACCAATGGTGACTCCATGGCAGATGTAGACTCCCGTATTGATCTTCACGCGATTCCCAATCTCCACCTCGTAGGCAATGCAGGTCTTCTCGCCGATGATGCACTCGTCACCGATTCTGGATTCACGGCGGATGTGGGCATTGTCCCAGACGGAACTTCCCCCCCCGATTTCGACGCCGGGCTCGATAATGGCGGACGGGTGAATGGATGCTCCTTCCCCAAGGCGGGGGCGCATGGGAGTGACATTCGGGGGAACGGACTTGGTCGACTTGGCGACAGGCATGACAGGGCGGGAAGTGTTTGGCAATCAGGCCGCTACGGCATTGACGTCTCCTACCGATTGCCACTCCTTGTTGCCAAGGGCACGATAGGCGGCTTCAACGGCTTCGACGGAAGCGATTCCGTCCTCGGCGGTGATGAGGAGATCTTCTTCGCCGCGAATGGCACCGGCAAAATTCTCGATCTGTGTCAGAAAGGCGGCCGTCTTGTTGTAGCCGGTACCGATGACCTCCCAATCGCCGCCATTGCGCCGGATGCGGGATTCCTTCCAGCCGATGAAGAGCTCACCTTCGGATCCGAAGATGCGGATGTAGTAGTCGAGGCTCTTGTTGATCGTCCACGAGAGGTCGATGTTGGCGAGAACTCCGCTTTCGCTTCTGGCAAAGATGTTGACTGTTTCCTCGACATCGAGATCCTGCGTGCGTCGTCCTTCGACGACATCAATCTCTGCAAGCGGCCCAAGGATGTAACGGGAGATGTCGAGGGAGTGGGTTCCGTTGTCGATGAGGACGCCGCCGCCGCTGATCTCCTTGTTGGAGTTCCAGCGATTGGACATGTCGACAAAAGAGGTGAAGGCATTCTCGAAAAGGATGATCTTTCCAAGTTCGCCGCTCTCGACGATTTCCTTGGCCTTGGTGACGTCGGCGACGCAGCGGAACTTGGAGGCCATTGTGAGAATGCGGTCGTTTTCCTCGGCCGTCCTCGCCATGAGGCGAGCCTGTTCTGACCGGATACTGAGCGGCTTTTCGCAGAGTACATGGAGGCCATGACGAAGCGCATCGGCTGCGATGTGCGGGTGCGAGTTGGGGGGAGTGCAGATGAGAACAGCGTCGAGGTTGTTCTCACGCAACATCTGTTCGTGCGAATTGAAGGCGCGCCCTCCCACGGAATCGGCGAGTTCCTTGGCAGCCGATTCGCTGACGTCGGCGACGGAAACGAGCGACGCGCGATCACTTTGATTGAAGGCACCGGCATAGGCCTTGGCGATACCACCGGCACCGATGAGCCCGAATCTGAATTTTTCTGACATTTTGAAAGGTGTGTTGAGGATGGTTTAGAGCTGTGAGGCGGCCCAACGGACGGCGTTGGCGATGAAGTCGACGTGATCGCTGGTGTATTTCTCGTTCCAGGGTAGAACAAGCACGCCAGCGAGGGCCTCAAGGGAACCGGGGAATAATTCGTCCCGGTAGTCCGTCGCTTCGTCACGAGCGAGGTTGAACGGGAACCGGCTCTTGCCGAGCGTCTTCTGCTCGGAGAAGACTTCGCACTTGAAGGCTGGTTTCTGGATGTAGCGCGGCGCGGAGAAGATTCCGACCTCGCGAAGAAGTTGACCCATGCGGGGTGCACCGTCCGGATGCTTCTTCGTGTCAATGTGCAGGCAGTATTTCCACCAGGAACACTCGGAATGATGGGCAACCTGGGGCGTGCTGACACTCCCGAGGTCGCGGAGGCGGGCGGTCAGGGCGTCGGCGGTCTGACGGCGGAGTTCGACCACGTTCTTCAACTTTTGAAGTTGGGCGAGGGCGACCGCGCCCTGCAACTCGCACATGCGGTAGTTGAGGGCGGAGAAATAGTGGTCCGGTTTTTCATCGCCGTAGCCCCAGGCCTTGTTAATGAAAAGGAACATGTGCCGTGCAAACTTCTCGTTGTTCGTGACGACGATCCCGCCTTCACCGGTAGTGATGTGCTTTCCTTGTTGAAGGCTGAAGCAGCCGATGTCGCCGATCGTTCCAATCTGCTGGCCCTTGTAGGTGGCGAGGAATGCCTGTGCGCAATCCTCAATGACCGGAATGTTGCGGGAGCGGGCGAGTTCCATGATCTCATCCATCTCGCACGGGTTGCCAAAAAGATGGGTGACAACGATGCCCTTGGTGCGTTCGCTCAGACGGGCCTTGATCGTTTCAGCGGTGACGTTGTAGGTGTGCGGATCGACGTCGGCGAAGACAGGAACGCCCCCCTGGAAGAGGATGGGGGTGAGTCCGCCCATGTCAGTGATGGGTGTCGTGATGACTTCATCACCGGGCTCGATATCGAGGCAAGCGAAGGCGACATGGAGAGCGGAACTGCCTGAACTGCAGGCATAACCATTCTTGGCACCGATCATTTCCGCGAAGGAAGTTTCGAATTCCTTGGTGAAGCGGCCTTTCGTGCTCGTAAGGGTTCCGCTTTGAACGGCTTCGGTGAGGAAGGCGATCTCGTCGGTGCCGAGAGTGCGACCTGAGGAGTTTTGGTCCGAAGGCAACGCGATCGGGGTCTTCGGCTTGGCAGGGTTGGCGACTGGGTTGAGGACGGTGCTCATGAGGGGAGGAGGACTGTTGGGATGGTTTCGGGTTTGGATGTTTCTTTTGTTGATTAGGAAAGGAGGCCTTGTTGGGCGCGGTAGCGTGTGGTGGCGAAGTGGTAGCCCTCCTCGAAGTAGCGCTTGCTTTGCATCGAGAGGAATCCAAGGGTGAGGAACTGCACCGCGATGATGAAGAGCCCCGCGGTGCCAAAGAAGAGAATGCCGTGGTCGTCGTAGGCACTGCCGATCGAGTGCGATATGAACTGCATGGGTCCGACGCCGGTTACATTGTCCCCGTGGTGGAGAAGTCCGTGAAGAAGGAGGCCGAATCCACTGAGGAGTGACGTCATGAGCATGAGGAAGCCCGGAATGAGAAAGAAGAGGAAGGGGCGGAAAATGAAGCCACTGAAGAGGATGGCAAGGGTGTGCCAAGGAATGCTGAGACTTGATTTCCGGCTCTTGGTCGCGTCATCCTGCCGCCATCTCAGAACCGCGGGCACCTCTTCGATGCGGGCGCGGAGGAGAAATGCCTTGTAGATGATCTCGGGATTCACATCCATCGCCACCGACTTGAGGTTCAGGGAGCGAATGAACTTGGCGTCGTAGGCCCGTACCATTCCGGTAAAGGTATGGATGTTTTCCGGGGCAATCCTGGAAAGAAAGATATTGGACCACTTGCTGAGGAGAGCGCGCAGGAAGGGAACGTTCTCGACCTTGCCGCCGCGCATGTAGGGAGAAGCAACGACCACATCGGCGCGGGTCTCACGGATGCGATCGAGCAGAAGCCTGATGTGGTAGGGTTCGTAGCTGAGATCAGCGTCTAGCGTGACGATGTACTTCCCATGGGCATGACGAAATGCGCTCTTCAAGCCCTCGCAGAGCCCTCGATTGGTGTCGTGATGATGCGCGCGAACCTCCGGAATTCGCTGCGAGAGGACGTTCGCGATCTCGGCCGTTCGGTCCGAACTTCCATCGTTGACGATGAGGATTTCCCATTCGTACTCGCCATCAATCGAACGCATGAAATCCGCGACTTGCCCGACGTTCTTTTCGAGGACGGCCTCCTCGTTGTAGGCCGCCATGGCAATCGTCACCGTTGTCACCGCCGCCGCTTTCGCGCCGGCAGGGCGGGGAACGGTGCGGGAAGCCGGTGTAGACGGCTCCATTGTGCGACGGTGAGGAAGTGCCATGAAAATCAGGGACTTAAGGACGTAGAGACTTTTTAGCAGGACTTAAAGGTATGGAAATTATAGGTCCGAAACTCAGAGAATCTAGTGAATTATGAAAATTTTTCTAATTTCTGTCGCACACCTGCACGGATTCGCATTTTTGAAAAGGAAGGCGCCTCGGAAACCGATGGTTTCGCGGGGCACTCCCCGGAGGGTATGCAGTGGGGGGATGGCGGGGACGAACGTGCTCGCTGGCGACTCCGTGGAGTCGTCGCAAAGGCGGCACTGCCCTCAAACAACGACGTCAATCACCCGGCGAGAGGGGATGGACAAGAGGCGGCCACGGATTTTGGCGGAGCTCCGAAACATCGAGTCGAGAACCTGACAGTAGGTTTCGATTTGTTCACGATGTCTTTCGATCAGAGCATTATCGCCAGAATCCTCCGGCACTTCGCTCGTCTTGAAATCGGTCAAAGTAATATGACGACCGTCGAAGACGACACGGTCGAAGGCGCCTGAAATCCACTGGCCGTCGAGAATGATTTCGAATCTCCGCTCCCGCCAAACCTTGGCGTTTGGCGAGGGGCGAGTGAAATGATTTCGAATCTCCGCATCGGCGAGGCTTGCCTGGATCTGATCGAGGGCGATGGCGTCGATTTCTGATGTTGGTTTTGGCGGGGCCCATTCTTCGATCCACTCGATGGACTCGAGAAGCTTGTGTATGGCGTTCCCGAATTCACGACTCCTGCGGCCTTCGGCGGAGAAAATCCGGGCGCCGGAGTGTCGTTCTTTTCGATCCTCGGAAGCGGCTCGACGATGGTGTTGAACCGTTTTGTTTCGCCGGAAAACAAGGGGTTTCGGCTTATCATCAGGGGGCTCGTGCCCCAATGTCGGTTGCAGCTTTTCGAACCATGAATGGTCGCCGGCAGTGAAGAGGATCTCGGCTTCAGCCTCGTGGTAGACAGAAGTCATTCGCTCATCGCTGGCAAGAGAGTCAAAAAGAATTTTCGCGAAGCTGCTTGATCGTGAAGACTCGGTGTGATCGATCAGGAGGTAGTTTGCGTGTTTCGCCCGAGTCATCGCGACATAGTAGACGCAAAGATCCTCGTAAATCCGTTCGGCCTTGTCCGCTTCAAGGAACTCGGAGAGGACAGGATCTTCCCCGGAAACAATCATCGGAGGAAGTTCCATCACCCAATCGACAGTGCCATTGATTTGACGCCTCACGCCAAGGCGTGGGGCAACTCCGCCGAGGGGTCTGCCGCCGAGCTGGGGAAGGATAACCGCGTCGAAGTCGAGGCCCTTGGACTTGTGGATGGTCATGACCTGGATTGACCCACCGGAGGAGGGGTCGCGCAGGGTAAACTGTCGAAGATGTTCGATGAATTCATCGATGGAACGACTGCCGCGGTCATCGAACTGGCGGGCCGCAAAGAGGAACTCCTGTGCTCGCTTGCGGGCAAAGTCGTCCAAGGGGGTGGTGGCTGAAAGGCGTTCCAGCCAAGTCTTCGTCGTCAATGCAAATCCCTGGTGTTGAATCGATTCCCGCAACTTGGCTCCGACTCTCCATTTCTCCAATCCCAAGCCGAGGAAGATCTCGGCGAAAGGCGTCATCATGAGGTGTTGCCAGGCGAACGTATCCCCGGGATGGGCGGCAAACTGAAAAAGAGAGAGCAAAGCCGCACTGAGCGGGTTGTCGTCCCCGACGGATTCATCGGCCTCATTCACGACGGAGAGCGAGGAATGAGCCCGAATGAAGTCCACGATGGCAGCACCTTCGGAGTTGGACCGCACGAGGATGGCGCAATCAATACCACGGGAAACGGGATCGATTTCCTGAAGAAGGCCGAGCAAGTAGCGGTAACGG
>JBCDLR010000246.1:0-6067 GCA_038745205.1 Verrucomicrobiota bacterium
GACCTCCCGGGCTTCGTCCACATGGGCAACCAGTTCCGCGGATCCGAGAGCATCAACCTCGGCAACGCCTTTCTCCCCGCACGCTATCAAGCGACTACGGTCAATCCCGGCACCGAAGCTCCACGACCCACCGGCGGCAATAGCTCAAGATCCAAGGGAAAAGGAAAAGGCGGTGGCGAAGAGACCAAGGAGTCCGTTCCTAACATCTCCAATTCACATCTCGACCTCCGGGCCCAGCGCACTCAACTCGACCTTCTCAAGCGTCTGAACGAAGAGACGCTCCGTCAGGAAAAACACCAACCTCAGGTCGAAGGCATCCTGCAATCCTACGAACTCGCCTACCGCATGCAGTCGTCAATGCCGCAGGTCATGAATCTCGCGCAGGAATCGGGTCCAACGAAAACGATGTATGGACTCGACGATCCCGCGACCGCGCCCTTCGGCACTCAATGTCTTCTCGCCCGTCGCATGGTCGAATCGGGCGTCCGTTTCGTCGAGATCGCCAACGGCGGCTGGGATCACCACACGGACATCACCCGACTGGAAGGCAATTGCGGCGCCGTCGACAAACCTCTCGCCGCCTTGATCGCCGATTTGAAACAACGCGACCTCCTCAAGGACACGCTCGTGATCTGGGGCACCGAATTCGGCCGCACCCCACACGGCACCGGTAACGGCCGCGGTCACAACAACAAGGGATTCACCACATGGATGGCCGGCGGCGGCGTTAAAGGCGGATTTAGCTACGGGTCGACCGACGACCTCGGCTACGAAGCTGTCGACGGCAAAATGCACACGCACGACTGGCACGCGACGATTCTGCATTTGTTAGGAATCGACCATGAACAACTCACCTACCACTACGCCGGTCGCGACTTCCGCCTCACCGACGTCTATGGAAACGTCGCCAAAGACATTCTTGCTTAAAGTATTCGACCAATCACAAACCACCAGTAGTCACATCATGAGAACGAATGAAGAAACCCATCCCCATCGTCGCAGCTTGCTTGCAAAGATTCTGCTCGGCGGAGCCGCCCTGCCGGTCGTCGGAGCTGTTGCCCTTAGCAATGCCCAGGAGGCGGAAGAGAATGAGCCCTCTGATCGCGGCAGAGGAGGAAAAGGCGGTAAGGGCGGTAAAGGTGGAAAGGGCCGTTCACGCATCGAGGATCCCTCCCAGACAGCGCAGGAATGGATCAAGGAGTTCGACGAGGACGGTGATGGTGCCTTGAACGCAGAAGAACTGACCGAAGCTTTAAAATCAATCGCCGGAGGGGGTGGCGGTCGCGACATGTCCGACGATTCCGACGACGACACCCGTGGAGGAAAAGGCGGCAAAGGAGGCAAGGGAAAAGGGGGTAAAGGCGATGCAGATTCCGAACCCGGAAGCGGCATCGTCCCGAAACGGCCGGGCAGCGAATAGAGGCAGCGTGACAGGCGGAAGTAGCAAGGAAAGGAATTGATGATATGGGCGATGAGCCTTTGAATACTCCTGCAAACCGCTTCCATGAAACGCTTCATCCTTCCCCTCATTTTCCTCTCGACCTTTTCGGCAATCCCGCGCTCAGGTGCCGAACAGTGGCCTCAATTCCGCGGCCCGGACGGCAATGGCATCTCCAGCGCGGTCAACGTCCCGGTAAAACTCAGCGCGGACCAAAACCTCCAGTGGAGGACGCCGCTTCCAGGCAAGGGTTGGTCCTCGCCGGTTGTCGGGACCGATTCCATCTGGCTGACTTCAGCCGTCGAAGTGAAGCCAGCTGAGAACGAGCGGGAAAACCTTCTCGCCGAAGACGGCGTTGAACCGAGGAAATTTGATCGACTTCAGATTGCAAAGAGCATCCGCCTCCTCGCGCTTGAGGTCGACCTTGCCAGCGGGGAGTTGAAGCGGGAGATCGAACTCCAGATCATCGAAAAACCCGACTCGATTCATTCCCTCAACAGCTACGCCTCCCCCACTCCGTCACTCGAAAACGGCAAACTCTACGCCCACTTCGGCAACTACGGCACCTACTGCCTGGACACTTCCAGCGGAGAGATCGTTTGGGAGACCTTCCTCCCCCTCGAGCACGGGGTAGGCCCCGGAAGTTCACCCTTCATCCATGAAAACCTACTCGTTTTGATCTGCGATGGCGTGGACAAGCAATTCGTCGCCGCCCTCAATAAGACCACGGGCGAGGAAGTCTGGAAAAAGGACCGGCCGGCCATGAGAGCGGATATCGGGGACCGGAAAAAAGCCTATTGCACCCCGATCGCCGTGACGCCCATGGGGGGCAGTCCACAACTCATCTGCATGGGCGCCCAATGGCTCACCAGCTATGAACCGGCCACCGGCGAGGAAATCTGGCGACTGGATCACGGAGACGGATTCTCCGTGGTGCCCCGACCGGTCTTCAGCGAGAAGGAGCAGCTTCTCTATTTCAGCACGGGTTTTGGGAAACCGGAGCTGTGGGCGATTCGCCCCGATGGGAAGGGAGACATTACCGACTCGGAGAGGATTGTCTGGACGGAGACGAAAAGAATCCCCGCACGCCCCTCGCCGCTTCTCGTTGGCGATGAACTCTACGTGATCAACGAAGGTGGCATTGCCACATGTCTCAACGCTGCCGACGGCGAATTACACTGGGTGGAACGGGTCGGCGGAAACTACTCCGCATCGCCGCTGCTCGCAGACGGACGGATCTATGTCGCCAACCAGGAGGGCATGGTCACTGTCCTGAAACCCGGCACTACTTTCGAAGTGATGGCCGAGAGCGACCTCGAAGAACAAATCATGGCCTCCCCGGTAGCGCTGGACGGACGCCTGATCATCCGGAGCGTGGATGCGCTGTATTGCTTCGGAGACAAGATATTGTGAGTCCAATTAGGATCCGTCCTTTCTGATGAGAACGAATTCGTCAGATGCTGCGCTCCCAAGCAGTAGCTTGCAAGAACAACCCCGACCAACTGAAACCATGAGCCAAACCACCCGACGCCACTTTCTCAAGACTTCCGCGGCTGCCTCCGCGCTCGCCGGAACCTCCACCCTCAACGTCCTCGGAGCGAAGTCCAAGGGTGCGAATGGCAAGTTGAACGTCGCGCTCATCGGCGGCGGCGGCATCGCCAAGACCTGCTTCCACGAATGCGATGACCACAATGTCGTGGCCATCGCAGACGTCGACGACGTACGCGGCACGGAAGCTTTCAAGCGCTTCCCGGATGCAAAGCGCTTCCGGGACTTCCGCCAGCTTCTCGACGCCCATTGGAAGGAACTCGATCTCGCCATCGTGAGCACACCCGATCACACGCACTTCCCGGCAACACTCGCCGCCATGGAACGCAATATCGCCGTGCACACGCAAAAACCGCTGACCCACAACATCTGGCAGGCGCGCACACTGCAGAAGGCCCAGCAGAAGTACGACGTGCAAACCGTCATGGGTAACCAAGGGCACACCCTCGAAGGCATGCGCTACATCCGTGAGTGGTATGAAGCGGGCATGATCGGCGAAGTGCGAGAGGTGCACGCGTGGACGAACCGTACAACCAAGAACAACTACAACGCGAAGAACCCCCTCCCCGCCGAAGAGATACCGGCCTCGCTCGACTGGGACCTCTGGACCGGATCGGCGGTGCTCAAGAATTACAACTCACGGATTTGCCCCGGTGGCTGGCGTTGGTGGTGGGACTACGGTCTCGGCGGTCTCGGCGACATCGGTTGTCACACCCTGGACATCCCGAAGTATGCACTGGGACTCGGCTATCCTTCCGCCGTCTACATGGACAACAGTCTCGACTTCAGGCACGAGTTCACCGGTGGAGAGAAGAATAGGAGAAAAAAGGACAATGAACACGGCGCCACTTACGTTTATGAATTCCCCGCCCGCGGGAAGCGTCCACCGGTAAAAGTCTATTGGTATGAAGGCGGACACCTGCCCAAGATGGCCGAGTCTGTCCAATCCATCAGTAAAATCGAGGGCGGCGGTTGCCTCCTCGTTGGCGACAAGAACACGATTGTCTCTCCCGGCATGCGTCCGAACAGCCCTCGTCTTCAGGACAACTGGATGGAACTCCGTCGCACCATCCCACCGAAAACCATTCCCCGCGCCGTTGGCGGTCCCGTGAAGGAAATCATCGCCGCGGTCAAAGGTGAGATCGAAAAACCGGGATCCAACTTCGACTACGCCGTCCCGCTAACCGAAGTCGTCATCCTCGGCACCATCGCCATCCGCTCCGGCAAGAAAGTCGAATACAGCGCGGACACCATGAGCTTCTCGGATTCCTCCCTCGACGCCTACATCAAGGAACCCGTGCGCAAAGGGTGGGAATACGGCGAAGGCCTTTGGTCCGCCTAAAAGTCGCAGTGTGACTCAATAATCTCCACCATTGTCACTCGCATCGACGGAAGCCTTCCACTTCGTCCACGCGGCGACCATATCTTGGAGTTTGTCCGCGTGTTCGCCGGCCAGGTCGTTCTTCTCACCCGGATCAGCCGATAAATCAAAAAGCTCCCAGTCCCTCTTGTTCGCTCTGACGGCCTTCCAGTTTCCATCGTGCCAAGCTGCGACGCCTTTGATATGAAAGCCCAGCGGCTTCGGTCGCTCCTGCATCTCACCCTTGATGAGCGGGAGCAGGCTCACGCCATCCAGCTCCCGCTTGTCCGGCATCTCGAAACCGACGATGTCCATGATCGTGGGAAAGTAGTCAACGGTGCACGAGGTCACGCCTGAAGTGGCACCCGCCTTGATTCCTGCCGGCCATTCAATGATGCTCGGCACGCGCACGCCGCCTTCATACAGGCTACGCTTGCGCCCGCGAAACTCCCCCTGCCGTCCCGGCGCGCCTTCCTTGCCTTCAGGGCCGTTGTCCGAGCAAAAGGCCACGAAGGTATTATCGGCAATACCCTGATCCCGCAAAGTCGCGCGCAATTTTCCCACGGCCCTGTCCAGGGCGGTCACACAACCATAGTAGTTCTGCTCGTAGCCGCTCGTTTTTCCGTCGTTGTAACTCTGCGCATCTTCGACACTAGCAACGACCGGAAGGTGCGGCGCATGGAACCAGACGATGGCGAAGAACGGCCCCTCGCTTTTCTCTTCAATAAACGAAATGGCCTGATCCATGATGATCCCGGAGTCATCTCCCATGAGCTCTTCTGATTCCGGATCCACCATCTGCTCCGCGCCGGTCCAGTAATGCGTCCCGTAGGGGACCCGGTCCCCGCCCTCGGGAATCTCATGCCAACCTTGGGAAGTCGCGGCGGTGAACGCTTTCTTGTCGCCGCTCTTGCCCGGTTTCCACATCGGATCATAGGTCGGCGTTTTCGCTTCCGTCGCATAGGTCACGTCCACGCTGTGATCCCACGGCGGCGAGTAGTTCTCCTTCCCTTTGCTGCCACCGCGATTCGATTCCTTGACCGTCGTCGTCAACGTTCCCATGTGCCATTTCCCAAAATGTCCGGTCGCGTATCCCTTCTCTGACAAGGCCTCGTAGAGCGTGAACTCCCCTTCCCGAAGATGCCCGTTGTTCGCCGTGTAAATCCCGGTCCGGTCGTGATGCCGTCCCGTGACCACCGAGGCGCGTGTCGGCGAGCATACCGGCGCTTGCGCGTAAAAGCGCTTCAAGACCAATCCATTCCTCGCCATTTCGTCGAGGTGCGGCGTGCGGATATGCGTCCCGCCATTAAAACCCACATCACCCCACCCAAGATCATCGCACATGATGAGGATGAAATTCGGCTTGTCCGCCGCCTTCGTGAACGTAGAGAAGGTGAGAATTAGTAGAAAAAGGGGAGAGAGAGATCGCATGGGGATTTGTGAGTGAAGATTGAGCCACTTCTATACCGCAAAATTCCTTCAATTCCCACATTCCGCATGGAATCGAAATTTCATGGTTGTGGCGACGGTGTTTCCGTGGCCATTCTTCCAAAATGCGAATCCCTCTGAGCCTCATTCTGCTCCTCTCGCTGACTGCCCACGTGCAAGTCTCCGCCACGAACGAGCCACCATCCGCCTACACCACGACGCTTTGGGAACCAGTGGACATCGTGTTCAGCGCCGAACCGGGAGAGGCTCCACCCTTGAATGTGGAATTTGCA
>JBCDLR010000247.1:0-6049 GCA_038745205.1 Verrucomicrobiota bacterium
ATCTCCAGCGCGGCCTTCTGGCTGGTGGCGGCGGCACCGCAGAAGGATTCACGGCTAACGATTCGCAATGTGGGACTGAACCCGACCCGTGCCGGCATCATCCAGGTGCTGACCCGCATGGGAGCGAGGATTTCCGATTCCGTTGTCAGCGATGGCACGGGGGAGCCATACGGGCACGTCGTCGTGAAAGGGCACGCGCTCCACTCGGTGAACATCGACGGAGACATCATCCCCAACATCATTGACGAGATTCCGATCATTTCCGTTGCGGCTGCCCTCGCAAAGGGAACAACAACGATCCGGGGAGCGGAGGAATTGCGGGTCAAGGAGACGGACCGGATTTCCGCCGTGGCCGACAACCTCGAGAAGATGGGGGTAGGGGTTGAGCAGTTTTACGACGGTCTCGATATTGCCGGAGGGGCGGAACTTCGTGGGGCGCGGATTCCGAGCTACGGAGATCACCGCATCGCCATGGCTTTTGCCATTGCCGGCATGTTTGCGGAAGGCGAAACGACCATTGAAGGTGTGGAATGTGTGAACACGTCCTACCCGGGATTCGGAGCAGAGTTGAAGAACTTCATGAGTTCGAGGATCTCGGGCGGCGAACGCACGAACGTCATCTCATCGGTCTTTTCCAAGGAGGAATTGCAGGAAAGGGTGAAGGCGGTCCGCACGGAAAAGAAGAGGGAAAGAGTCGAGGACCGGAAGAACCGCGCGGAGAAGAAGTGGGAAGAGCGGGCCCCGGACGATGAGAGTGATTTCAATCTCGCGCCGTGACGATGCACGAGGTGATCGCCATCGACGGACCGGCCGCGTCAGGAAAAAGCACCGTTTCGAAGAGTGTGGCGAAGCGCTTCGGGATCCTCTATGTGAATTCAGGAGCGATGTACCGGGCGGTCACTTGGTCGGTCTTGCGGGCGGGCGTGGATCCGGCTGAAGAGGGAGAAGTCACGAGGCACCTCCATGCGATTTCCATTGAGACCGGCATCAACGACGGCCGAGCCACGATTTCCATCAACGGGGTCGATCCCGGTATCGATTTGGTTTCCGAGGAAGTGAATTCGTCGGTTTCCGCCGTTTCAAAGCATGCGTCCGTTCGTGAGCGACTTGTGGCGGAACAGCGCAAATTCGCGGATCTCGGATCTCTTGTCATGGAGGGGCGGGATATTGGCACCGCGGTTTTTCCCGGGACGCCCCACAAGTTCTTTCTCGATGCTTCCACCGAGGTTCGTGAAGCAAGGAGGCGTGCACAAGGGATCGAGGACGATCTCGCGGCCCGGGACAAGCAGGATTCCGGGCGAAAAATTGCCCCGCTGAAGGTGGCGGAGGACGCGCAGATTGTGGACACCTCCGAACTGAGCATCGACGGCGTCGTCGACGCCATTTGCCGTGCGTTGGTGGAGGCAGGCTGGGTGGAGTCAGAGAGGTCGAGCGTTTACTGATGCAGAAAATGAGTCTCCTCTACAGGTTAGTGCGGCGGCTGGCTTGGATGTATTTCAAGCTTGTCCATCGGGTCCGGATCGTGAATGCGGAGAATTTTGAGTTGGTCGGGGAGCGTGGTTGTCTTGTCGCCTCCAATCACGTGAGCTATTACGATCCACCCCTCTTGTCGCTTGTTTCGAAAGGGGCGCTCTACTTTCTTGCGCGAAAGACGCTCTGGGATGAAGCATGGTCGGCCTGGCTGTATCCCAGGTTAAATGCAATTCCCGTTGATCAGGAGGGGTCGGATATGACCGCGCTCAAGAAGATCATTCGCCTCGTTCAGGACGGAGGTCGTGTGGTTATTTTTCCCGAAGGCCAGCGATCGATGGATGGTGAGATGTTGCCGGGCGAGCCCGGAGTGGGTCTGGTTCTCGCGAAGACGAGGGCGCCCGTGATCCCGGTTCGCATCCGCGGGGCGTTTGAGTCCTGGCCGCGCTCGGAGAAACACCCCAAGTGGTTTCAGTCGATCACCTTGGTCGTCGGAAAACCTGTGGAATTCGAGGGCGATCTCGGGAAAGGGAAAGAGGCGTATTTAGCTTACAGCCAACGTGTCATGGATGCCGTGGACGCCCTCTAGCGGGCGTTTTCAAGGATCTTCTCCGCGACCCGGAGTCCATCCACCGCCGCGGAGACAATTCCACCGGCATAGCCCGCGCCCTCTCCAGCCGGATAGAGTCCGGTCGCGGACGGGCATTGCAACGAATCCTCATCGCGGTCGATGCGAAGAGGTGATGAACTCCTCGTCTCTGCGGCTGTAAGCACGGCGTCCTCAAGGGCAAAGTCCGGTATTTTTCTGGCAATGTGAGGGATGGCCTCGCGAATGGCGTCGGTGATGAACTCGGGGAGGCACTCCCGCAGATCGGTCCAAACCACCCCGGGACGATAAGATGGAGCCACGTCACCCGCCTCCCTCGAAGGACGCTTCGCCAGAAAGTCACCAAGCCGTTGGGCGGGAGCATGATAGTCGTTTCCGCCGACTTGATAGGCCATCTGTTCCCATCGGCGCTGAAAAGCAATCCCGGAAAGGGGATCTTCAGGGTCTTCGAAGTCCTCAGGGCGAACCTCGACCATGAACCCGGAATTGGCGTTGGCTTCGTCACGGGCGTAGGAGCTCATGCCATTCGTCACCACGCCTCCCGGCTCGGAGGAGGAACCGACGACCAACCCGCCCGGGCACATGCAGAAGCTGTAAGTCGTGCGATTGGAGTTCTTTCCATGATGGACGAACTTGTAGGGCGAGGATCCCAGGAGCGGGTGCCCGGCCTGCCGCCCAAAGAATGCGCTGTCAATGACCTTTTGCGGGTGCTCAATCCGGGCGCCGATGGAAAATGGTTTCGCCTCCATGGAGATGCCGGCGGCCTTGAGGGCGGCGAACGTGTCGCGGGCGCTGTGACCCACGGCGAGGATGGCCCGATGGCATTGGATTTCCTCACCGGTTGAGGTGGTGATTCCGTGGAGTTTGCCCTTTTCGATGTCGAAGGAATCGACGCGGGTTTCGAATCGATACTCCCCCCCAAGATCCTCGATGGCGTTTCGAAGTTGACGCAGAACCTTCATCAGTTTGTCCGTCCCGATGTGCGGGCGACCTTTGGTGAGAATGTCCGACGGGGCACCATGTTCGGCGAGTTGATCGAGGATCCAGCGGGTCCGGTGTTCCCGGTCCTTGATCTGCGTGTAGAGCTTGCCGTCGCTGAATGCGCCCGCTCCACCTTCGCCGAACTGGACGTTGGAGTCCGGATGGATTTCCGTACCTTCCCGCCAGTGACTCGTGACGTCCCGCGCCCGCGGGCCGACGGGTTTTCCGCGCTCAAGAAGGATGGGGCGCTGTCCGTGTCGGGCGAGCAACAACGCGGCAAAGAGACCGCAGGGTCCCGCTCCAATGATCACCGGGCGATCCTCGGCTTCCGATGCCTCCCGCGAGGCAAAAGCGTAGTGCCGTTCCTTCAACGGCTGGATATTGGGATCTGAACCGCAGGCTGCAAAAACACTGGCTTCGTCCGCGACGTCGGCTTGAAGCATGTAGTTGAAAATGACGCCTTCCTTCCGGTGCTTCCGCGCATCGATCGAGCGTTTGAGGACGGAAAAGGAAAGAAGGTCGTCCTCGTGGCATTTCAGAGCGGAGAGGACGGCAGACCGAAGTTGGGCCTCGGAATGATCGACGGGCAGTCGAAGGGAGGAAATCTGGATCATGGGTATGGCCGCCGTGTCGTGGCGGAACAGGAGCACAAGGTGCCACGCCGGGCGGCAGATCGCAATGGCGCCTGTTACAAACCCACACCCCCATTGTAATTGGCGGCAGACGAGGCCTGCGGGAGATTGCGGAACTAAAAAACCGAATTGAACCATGGAACCTTGGCATTATTGGATCATTGCGGGATGCGTTCTTTGCATCCTCGAAATTTTCACCGGCGACTTTCTCCTGCTCGGACTGGGGATTGCGGCGGTCGGATCAGGAGTGGCCGCGTACTACGACGCTTCACTGACTTGGCAGGTCGGCGTTTTCGCAATTGTCTCGGTCGTTTTTGTCTTTGGAATTCGACCGGTGGCCAAGCGTCACTTTTACCACACTAGCGACCACCGGGTATCCAATGTCGATGCGATGAGGGGGAAACGTGGTGTTATCACCTCTCCCATCCCTGAAGGGGGGCAGGCAGGGCGCGTGCGTCTCGGGGCTGAGGAATGGCGCGCGGTCTCGGAGGACGGATTGAGCCTCTCCGAGGGCATCGAAGTCGTTGTGGAGGCCGTCGAGGGAGCCACCCTCCACGTCCGCAGGCCACGGAGCTCATGAATCGAAACTAACAAAAACAGAAAAATGCACCCACTAGTAATTGTACTCATCTTCTTCATCGCCCTCGTGGTGGCCTTTGCCATCATGGGCTTCAAGATCGTCCGGCATTCAGAGACGATGGTCATTGAGCGCTTGGGCCGCTACCATCGGACGCTGGAGAGCGGGATGAACATCATCTGGCCGGTCATTGACCGGCCGCGCGCCGTCAATTGGCGATTTGCCGCAGAAAAGCCCATCGACGGCACGACGCGTATGATCGACAAGATCACGTCGCGCATCGACTTGCGGGAGACGGTTTACGATTTCCCGAAGCAGAACGTGATTACTTCCGACAACGTCGGCATCCAGATCAATGCCCTCGTGTACTTTCAGATCACCGATGCCATGAAGTCGGTCTATGAGATCAACAACCTGCCGAACGCGATTGAAAAGCTGACGCAAACGACCTTGCGGAACGTCATTGGCGAGCTCGACCTCGATCAGACGTTGACCTCGCGGGACACGATCAACAAGAAGATCGGCATGATCCTTGACGAGGCGACCAACAAGTGGGGCGTGAAGGTGAATCGCGTGGAGATCCAGGACATCATCCCTCCCGCGGATGTGCAGGAAGCGATGGAGAAGCAGATGCGTGCGGAGCGGGACCGCCGGGCCATCATTCTTGAGGCGGAAGGCAAGAAGAATTCGGAAATCCTCGAAGCAGAGGGTCTTCGCCAGGCGGAGATCAACAAGGCCGAGGGTGACAAGGAGGCCGCCATTCTGCGGGCCCAGGGTGAAGCCGAGGCTTTGGAACGCATCGCGCAGGCGGAGGGCGCGGCCATCACCCGTGTCAAGGAGTCGCTGGATGGCGAGAAGGCGGACCCGGCCAACTACCTCATTGCCATGCGCTATGTCGAAACGCTCAAAGAGATGGTTTCCGGACAGGACAACAAGACGGTCTACCTGCCCTACGAGGCGTCCAACATGCTGGGGGCCCTGGGCGGAGTGAAGGATCTTTTCAAAGGATCGGGGGTATAGGCGGTAAACGTGGTTGAGTTGGTGGTGGGAGGAGCCAAGGTCCGGTGCTGCATGCAGTGCCGGACCTTTGGCTTTTTCAGCTTTGAACGAGGAAGATAGATACAACGCCGCCCACCGGGCTCACGACGTCGAGGAGCTTCATCGTCGCTGGTTCGGCGTGGCTTCACGCACGGGCTGGAAGGTCGCGCCTTTCGCGCGGGAAGGGGAAGCGTCGGTCTACGCGGTCACTTCACCCGGGTGGTCGAACACGGGCGAGTCTGACGTCTACCTTTGTGCGGGCGTGCACGGCGATGAGCCGGCGGCAATATGGGGTCTGCTCGAGTGGGCGGAGGCGAACACGGATGCGATGGCCGGGTTATCGGGGTTGATCATTCCATGCTTGAACCCGCGGGGCGTCGTCGCGAACACGCGCGGGGACGGAGGCGGGCGGGACATCAACCGGTTGTTTCACGACGATCGTGAACCGGTTATCCGCGAATGGAGGGAACTGGTGGGCGCGGCGCGGTTTCAGCTCGCCCTGACTTTGCACGAGGACTACGACGCTCAAGGGTGTTACCTCTATGAGATCATCGGCGGCGGTCCGCTTCTTGGAGAGCAGGTTCTCGCCGCGAGTGCGAGTTTTTTGCCCACCGATTCCCGGCCCGAGATCGATGGCAGCGAAGCGGCGGGAGGGGTCATCCGGGGTGAATTGGAGCGGGATGTATTTGAGAAAATGGGGATGCCGGAGGCGGTTTACCTTCATTTCCACCACGCGGATCTCAC